>CAUYTX010000456.1:0-33593 GCA_963575665.1 Gammaproteobacteria bacterium | reverse complement strand
AACCGTGAACCGATTTTACGTGCGTAGAGAGAGCGTCATGGATGACGGGCGACTGCGCACTCGGATCGGACTCCAATCAACCAGTTTCTTTATGTCGAACGTGGTTTTACAGAAAACACCGATGTGGTCGGTGCAATTAACGTTTTAAGGACGGGACACGCCTGGTTAGCCCGTGGAGAAAAGGTTCAGTGAGGCCTTTCTTTGAAGCAAGAACCCGCCGAAGAGACTACACAGTTCAGCGTGTAGATCCGTAGGAATCCCCGTCCTTTAAGGCGGGGAGGATGTCAATTGTAACAATGACAGTCTGGCGTTGGAACTCGAACATCTAGGAGAAATACATGTTTGAGCATGAAGATATCATCCCAGGCACAGAACTTGAAGACAATACCAATCAAAGAACGCCTTGTGTCTTGTTGCTAGATTGTTCTGGTTCTATGGCAAACAATGGGAACATTTCTCGATTAAACGAAGGTATTTTACAATTTGGAAAGGACTTGAAAGGTGATATTCTTGCTAGAAGGCGCGTCCAAGTGGCCATTGTTCGTTTTAGTGGTGCTGAGGCTACCACAGTTTCCGATTGGGTAGATGCAGCAGATTTTAAGGCTCCAGAATTGAGTGCAGATGGTATGACCCCGATGGGTATGGCAGTAGACCTAGGTCTCAAGATGATAGAAGAGAGGAAAACGTTGTACAAGCAATACGCCATACCTTACACCAGGCCCTGGCTATTCCTACTGAGTGATGGTGAACCCACCGACATTGGTTGGGAAGAAAGTGCAAAACGTTGTAATGAAGCAGAAATGGAAAAAAAGGTTTTGGTGTGGCCGATCGGTGTTCAAGGTGCCAATATGAAAACATTGGCAGCTTTCAAGGCACCCGATGCCGAGGGGTCGCGGCACATTCACAGTTTGGAAGCAGTCAAATTTGTTGAACTGTTCCAATGGTTGAGTGCTAGCCTTTCGAGGACGAGCCAAGGTGTGGTGGGTTCTAGGGTAGAAATCTTAATACCACCTACTACCATGCTCGTTGAAACTTAGAGTAATTGGTATCCTCCACACTGAAAGATCGGGTTTTACGTTCACACTGGTAGGCTATCGTGGGATAAATTTTGCAATTAGATTTGCAATCTTATCAGAACATGCCAGCGGCTCGACGTTGGTGGGTTGCCTACAGTGGTGGCGTGGACTCACACTGCCTTTTGCACGCACTGGTAAAGCAAACTCCTCCCGGGTTGATTGCAGCAGTCCACATAGAACACGGTATTCACCCTCGCTCTGCTCAGTGGGTGCGCCATTGCGCAGCGGTTTGCTCTGAGTTAAAAATTCCCTTCCATTTTTTTCGTGTCCGAATTTCTCCAGGATCCGGTTTAGAGGCCATTGCTAGGGAAGCACGTTATGCAGTCCTCGCAAAAGTGGTTAGTTCAGGAGAGATCGTATTTACAGCCCACCATCAAGACGATCAAGCAGAAACTCTACTTTTGCAACTCTTGCGCGGGTCAGGCCCTCGTGGCCTTGGGGCGATGCGCAAAATCGTACCATTCTATAAAGGATACCTAGCACGGCCATTACTCGAGATTTCTAAAAAAGAGATTTTGGTTTATGCCCAACAAACTGGGTTACGTTGGATAGAAGACGAGAGCAATGCAGATTCTCGGATCCCAAGAAACTATTTACGTAATGAAGTATTACCAGCACTCGAATCACATTGGCCTTCCACAACGGCCGTTCTAGCAAGGTCAGCGGCTCACCAAGCAGAAGCATCCGAGCTATTAGATATTCTAGCAATTCAAGATCTTGAAACTGTGGTGGGAACTCATCCGAAAACAATACAAGTTGACCGGTTGTCTCGATTGACTTCTTCCCGAGTGCGAAATTTACTGCGTTATTGGATCAGGGATCAAGGCCATCTGGTGCCGTCTACCACCGTGCTTCAGCAGGTTTTAGAAGTCTTAGAAACCCGTTGGGATGCCACACCACTCGTAACGTGGGAAGGCGCGGAAGTACGACGCTATCGAAACCTTTTGTATTTGATGCGACCCCTTGCGCCTTTGCCAGACCCAGATTGGCAAACCACTTGGAACCCAGTAGAGCCCCTCGTACTCCCTTGGGGCACTCTGACAGCACAACTTACTACTGGATCAGGATTTCTTGCGAACCAAGTCACTGTGCGTTTGCGTCACGGTGGAGAGCGTTTCGATTTTGGTTCTCACCATCGCCCACTCAAAGATCTTTGGCAGGCTGCGGGTATTCCACCGTGGGAACGCGCCAGAACGCCCCTTCTTTTTGTGGGAGAAACATTGGTAGCGGTACCGGGACTAGGCGTGTGTAGTTCCTCCCGCCATCACTTCACAAAACTGGATTCTCAGTATCTAGTGCACAGCCTAAGTTGGAAACAAAACAGTTAATCTAACCTGAGTTCGACGTAAGAAATAATGTAAGTTATTGTATCAGTTATGTTTTCTTTTGATCTTACTAAAAAACTCAAGTATTATGCTTACCCACATAGCACTTATTCAAACTTAGGTATCCAAAATGTTTGAAACCTTCTTTCTAGGATTGCTATAAATCAAATAAATACAGTGAGTTAGCCTTTTTTCTTACGTCGAACTCAGGTTAGTTACAAAGATCAAGAACATGCTAAGAAGAAGAAGAAGACGTATTCAGTAGATTTTCAAGAAAGAATACTGGATAGGAGTTACGCAGTTGAATTTACAAGTTCTTGATTTTGTTTGATTTATTGTTTCTCTTGTATTTCCAACTGCGTAACTCCTAACTAGGAATTACGCAGTTACAGGAAGCACTTAACCTCGTACTGGTTCCATGACTGCATCAAGGTTTAGTTCGTCACAAAAATCTATAAATTCGTCTCGTAAACGGGCAACGTGGAGATCTGCTGGAATAGCCAGTGTCAAATTTACACCAAACATGGGTGTACCCGTGTGGGCAGCAGCATAGCTGGTGGTTGACATTTCTTCGATGTTAATTGATCGGATAGAGAAGAATTTTGCTAGCTGATGCACAATGCCAGGGTGATCCAAGGCCACTACCTCCACATGGTAGGGAAGCATATTGCCCATTGGAGCCCTTGGTTCAGTACGTCTCGAAGTGATGGTCAGACCAAGGCGATTTTGGAGTGCGCCCACTTGGTTTTCGAGTTTAGCAACGGCGTTCCAAGGGCCAGAAATCAACATGAGGAGTGAAAATTGCCCTCCTAATACACTCATGCGACTGTCCACAATGTTGCAGCCTGCTTCTAAAATCGCCATAGATAGTTCATTGATTAGCCCCGACCGATCCTGGCCAAGGGCTGCAATTACCAAGTAACTCATTTTGGCTGTTTTCAAGGAACGCTCCTTCAGAGTAGCGACACTAGCTTTTACCTGTAGTATAGGCGTGTGCCCTGACTTCGCCAAATTTTCTCGTCTTGAACAGCTAAACCTTCTAAGTCAGCTGGCGTGGCTTCGCCGTCATCTACCCAATGCCGAAAAATATCACCGCCTTGAATGATATCGATGGCCAGTCGATCTTGTTCGTATTCGTATGGGAAATCGCGCCACAAAGGATAGTCAGGTCGAAGCTGGCGCAATGCCTTAAAAACCAAGGCTTGTAAACGCCAAGGTTGGAAGTAACCATGTTGGTAAGCTGCATCTTCTACGTGAATCTGAAGCCCTGCGCAGAGTTGGCCGGCGTATTTATGGAAGGTCGGCTCAAACCAACATTCCCGTAAACGGCAGCCTCTCATCCATTCTGGTGCAAGATTAGCCATGGTTTTCAAAAGGTGCCGCGGTTCTAAATCGGGAGCACCAAAAACTTCTAGCGGGCGAGTAGTCCCCCTACCTTCCGATAAGGTAGTTCCTTCAAGTTGCACAGTGCCGGGGTAAGCTCGTGCCATCCAAAGATTGGGAGCATTTGGACTCGGATTTATCCAAGTACGCTCTCCCAATGGCCAACCATAGCCCGGCCCTTCTTCGGGTTGCCAACCTAACATCGGCACTACGTGGTAATCCACATTCAAGCGAAGATGTTGGATAAACCAATGTCCCATTTCACCTAAAGTGAGACCATGGCGCATGGGCATCGGGCCAGCTCCTACAAAACTTTCCCACCCAGAACGCAATGCAAGCCCTTCAACTGGACGACCCACTGGGTTAGGCCGATCTAACACCCACACACTCTTGCCGTAGGCTGCGCAGGCTTCTAGGACATACCTTAGCGTGGTGATAAAAGTGTAAATCCGACATCCCAAATCTTGAAGATCTACTAACAAAACGTCAAAAGTATCTAGCATGGCCAACGTAGGGCGACGCACGTCCCCGTAGAGGCTAAACACGGGAATCCCTAGCACTGGATCTACAAAATCCAGCGATTCTTTCATATTGTCTTGCTTGTCACCGCGAAGACCGTGTTGCGGACCAAATGCTGCCCGAAGATCAATGTCAGGCAAAACGGCAATGGCATCCAGTGCGTGGGTAAGATCTGCAGTAACAGAGGCAGGATGTGCTAAAAGGGCTACACGCTGACCTTGCAGTGGGCGTCGTAACGTGCTTTCTGCTAAAAATTGATCTAGCCCGAATTGCATGATCGTTCTACCTGTAAAACAAAACTGTTAGCCTGATGAAAATCTGGACGACTGGAAGAGTGATGCAATGCCCAATACGACAGATTGCCCTTCTGGTCTTCGATCACTGCGCACAATCCAATGTGGAGAACCTTTCCAGCAGGCAACATTATACTTGGAAGCCCTACTTCAAGGTGTAGGAGGCCATCCAATGTGCAAAGTAGAGTGGGTTCCACTTGAGAAATTGGAGTTTCCAGTGGTTTTCGGTAGCCTTGGAAAACATACTTCTGCCAAGAACCATTTGGTGAAAAATTGTATTCCACGTAGCCAGAACCTTTACCTAAAATAAAAGCTTCTAAGCAAGTATGTTTCCAAAGATTATCTTTTCGCCCACTAGCAGACCCTTTTGGGAAGAGGATTCGATCTAGGTCGCCTCGTATCCAATATATTAGAGATAAATCACCGTTGGATAAAAACTCTGCGGCACCTTCTACTTGAAAATCTGCAGGCGTGTTGGGATGAGGTCTTAATGCGTGGCGAGTAGACATGCACCTAAGGTACCACTACGGTTTACGATTCTGGGTCTGATTTCCTAATCTCTTCAGCAGCGTGAAGTTCTCCAGAGACACGTAACAATAAAGACATAGCCACGCAAGTAATCATGACACTAGAACCTCCGTAACTCATGAGGGGCAAGGTCAGGCCTTTAGTAGGCAAAATACCCATGTTAACGCCAATGTTAATAAAAGCCTGGAAACCAATCCAAAGGGAAATGCCATAGCACAAATAGGCTGCGAAAAAGTTTTGGGCTTCTTCTGCTCGTCGTCCAACCTCAAACGCTCGCCAAATCACAAAAGAAAATAACCCGACTACCACAAGAATCCCTACCAATCCTAGTTCTTCTGCCAACACAGCAAAGAGAAAATCAGTATGTGCTTCAGGTAGATAGTGCAACTTTTGGATGCTGCCTCCTAACCCAACACCCAACCATTCGCCACGACCAAAAGCAATGAGTGCTTGTGTGAGCTGATAGCCCTTGCCAAAGGCATCCTGCCAGGGATCCAAAAACGAGAGAACACGTTGCAAACGATAGGGTGCGACCACAGCCAGTCCCATTAAGCCCAACATGACTGGAATCAAAAGCACCACAAATTGCCAGATTCGAACTCCTGCGAGAAATAAAACCCCCATGCTCGTGGTTAACACAACTACGGATGTCCCAAAATCAGGTTCTAATAACAATAAAAAGGCTATAAATCCAAGTACCAGAAGCGGTTTTACGAATCCCCAGACTGATTGACGAACTTCTTGACCTCGTCGAACTACATACCCTGCAAGATAAACAATCGAGAACAACTTGACCAATTCAGAAGGTTGGAGGGTAAGAGGGCCTACTCCTAACCATCGTGAACTACCGTTGACGTTTCTACCTAACCCTGGAACGAGCACTAAAACCAACAATACCATGCTAAACAATAAGAGGTAGGGGCCGGACTGTTCCCAAAAACGCAAAGGTAGCCGCAGGGCTTGCCAGGCCAAAGCCAACCCAAGCCCCACGTAGATCCCTTGTCGAATCAAGAAATAAAAGGGATTACCAGAGTGGTCTGTAGCAATGCCAATAGAAGCCGAACCCACCATGACCAAACCAAGCAAGAGGATGCCCAGAACTCCGATTAATAGTGGTTCATCCAATGGTGGGCGTTCCAGTAAAAAAGCTTTGTCAGACATGATTGATCCTAGCTTCTTCTGCCCCTGCTTTGTGGGCAATGGATTTTGATTTACTTCCCTTGGCGTCGGGCGGCGATTCTCATCCGCAACGCGTTGAGTCGGATAAAACCAGAAGCATCTTTTTGGTCATACGCCCCACGATCGTCTTCAAAGGTGGCAATTTTCGAATCAAATAAACTATCCTCAGAGGCGCGTCCTGCCACGGATACACTGCCTTTGTATAGTTTGAGACGCACTTGCCCGTTGACTCGATCTTGAGAAACATCAATCATCGTTTGAAGCATCTTACGTTCGGGAGACCACCAGTAGCCATTGTAGATTAGGCTTGCGTAACGTGGCATGAGGTCATCTTTCAGATGCGCCACCTCGCGATCCAAAGTTAAGGATTCCAACGCGCGATGTGCCTTGAGTAGCAACGTGCCACCGGGGGTTTCATAGCAACCCCGCGATTTCATCCCTACGTAGCGGTTTTCTACTAAGTCTAAGCGGCCTATTCCGTGTTCCCCGCCCAAAATATTAAGCCGATGTAACAGTTTTGCGGGACTAAGTACTTCACCATCCATCGACACCGCATCACCTTGTTGAAATCCAATCTCTATGTAGCGTGGCATGTCGGGAGCTTGTTCAGGAGCACGAGTCCAACGCCACAAAGAAGGTTCAGGTTCGATCCAAGGGTCTTCTAGTGGGCCTCCTTCGTAGGAAATGTGCAATAAGTTCGCATCCATGGAATAGGGGGACTCCGCGCCACGTTTTCGTTCAATAGGGATACCATGCTGTTCGGCATAAGCCAACATATCCTCACGTGAAGCTAAAGACCATTCTCGCCAAGGAGCAATAATCTGAATATCGGGTCGTAAAGCATATGCTCCAAGCTCAAACCGAACCTGATCATTGCCTTTACCCGTGGCACCGTGAGAGATTGCATCTGCCCCAGTCGCGGTTGCAATCTCAACCAAACGTTTAGCAATGAGTGGTCTTGCAATGGAAGTACCTAATAGGTATTCACCTTCATACACCGTGTTGGCTCGGAACATCGGAAAAACGAAATCCCGCACAAACTCCTCTTGCAGATCTTCGATGTAGATTTCCCGGACCCCCATTTTTTCTGCTTTTGCACGCGCGGGTTCTAGTTCTTCTCCTTGGCCAATATTGGCAGTAAAGGTAACTACTTCACATCCATACTCCTCTCGTAACCATTTTAGGATAATAGAGGTATCCAGACCTCCTGAATACGCTAAGACTACTTTTTTGATAGATAACATTGGTATTTCCTATACTAACCTGAGTTCGACGTAAGAAATAATGTAAGTTATTGTATCATTTATGCTTTATTGTGTTCTTACTAAGATACCCAAGTATTATGCTTACCCACATAGCACTTATTCAAACTTAGGCATCCAAAATGTCTGGGACATCCTTCCCAAGGCTACGATAAATCAAATAAATACAGTGAGTTAGCTTTTTTTCTTACGTCGAACTCAGGTTAATATAGCAAAGTCGACGTAGAACGATCATCCAAGTAGGCATCGCACTTAATCCAGTCCAGATTTGGAGAGGTTTTCACGAACTGCTTCATGATCATCTTACGTCGGCTTTGCTATACATCAAAACCAACCACCATACCCCTGTCTTACAAGGGTATCTTTTTTTAAAATTTCAAATAAAACAGTGAGTTACAAAATTTAGATTTGCGGGGATCACTGAGTCCTACTGATTATTTGGAAAGTCGTCAGTTTGACTTGATAGCATTGTCGGTGCTACGTTTTTTCGAAGATTGTTACCTGTCAAATTTACTGCAAAGCGATGATGGGAACTGCGTAAAACGAAAAAAGATACCCTTGTAAGCCTGCCCCTGTGGGGCAGCCCTCCTTATCAAGGAGGGGAGTTTATAGAGTTTTTCGATTAAGTTGAGCGTATCCTGAGTTAAGCAAATAACGAAAGCACTCATCCGGAGGAAAAAAGTTGAGTGCTTCGCCAATAGCAGTCCGAAGGGTATCAAGAGTTCGTTTCGACACTTTACGAAGTTGCTGTTTTAATTTGGCAAAAACTTGCTCGATAGGATTAAGATCAGGGCTATAAGGAGGAAGACAATGCAAGCTTACACCACTTGCTTTATTTTTTCCCTTAAATCTTGTGAATACGATCTTGCCATTTTACTCTACCTATCGGTTCAACTCCTACTATATTACCATTATCAACTTAATCGAAAAACGCTCTAGGGTGAGGTCGCCGTTAGGATTTAAGGGGTGAAGTCAACTTTCGAGATTTCGTGTATCCTTCTGGACTATGGATCGATTTCTAAATCACGCCCAAAACCGAGTAGAAGCCGCTTTACAACATTGGCTTCCTCCTCAGCAAACTGACCCTACTAACCTCCACCAGGCCATGCGTTATGCTGTCCTAGATGGTGGCAAGCGCATTCGGCCGTTGCTGGTATATGCCACCGGTCATGCCTTAGGGGTGAAGTTAGAATCTTTAGACATCGCTGCTTGTGCTGTTGAGCTCATTCATGCCTATTCTTTAATTCACGATGATTTACCCGTCATGGATGACGATGATCTACGCCGAGGAAAACCTACTTGTCATAAAGTTTTTGGAGAAGCTACTGCTTTATTAGCGGGAGATGCTCTTCAGGCTTTGGCGTTTTACCTCTTAGCACATGTACCTATTACGCTGGGCGAAGATCGTCTCCGCATGATAGAGACCTTGGGATTAGCTGCCGGTTCCCGTGGCATGGTCGGCGGTCAAGTACTAGACCTCGCGGCAGAGGGACAAGAGATTAGTCTCCCAGAGTTAGAACGGATCCATATCCACAAGACCGGTGCCTTAATCCGTGCCAGCGTTTTGTTAGGTACTTACACTTGTTTGTCTATTTCGAGTGAACAGCACCAGTACCTAGATCACTATGCTAAGTGCATTGGTTTTGCTTTCCAGATTCAAGACGATGTTTTAGACATCGAAGGGAGTACGGAAGTAATCGGCAAACAACGAGGTGCTGATATTGCTAAACAAAAATCTACCTATCCTTTACTTATGGGATTAGCTGCGGCCAAAGAACGCGCCATTGAACTTCGCGATGAAGCCCTAAGTAATTTGGCCTCTTTTGGTGACTCTGCAAAAATTTTGCGTTGGGTTGCTAATTACATCATTGATCGCCGGTACTAAAGCACTTTTTTGCTCATTAGGAGTTTGCAGATGTACAGTTTTGACACTTCTATCTCTGGCACTATGGAAGAAGCATTACTTCTCGTTCGTGCTTCCCTTGCCAAAGAGGGCTTTGGTGTTCTTTTTGACATTGACATACAAGCTGTCTTAAAAGCTAAACTCGGCGTGGACTCGCGTCCTTACCACATTTTGGGTGCTTGCAATCCGGGGTACGCGCATCGTGCATTGAGTGCTGATAGCAACGTTGGCCTGCTCTTGCCTTGCAACGTCGTAGTACGCGAAGAGGAAAATGGTCGGTTGACCGTTGCTTTTATGGATCCCAATGCGGTTTTGACCTTAGTAGAAAATCCAGAAATTAACCCGATTGCACGACAAGTGCGGGCATCGCTCGAAAAGGTTTGCGATGACCTTTCTAGCCACTGAGTACCGTTAAAAATGCGTGATTTTTTCTGGATGGGTGGTTATGGGTTTTATGTATGGACGGCCTACGGATTGGCTTTTGTTGTTCTACTTTGGAACGCGCTAAATCCTGTTTTGTGCTTTCGCAGGAAAGCGCGAGCCCAAATCCAACCACCTCAGGAAGATTTAGAGTGACCTCCCATCAGCAAAAAATTCTTTTAGTTGCGGCCACGGTTTTGGGTGTTGGAGTCGCAGTAGCTCTGACACTATTTGCCTTTCAACAAAACCTCCTATTTTTCTTTACTCCGAGTCAAATTGAGGCACAAGCACCCAAAGATCGAAACTTTCGATTGGGTGGTTTGGTAGAAAAGGGGAGTTTGCGGCGCGAGGGCGATGGCCTCACCGTTCATTTCTTGGTAACGGACACAGTGAAAAATATTGAGGTTACTTACAAAGGTATTTTGCCTGACTTATTTCGAGAAGGACAGGGTGTCGTGGCCATGGGACGTGTTCAAAATGGTAAATTCCTTGCAGAGGAGGTTTTAGCTAAACACGATGAAAAATACACTCCTCCAGAAGTCTCCTCTGCTTTGCAAGAAATTTCAAATCGGGGAAAATCTCAATGAGGCGCAGAATCGCCATTGTTGAGGATGAACCCTCTATCCGTGAAAATTATGCAGATATCTTGCGTCGTCAAGGATACGAGGTGATTAGTTTTGCAACACGCGCAGAAGCTTTGGCCTCTTTTCGGATCCGTTTGCCTGATTTAGCTATCTTAGACATTGGATTAGAAGACGATGTAGAAGGAGGTTTCGAGTTATGTCGAGAATTACGATCTCTCTCTACTACCCTCCCGATCATTTTCTTGACGGCTAGAGACAGTGAGCTTGATAGCATCTCTGGCCTACGTCTTGGTGCCGATGATTACCTTACCAAAGACATTAGCCTTCCTCATTTGTGCGCCAGAATCGCCGCCCTCTTCCGTCGTACGGAGGCACTGAAAGCACCACTTGTTCGAGAGACCTTGATGGTTCGTGGGCACCTGAGCCTAGATATGAACCGCATGCAAGTACGTTGGCGAAACCAACCCATAGATTTAACTCTCACTGAATTTTGGTTGATCCACGCACTCGCCCGCTTTCCGGGGCACGTCAAAAACCGCGAACAACTCATGCACGAGGCTAACATCGTAGTAGACGACAGCACAATTACTAGTCACGTCAAACGTGTTAGACAGAAGTTTATTTCTTTGGATAGCGAGTTTTCTTCCATCGAAACCATGTACGGTATGGGATATCGATGGAAAGTGGAACCCTAACTGCTCGCCCTAAAAACTCCGGAAGGAAGAAAATCCCAACGCTGTCATTAAAACTTAAAGGCTCCAGCCAAAATCTTCGTAAGGTCTGCGCCACCTGTGGTTTGCACGTAATCCAAAGCAGTTTTGACAAATTTCCCTATCATGTCAGCAGACAAACCATACTGAGAAAAAGTCTGTGTCAACTGAGCTAATTGGTTCAGACTCGAAACCCCTAACATAGAGCTAGCAGCACTCATCCAGCTTGTACTAGGGTCTTTACTTTTGGGAGTAGTCGCTGCTGGATTCGTCTTAGCCAAAGCACCCAAATCTGGAGCACTACTCAAGAGGTGCGCGTAATCTGTTCCAGAAAGTTGTTTTTTTGCTATTTCCATTAGTGCACTGATGCCACCGCTCGCCTGCTGTTCGTTGACTCCTAATCGGTTAGTCAACATGCCTAGCAGAGCACTATCGGCCATTGCTAAAGTACTAAACATACTTAACACTAGGAATACCGAAGAGAAATCTTGAATTTTCATAGATGCCTCACAAAGAAACCCCCGCATTTACTCGGGGGTTTTTAAGTATTGTTTTGAGGTCAAAAAAATTGTGTAACAGCGCGTGCTAATCGTCCTCTTCAACTTTTAATATCTTTCCAGTGGGATCTACCTTGATCTCAAACTTTTTGCCGTCTTTGTAGGCATCCACTTCATAGACACCATCGTCGAAATCGACTTCTTTAATCTTATAACCTTGAGACTCTAGGAGCTTGGTAATCTCCTCTTTTGATTTTGGTTTTCCGTCTCCCGAAGAAGATCCGAAAAACCACCACAAGAGAATAATAACTACTACCCCCGCTGCCACGGGAAGAAGCAAACTATTGCTCATCAACGTCGTTCCCAAATGAATACTCCTTTGTAAACAGTTCAAAAATTGGAAGAAAATTCCCTAATCGTGCTCGTGTTCGTGCTCTTGATCCGCATTGGGCTTCTTCTTAGGCGCTTCGTAACGAACTACATTACCTTCGACTATTCGCACTCGTTCGCCAGAACGAATACTAGGTTCTGATTTTACGGTGACTGCGCGCGCACTCCCATTCTCCAACTGTACTGTGATTTTCCATTCCTTGTTATCACTCATCGCCTTTTCCGAGTAGTGACCGGCTAATGCTCCACCCGCCACCCCTGCAAGGGTAGCAGCAGTACTTCCGTCTCCTGCTTTATTCGCTAGGACACCCCCCGCTAATGCGCCAGCCATGGCCCCTAGACCACTGCCCTCTGGAGCCTTTTCTACTACTTGCACGGAAGAAACGGTTCCACAATCCACGCAAGAAGGGGCAGATTGATGTTTTTCGTCGTCATCATCTGCTCGTACTCCTACTTGACTAAATATTACAGCAGCAAAAATCAGCGTGCTTACAATAGGTTTTTTCATAGATTCTCCAAAGGGAAACCCCAGGCCTAAGTTTAAGGTACACCGAAAGTTTGGAGTCCGATCCGAGTACATAGTCGATCGTCGCTCATGACGCTCTCCCTGCGCACGTACCGTAGCCGGTGTTCTGGGGCCCGATCCGAGTGCGCAGTCGATCGTCATTCATGACGCTCTCTCTACACACGTAAAATCGGTTCGCGATTCTCGGGACACCATATTCCAACGGTGCCTTCACCGCCAGCGTTTGGTGGTTGCCGCCCTCCACGCGCATTACTTTCAGGCCTACCGCCCGTAGCTGATGTTCAAGGTACACCAGAAACCCTGTGTCATTGTGACAGGCTTCCTGAAAATTGCAAGCCACTTTTTCGGATCGGACTCTAATCAAAATTTAAGTAACCTGAGTTCGACGTAAGAAAAAAGACTAACTCACTGTATTTATTTGATTTATAGCAATCCTAGAAAGAAGGTTTCAAACATTTTGGATACCTAAGTTTGAATAAGTGCTATGTGGGTAAGCATAATACTTGAGTTTTTTTAGTAAGATCAAAAGAAAACATAACTGATACAATAAGTTACATTATTTCTTACGTCGAACTCAGGTTAAGTAAACCCAACAGGTGAAAATGCAAAAATCTCTGGAATCTAGGTACAGTCGTCAAACCCCCTTATTGGGTGTTGTGGGCCAAGAAAAGTTGTTTTCTTCCAAAGTGCTCGTGGTCGGCGTCGGGGGACTGGGTTCTGCCGCGGCTATGTATTTAGCCTCAGCAGGTGTAGGCCACTTGGTATTGTCAGATTACGACCAAGTAGATTTATCCAATCTTCAGCGTCAAATTGTTCACCGAAATGCGGATGTCGGTCGCCTTAAAGTAGATTCCGCTCAGGATACGCTATTAGCACTTAATCCAGACGTAAAGATCACTACCATTCCTTATGTATTAGAGGATATAGCACTGGAGGAAGTAGTAGTGAGTTGCAACGCAGTGGTAGACGCTTCTGATAATTTTGAGACTCGGTTTTCTCTAAATCGGGCCTGTTACAAAGCTGGTGTACCCATGATTTACGGTGCTGCTTTGGGGATGGCAGGCCAAGTAGCTGTCTTTCCATTTCGGGGAGAAGCACCATGTTATGAATGCCTTTATCCGGATGATGGTAACCTGGAGGAAACCTGCGCCCAATTCGGCGTGCTGGCCCCATTGGTCGGCGTCATCGGCACCATGCAAGCGCTGGAAACTCTAAAACTTTTGGCAGGAATCGGAGAGTTACTTATTGGGCGAGTGCTACTGCTAGATGCTCTAACTGCTCAATGGAAAACTTTGCGGTTTTACCGTGATCCTAAATGTCCGACTTGCGGACTACCCAAACAAATTCTTTAATCTTTTCAGGGTTTTTAATACCCTTTTGAGATTCCACTCCGCTGCTGACGTCCACTGCGTAGGGATGTACTTCTTGAATAGCTTGACCAACGTTCTCTTGTGTGAGTCCTCCTGCCAAAATCAGTGGAAAGGATCGTTTTTTTTGAATCTGAGTCCAATCAAAAGTGACTCCAGTACCACCGTGTGTGTGAGGTTGGTAAGTGTCCACCAGTAGACCACGTGACTCTTTGTATTTCTGAAAAATTTGTTCTAAATCCATTCCTGCACGCATGGGTACGGCTTTTAAGTAAGGTAAACCAAAAGAGTTGCAAAATTCTGGACTCTCCTGACCATGAAACTGTAGAAGATTAACATAAATCTGTGAGGTGACTTTTTGTACTTCTCCGAAAGTAGGGTTTACAAACAAAGCAATAGAAACCATGAAAGGAGGCAGAACTTCGACAATCTTGGAAGCGGTCTCAAGGTCTACAACACGAGGGCTACGAGGATAAAACACGAGACCGATAGCATCCACACCACAATCTGCTGCAATTAACGCATGTTCTGGGCAGGTGATCCCACATACTTTAATTCGCGTTCTCAACTTGACACCGCCTGATCTAAGTTCACTTGCAACCATAGTGTTAAGGCAGCCAAGTGCCAGGGTTTGTTGCCTTGGAAACTGTGTGCATTAAAAACCGCACGCACGGGCTCCAAGAATAGTCAGAGTAATTCCAAAGCTTCTTGAAGTCTTTGAGCAGGAATTACCTCTATGCCATCGGGAATGATTTTTGGCACATTAGCCCTTGGGACGATAGCACGAGTAAAACCGTGTTTGGATGCCTCACGTAATCGATCTTGTCCACCTGGCACTGGCCGAATTTCGCCTGATAAACCAACTTCTCCGAATAGAACCAAACGACGGGATAATATTCGATTTTTTAGGCTTGATAGAATTGCAGCGAGTACCGCAAGATCTGCAGCTGTTTCCCCCACCCGAACACCCCCGACCAAATTGACAAAAACGTCTTGGTCGTAAGTAACGGATCCGTAATGTCGGTGCAAAACTGCTAATAACATGGCCAAACGACTTGGATCTAATCCGAGACACACGCGACGCGGTGCGGGGGAATGAGTTTCATCTACTAACGCTTGTACTTCTACTAACAATGGTCTTGTACCCTCTCGAGTCACTAAGACTACGCTGCCGGGTGCTTCCTCTTCCCCTCGGGATAAAAAAATAGCAGAAGGATTATTCACCCCGCGTAGCCCGCGTTCGGTCATTGCGAACACACCCAGCTCATTAACAGCACCGAAACGATTTTTAATGGCCCGAACCACGCGAAAAGTACTTCCCGTGTCCCCTTCAAAATAAAGGACAGTATCGACCATGTGTTCTAAAACTCTTGGGCCTGCTAACGTCCCTTCCTTAGTGACATGTCCAACGAGAAACAAAGAAGTACCAGAGGATTTAGCATAACGCGACAACTGGGCTGCACTTTCACGCACCTGAGCCACAGAACCCGGAGCCGATTGTAAAAGGTCGGTATACACCGTTTGAATGGAATCGATGACCATCGTCTTGGGCTGGATATTGCGCGCAATACTTAAAATAGCCTCTACCCGAGTTTCAGCCAACACGGGCAAAGTGACTCCCCCTAATCCCAATCGACGGGCTCGCAATGAAACCTGTTGTAAAGACTCCTCTCCCGTGACGTAAAGCACTGACGTGCGTGTATGAAGGTCAGCAAGTGCTTGGAGCAAAAGGGTAGATTTCCCGATTCCAGGATCTCCGCCAATGAGGACCACGGATCCTTCTACTAATCCCCCGCCTAACACTCGGTCTAACTCTTCTAAACCCGTTGAGCTTCGGACTTCTTCTGCGGAAAGACCAACTTGCGCTAGAGATTGAACGGTACCTTCGCCAGCAAATCGGGATAATTTACCGGAGGAGGGTGGTGCTGAAACCACTTCTTCTAAAGTGTTCCAACCACCACAATCTGCACATTGTCCTAACCACTTGGGAGACTTAGCACCACATTCTCGGCAGGCGTAATTGATTTTACTGCGACTCATAGTGCCGAAAGAGCTTCAATGGTTTCCTTGGTGTAGCCCTCTAAAGTGTCTTGAATGCTTTTTAGAGATTCCGCATCTGTGCTTTCGAACCGCAATACTAAGACAGATTCGGTATTAGAGGCACGCAACAATCCCCAACCCTGTGCAAACACTGGCCGAACACCGTCCACAGTAATTAAATCTAAAAGCCCCTTTTCTAAAGATAACTTATTTTTTACTTGCTCTACCACCCTAAACTTAATTCTTTCTGGGCAATCTATTCGAATCTCTGGGGTAGAGTAAGTCTTTGGTAAACCAGAAAGTAACGAACTCATGAGGACTTTAGAATTCTGTTCTCGTCGGGTTTTGCGAAGCAGTTCTACGATCCTAGCCGCTGCGTACACTGCATCATCATATCCATAGTAGCGGTCTGCAAAAAAAAGATGTCCACTCATTTCACCTGCGAATACAGCACCGGTTTCTTTCATTTTGGCTTTAATGAGGGAATGACCTACTTTCCACATGATGGGATTTCCACCACGTTTTCGGATATCGTCATACATGTTTTGAGAGCATTTTACTTCTGAAACAAAAGTAGCCTTCGGTTGATCTCTCAAAATATCTCGAGCGAACAATACCATTAGTTGATCGCCCCACAATATTTTTCCAGTTTCGTCGACAACACCAATTCGATCAGAATCGCCATCTAACGCGATACCAATATCCGCGTGTTTTTCTTTTAGCACACTGACTAAACTAGCAAGATTTTTAGGAACCGTAGGATCTGGATGATGGTTTGGGAAACGACCATCCGGTTCTGAAAAAAGTTCAATAACAGAATTTCCCATGAATCGGAGTACTTCCGGAGTTGCGAGTCCCCCTGTTCCATTTCCAGAATCTACTACGACAGTAATTGGCCAGTCCGAAACATAAGGGAATTTTTCTTTCAAAAATGCAACATACTCAGGAATAATGGGATGTTCTTTTGTCGTTCCAACCATCTTTGCGCCAATGTCTTCCTTGTTTTCCAACATGATTTTGCGAAGTGCTTGGATTTCCGATCCATAGATGGTTTCTTTTCCCACGCAAATCTTAAACCCATTGTACTGAGAAGGGTTGTGGCTCCCGGTAATCATGATCCCAGCTTCTACCGAAAGGTGGAAAAGAGAAAAATAGAGTGCTGGTGTTGGACAAAGCCCTAAATCAACAACGTTTAGGCCTGCGCTATTGAGTCCACGGCAAAGTGCATCTCGAATTCTTAGTGCACTCATGCGTGCATCATAGCCAACGGCAACGGTTACAGCGTTCTTCGGACGTAAATACTTTGCGAACGCTCTTCCTAGGTTTTCTACGACCGAATCCGTTAAATCTTGGTCAGCAATTCCACGAATGTCATATTCCCTAAAGATTTCAGAATTTAATTCTGTGCTCATGTTGGCATCTCCGGCAACAAAGGCCATCCCTCTTGGCGTGCATAATCATCTTCAAAACGAACTATGTCATCCTCTCCCAAGTATTCCCCATTTTGGACTTCAATAATTTGAAGTGGAATTTTCCCAGGATTTTCCAATCTATGTTTTGTCGACACAGGAATGTAGGTACTTTCATTGGGATGAATGTCGTATTCTCGATCTCCGTTGGTCACTCGTGCAGTTCCAGATACAACCACCCAATGTTCGCTCCGATGATAGTGCATTTGATAAGAAAGTTTTGCTCCCGGGTGTACAACAATTCTTTTAATTTTATACCGCTCGCTTTCTTCTAATACCGTATAACTACCCCAAGGACGATGCACGGTTCTGTGTATTAAGTATTCTTCAGCGTTCCGTTTTTTTAATTCTGAAACTATTTTTTTGACCTCTTGCGCGCGGTCTTTACTACAAATCAAGGTAGCATCTGGAGTATCTACAACGATCGTATCTTTTAATCCGAGAGTGGCTACGAGACGCTGATCTGCGTACAAAAAAGAATTACTACTCCCTATATTGAGCACATTGCCGATAGTGACATTTCCAGAAGAATCTTTTGGCATCACCTCTTCTAATGCATCCCAACTCCCCACATCAGACCAGCCCATGTCTGCGGGTATAATCACCACGTTAGAAGATTTTTCCATCAGGCCATAATCAATCGAAACAGAATCAATCTTGCTAAATACCAATTCCGCTGTTTTCTTGACAGTTTTGTTGGCAATACTTTTTTGAATTTCAGTTAGATTGTCAAATAAGTTCGGGAGATAAACCTCTATTCCTTGTAGGAGGGTACTTGTTTTCCAAACAAACATGCCGCTATTCCAAAAATAATCGCCAGAAGCGAGATATTCTCTCGCTTTCTGAAGATTCGGTTTTTCCACAAAACGCTTTACGTGGAAAGCATGTTTTAGAGCGGATTCTCCTATTTGAATATACCCGTAGCCCGTTTCAGGTCGAGTGGGAGTGATGCCCAAAGTGACAAGGTATCCTTGCTTTGCTGATTGTTCTGCATCCAAAAGAATTTTCAAAAACTTTTCAGAACTTTGGATCACGTGGTCTGCGGGTAAAATTACCATGACCTCTTCAGGATCCATTCTCGCAAGGTGTATTGCTGCAAGGCCAATGGCTGGGGCGGTGTTTTTTGCTTCAGGCTCAATAATTAACTGAAATTTCCAAGATCCACCAAAGTGTGTAAAAAGTTGTGAAACAATTTCGTCCGCGAGGCCTGCATTGGTCACAATAAAGATTTTTTCTTTTGGAATGAGAGGAAGGACTCTGGCTACTGTCTGCTGAAGTAAAGTTTCAGTACCTATAATGTTTAATAGTTGTTTAGGTCTTTTTTCTCGAGACATTGGCCAAAACCTAGTACCCGATCCTCCTGCCATGATGACAGCAAACATTCTTAAACCTCGCTGGCTTGAGCCACAGTGTGAAAAGAACCAAAAACGACTATGCGATCTCCAAGATGAGCCTCCTGCCGCGTTGCCGAGAGACCCGCTACCACGCTATCATGAACTTTGACCGAGCAAGTCACTCCAAGACAAGAAAGCACTTCTGCAAGTCGTAACGCAGGCGTTCCCCGCAGGCCAGAGAGTGTCACAAGGTGCCAACTGTCTACCGCTGGTAGCATAGCAGACAGGATACCTACCATGTCTTTGTCTGCAAGAATACCCACTACTGCGAAAGTGCGACCTTCCTTTGTGGCATGCAGAGTCTTAGCCAAGGCCTCTGCGGCTTGTGGATTATGAGCAACGTCTAAAACACACGGTATGGAACCTTCTAGTATCTGAAAACGCCCCGGCACAAAAGTGTTTTGCAATGCTTGTTTCATTGCTTGGTCTGGATCAAATTGGGAAAGCAACGCCAACACCATGCGCACGGTGGAGGCATTTTGATATTGATGCATGCCTACCAGACGAGGAGCAGGCAACCCCTGCACTTGTTTTCCTAGTCCCCACCAGCTCCAGCTGTCACTATTTGGTTCTAGGCACCACCCAAAGTCTCGCCCCTGAACGTACAACCGTGCTCCAATCTTTTCTGCATGTTTAATCAGAGAATTTGGAGGATCAGGATCCCCACAAATGGCAGGATGATCCGTTCGGAAAATTCCCGATTTTTCCTTTCCGATCGACTCTCGATCAGACCCTAACCATTCTTGGTGATCAAGTGCTATTGTCGTCACTACTGCGACGTCTGCATCCAAGACGTTGGTAGCATCGAGTCGACCTCCTAAACCCACTTCTAAAAAAACGACATCAAGACACGCTTCCTTAAAAATCTCCAGAGCAGCCAACGTACCGTATTCAAAATAAGTAAGTGAAGTATTGCCCCGCACCTTTTCGATTTTTGAAAAGATAGTACATAACTTTTGATCGTCTACTTCCTGACCGTTTAAGCGTATCCGCTCGTTATAACGTAGTAGGTGAGGAGAAACGTAGGCACCTGTGTTTATGCCAACGGATAAAAAGGCGGTTTCTAACGTCGTGACGCAAGAGCCCTTTCCATTGGTACCACCAACGGTGACCACCTTGAATGATGGTTTTCCAGTCCAACCTAACCGTTTCAATACTTCTGATACACGTGCAAGGCCAAGATCGATTGCACGAGGATGCAACTGTTCTTGGTAGGCAAGCCATTCCTGTAGACTATTAGGCCATTGGCGTTGCATTTTGTTTGAAAAACTCTGTAGGAAAGCAGACCATGTCCGCGGTCTTTACCGCCGTCACTATCCTTACTATTTTAGCCTTATTCCTTGGGACTGTGCTTGGATACGCCTCGATTCGGTTTCGAGTAAAAGGCAGCCCACTGGTAGAAAAAATTAACCAAGTATTGCCACAAACTCAATGTGGGCAATGTGGTTTTGCAGGATGTAAGGGATATTCAGAAGCCCTTGCCGAGAACCGAGCATCAATAGATCGATGTCCTCCTGGTGGGCAAGTCGTGGTGGTTGCCCTCGCAAATCTATTGAATCGGCCTGTGCCTAGTAAGCAAATGTCCGAAAAAACCGAAGAGGTTGCCTCGATTCGGGAAACAATCTGCATTGGGTGCACACTATGCCAGCAGGCTTGCCCTGTGGATGCCATTTTGGGTGCTGCTAAACAAATACACACCGTCATTGTAGAAGAATGTACTGGGTGTGGGTTATGTGTTGCCCCTTGTCCTGTCGATTGCATCCTTATGGTGCCAATCCAAAAAGATCTTTCCAGTTGGAAATGGCCTAGCCCAAAGTTGTACTCCTCGGAAATGCCCCAAAATGCAGCCTAGAAAACTTTTTGATTTTCATGGTGGCCTGTTTTTACCAGGACATAAAGAAATTTCAACACAAGAACCTCTAATCTGCGCTCCTCTTCCACCTACGCTGGTGTTACCTGTGAAACAACATGTGGGAACTGCAGCCGAGCCTATCGTAGAAGTAGGGGAGTACGTCCGAAAAGGACAAAAAATTGCACGGGCAAGCGGTTTAGTTAGTGCATCGGTTCATGCTTCATCTTCGGGACGAATCTTAGAGATTGGAAATTTTCCTGTTCCTCATCCCTCCGGCCTAGAAGCACCTTGCATCATTATCGAAACAGACGGGGAAGACCAATGGTCCGAACGTATTGAGATGGCAAACTGGGAAGAAGTGGATCCCACCGTTTTATTTGGGCGGATTCAAGAGGCAGGCGTCGTTGGGCTTGGGGGCGCAGGCTTCCCAACAGACGTTAAACTACGTCCAGCTTTTCCGATTCAAACCTTAATTTTGAATGGCGTGGAATGCGAGCCTTACGTCACTACAGATGACATGCTCATGCGCACTCGTGCTCATGAAGTCTTGATCGGACTCAAGATCATGGTGCGGATTCTCTCCCCAAAGGAAATCATAATTGCAGTTGGAGACGACAAACCAGAAGCGTATCAATCACTTTGCAAAATAGCGGATGCAGAGGTAGAAGTGGTGCGAGTGACGAGCCGTTACACAGCAGGTAGCACGCGCCAACTCATCCGTATTTTAACCGGAAAAGAATCTCCAAGTGGGAGCCGTTCTGCTCAAATGGGAATCCTTTGCCACAACGTTAGTACCTCCGCTGCGGTCTATCGAGCAGTGGTTTTGGGAGAACCGTTAATCTCGCGTGTCTTGACCGTAACGGGTGCTGCCGTTCCAATGCCCCGCAATTTTGAGGTTCGAATTGGTACGCCAGTTGATTTTTTACTCCAATCTAGCAAGGTAGAACGAACCTCTAAAGTAGTTTTAGGTGGACCTATGATGGGGTTTGCTTTGCCAAATCTTCAGGTACCGGTAACCAAAACAGCGCATTGTGTATTGTGTCTCACAGAAACGCCAGAACTGCCATCAGCAAAACCATGTATCCGTTGTAGTGCATGTGTTGAAGTTTGTCCTTGCAACTTATTGCCGCAAGAGTTGTATCGTTATTCAAGAGGAAAGGTTTTCGAACAAGCTCGTGCATACTCGCTTTTTGATTGCATTGAATGTGGATGTTGTGTGCAGGTTTGTCCGAGCAACATTCCTCTGGTTCACTATTATCGATTTGCAAAAGACGAAATTCGTGCACAGGAAACCTCTAGGCAAAAGGCCGATCGAGCACGATTGCGCCACGAAGCTAAGGTTTCTAGGCTAGACCGAGAAGCTCAAGAAAAGGCGGAACGGATTGCGCAAAAAAAAGCAAATGCTAGCCAAACTTCCACTGAAAATGAAGAGAAGAAAGCAGCGATTGCAGCAGCGATCGCGAGAGTGCGGGCGAAACATACCAACACTGATCTTACTGGCAGTGTCTAATGGCCATAGTTAAGAAATCAATAGCTCTTAAAACCTTGACGATAGTCTTGATCAGATTTTCGTAATTGGTCAATCGGTGCTAAAAGTTCTTTAGCAGCATTACAACATTTCCTGTAATCAGCATCTTGCGTACCTTGCCCATCTTTACAGGAGCCTGGTTTTTTCGAACTGCGGTGACTGGCCCAAAAATCTGCTCCACTTCGACAACTACCGCTGAGCGCAGCAATCCATGCCTCCCATTTCTGCCGATCAGATAGTCCTCGATTAAATGATTCTGATTTTGGAGATTCAACTGTCTCTGAAGGAGTAGGGACACTTAAGGATGTTTTAGATTCGGCTTTAGCCACCTCATAACTCTTAAAACCTCGACGATAGTCCTGATCAGATTTTCGTAATTGGTCAATCGGTGCTAAAAACTCTTTAGCGGCATTACAGCATTTTTTGTAGTCAGCATCTTGCGTACCTTGCCCATCTTTACAGGATCCTGGATTTTGCAAGCTACGATGGCTGGCCCAAAAATCTACTCCATTTCGACAACTACCACTAAGTGTAGCAATCCACGTCTCCCATCTTTGTCGATCAGACAACCCTTGATTAAATGATGTTTCAGAAGTTGATAAGTTAGTTACCTCGAGTTTTTGTTCATTTGGTTTTAACCTGTTCCAAGAGGAGAGCGGTATGTGCTTGTTTTCTTCTGCAATGTCTTCAATCAAAATTTCTTTAGTAGTTTTGTGGACTAAAATTCGATTCCAAGTCGAATCATGATCTTCATATGATTCAAAAAGGCGAAGGTGATAATAGTTAGCGTCGTATTCATTAGTAGAGCTTTGATTGGGCAGTGCCTCAAAATCAACAGCCAATTGAGCCTTGCCATTGCTTTCTTTAGAAACATTGTCGTACCACTTGTGAAGGTCTGGTATTTTTTCAAACAAAACTGCCTTCAGCCAATAATAAGGGTGCACTTCATTCACAAGTAATATGTTTTTCACTATATTTCTTGTAGCTAAATTTCTTATAGCTACGTTTGTGTCCTGAGTTTTTACTTCAGGTTTTTGAGTTCCCAATTTGGCTGTTTCCTTGTTACCTTGATTGGATGTTTCTTCCAGAGGAAGTATTCGGGGGATGCCATACTTGTCATCCGTAAAGTATTTAGATATGTCTATATCTATGGTTTGAGTTGCTAAAACACGAACTGTGGGTAGAAACATCAATCCAGCTAGAACACATCGTTTTAAGCTAAAGTCTAATATCAGAGACATAGGATTTACCCCGTTAAAATTTTTCAGATGGTAAACTGTTCCAAGTTATAGCTAGTACATTATGAAGTGATTAAAGATGCTCCCAAAAAACCATCAACTGTACAGTTGTGTATCTCATGATCTGCTTTTTTGCTCATTGATGCTCAATTCTAACAGATCAGCTATAATAGCCGCGTTCAATAATTGCGCGTACTGGTTTTGCTCATTTAGTAATCCGCGTATCGAAGGGTAATATTTTTTAAATATTGACAACACGTCCTCATTCATACAGAATCAAAAAATTGAATCGAACTCTAACCAAGTCCTAAAATATGCCTCTCTTCCAAAGCACAATCAAGACCTTACCTCTGATCCATCGTGGTAAGGTCCGTGACCTCTACGCGGTAGGACAAGATCACTTGCTCATTGTCACCACGGATCGTCTTTCTGCCTTCGATGTGGTATTGCCCACTCCCATTCCGGAAAAAGGTGCAATCCTAACTGCACTTTCTCACTTTTGGTTTCGGAAGTTGAATTTTGCCAACCACTTGAGCGATCGTACCTTGGAAGAGGTGCTTCCAGATCCCGTGGAGCGTGCCGAAGTGTTGGGGAGATCGACGGTGGCTAGGCGTTTTCGCGCACTACCTGTTGAAGCCATTGTTCGTGGGTACTTAGCAGGCTCAGGCTGGAAGGATTATCAGAAAACAGGTCAAGTATGCGGCGTTCCGTTGCCTCTTGGTTTACGTGAGGCAGATCGGCTACCAGAACCTATTTTTACCCCTTCTACAAAGGCAGCGGTAGGCGACCACGATGAAAACATTAGTTTTCAACAAACTGTTGCTTTGATTGGAAGCGGTTTAGCTCACAAACTACGAGAAGCTGCTTTATCTTTGTACCAAGAGGCAGCAGAGTACGCTCTGGCACGTGGCATCCTCATTGCGGATACTAAATTTGAATTTGGAATCAGCGAAGAAGGGCAGTTGATCTTAATTGATGAGGCACTGACGCCGGATTCGTCTCGATTCTGGCCATTGGATCAATACGGGCCCGGAAAAAGCCCACCCAGTTTTGACAAACAATACGTGCGCGATTACTTAGAATCTTGCCAGTGGGACAAAAAGCCTCCTGCTCCTGAGCTACCAACAGAAGTGGTAGCTCGTACGACTGAAAAATACCGAGAAGCACTACGTCGGCTAATTCAAGTGTAAGACTCACCTAGGCTGGCAAACACTCAAAGCGGCTGTTGGATAAATAATGTTCACGGAAAGTGCAGAATACTGACCATTTACTGACATGTCTTCTGCAGCCTGGGAAAGCCCTGAATCACAAAATCCAAGAGATAGTTGTCGAAGGAAACCGTAATACTGTGACGGGTGCATTGGGAAGACTTCCGTCGTAGGCCAATAAGTCCAAGTTTTCGTGCCATTCATGTAGGGCAATAAAAAGTTAGTGGTTCTGCGCATTCCGCTTCCGCCTGGGCCTCGGACATCCCAAACATTCAAACCGAGCTTATCCCCAAGGTTTGCAATGTTAGCAGCCACCCCTAAGTTATACGTACTGTACATAAAATTGTTGACAGCATGCATCTCAAAAGGTTGTTTTCCGCTTGTTGCAAATTGTTTCGGAATTCGTTGCATGTAGTGCCGAACATGTTTCTTTGCTTGTGGGTTGTCACCTATGTACATCGAGAGCAATGCAGCCACCATGTCATAGTTAGAACCGTGATTTCCATAAGCTCGAAATTCATTTTGTGCCTTCGGACTACTTTCCATCCAATCTAAGAAATCTTTGCTCCACTTTTTCATGTTCCGATCATCTATTTTCGTCCAATGAGGAGACGCTTCAATCAAACCTAATCCACTGTACAAATCGCGGAAAGCATTTCCAATACCCGCTACCACGAATTTACCCACATAGGAAACACCAGGGATCACAGCTCCAAACTCTGTGTTTGGATTCATTTTCGTATTTTTATTGATAAAGAATATTCGAAGCAATTGAGCTGCACGCCGTGCACATTTTTCTTCACCAGTAAGAAAATATGCTATTCCCAGTCGATTCACGACTGAAGCTAAAGCGTCTAACTCTAGTAAAGAACCAGCAGAATCTGGATTTACATGTCCAGGACGTTTTACATAAGGTAACCCATTTGCAGTGTTTGGATTTGGCCAATAATAAGCACCAATTGAAACAAAATCGTTTGGAGTAGCACCAGGTACCGGGGTCAAATGAAATGTCTTAGTTACGGAATAAGGACCAGAGGTTATATTGCTCTCTGCGCCTCTGAGCAAAAGGGAAACTGCTTCGACAGCCCAAGGTTCTCCATTTTTCCAAGCTTGTTTGGTTACTTGTAGGTAATCTAGGTTGTATAAAAACGTCCTAGCCGTCGCAGAATTTCCAGCAATCGGGATAAAAAGCAAAGAAATTTGCAGAAGTGTTGTAAGTCGTTTAAGGTAAATCCTCATTTTTTTTTTCCAATTTAGGGAGTGAATTGAGGTGTTACTTCGTCTTTTTAGATTTGCTTGTCTACTTGGATGGCAAACTATTGTATTTGCCACCACGTGCAATCTTTCCAATCCACCTTCTGTCCCAGAAGAACAGGTATACGCAGGGTTGCCGTACGCAGCGGGAGAACGTTCCGAATACGCTGTGAGCTTCATGGGAGTCCCTGCAGGCACCGCCGCCCTTGAAGTCCAACCTCCAGCACTTCGAGAGGGACGTTGGCTTAGAGTCTACAAGGCAGACGCTCAAACAGGCAAGTGGTATCGTGCCATTTTTGTAGGCCATGATTCCATCTTGGCCTATGGTTTCCAAAACTCTGGTTCTTACCTAGTAATCGATCAGGATGAAGGCCGATTGATTGGCCCACGCACCCGAAAACACACGGAGATTCAATTTGAAAACGAAAAATGCCAAATTTCGGGACACATTACTGAGTCAGGTAACACCACACAATTCGAACCCGCAGAGATTTCTTCTTACGTCCTAGATAGCGTATCCGCAACTTTTCGATTGCGAACACTAGAATATCCTCCTCAAACCGTCGTGCAGTTACCAGTTTATTCTTCTAAAAAGAGCTGGAAACTGGAAGTTGAGGCCGCGGGTCGCGAGGTTATCGAAGTTCCTGCTGGTTTATTTGACTGCGTCAAATTACGACTTCGGACTTTTTTGGGTGGTGCCTTGCAACAAAAGGGCGATCTTTACATCTGGCTTGCCACAGATCGCCCAGAACGCCCTTTAGTGAAGATGAATGCCGAAGCCAAAATTGGTTCCCTAGTGCTAGTCTTGACCAAATTTGAACCCGGAAAAAAAGCTACTGGTCACTAAACGCGGAAGCCAATCGATCTACGGCAGACCGCAAAATAGGTAAGCTCGTAGCAAATGAAAGGCGAACATACCCGGGAGCACCAAAAGCCGACCCGGGTACCACGGCAAGTCCCACGCGTTCAATCAAGTATTCACACAGTGCTACGTCATTTTTGATGTCCGGCAAGGAAGTCATTGCCTCTTGGAGATTGGGAAAAGCGTAAAACGCTCCTTCTCCGGGCAAACAATGTACCCCACGAATTTGATTGAGGGCACCAATCAGGTATTCGTGACGTTGCTGGAAAGCCTCAATCATGGGTTGCACGCAAGACAATCCACCCTCTAACGCTGCTTGGGCAGCCACTTGGGCAATAGAAGTTGGATTAGAAGTGCTTTGCGATTGAATGTTGGTCATGGCCTCAATTAGGAAAACAGGCCCAGCACAATAGCCAATGCGCCATCCGGTCATGGAATAAGCCTTAGATACCCCATTTAGCACAATGACCTGATCGTACAAATTAGGACAAGCATTCAAAATGTTGCAAAAAGGTTCTTTGCCCCAACGGATATGTTCGTACATATCATCACTGGCGGTGAGCACATTTGGGTAACGTGCTAACACTTCACCAAGAGCCGCTAGCTCCGATTTTGTGTAAGCTGCCCCTGTTGGATTCGAAGGACTATTCAAAACGAATAGGCGTGTACGAGGAGTAATCGCCCTTTCAAGTTGTTCCGGCAAAATCTTAAAACCTTGTTCAATGCCAGTGGCCACAATGACGGGAATCCCGTCAGCTAATAGCACCATGTCTGGGTATGAGACCCAGTAAGGTGCCGGGATAATGACTTCATCACCAGTATTGAGGAATGCTTGTGCTAGATTGAAAAAACTCTGTTTCCCTCCCACTGAAACCAAAACTTGCCGAGGTGTGTACTCTAATTGGTTTTCTCGGGAGAATTTATCAACAATGGCGCGTTTGAGAGAGGGAATACCATCGACGGCGGTATACTTAGTGAATCCTTGTTCTATGGCTCTTATGGCTGCTTTTTTGATGTGATCTGGGGTATCAAAATCGGGTTCTCCTGCGCCAAGACTGATAATATCTCGTCCTTCTGCCTTGAGTGTTGCGGCTCTGGCTGCAACGGAAAGCGTAGGAGAAGGTCGGATACGTTGCACGCGGTTCGAAAGTAATGGTTGCACGGCCAAGAACCTCTAATGTTTGCATCACTTTCAATTCTAGCACTATGTAGGGTAAATTTTTCAGAATCAGGATTTTAGGATAGAATGCCGGGTTTGCAGGTCATAGGAGTGTTTCCTTTGCGTCGTATTAAGCATTTTTTTCTTTTCGGTCTTGCGTGGATTGCTTCACCTACTGCCATAGCTCAGACCTCTCAAGAATGGATCCAAGACCATGTAAGGGGCTATGAAGAACCCTTTACTTTGTCTATTGGTGGAAAACCCTTGCGCGCCTGTCCTGCATTGGTTGTCTTCTACCAGAGCCGTGAGTACCGACCAGCTTGGTCAGAAGGGCAAGTCGTATTACCACGCGCACATCACTTAGTGCAGGCACTAAAAGCGGCACCCAAAGAAGGACTAAACCTCGCAGATTACCCATTAGCTCGAATTGAAAATACTCTTGCAAAACGACCTGTTGATCCAGTTTCGATGGCAGAGTTGGACATATTGCTCACTCAGACATTTTTGACCTATGCTTCTCACCTTGGTGGCTGGCGAGTAGATCAAACTAAAGACGTAGACCCTGAATGGCACGTAAGGCGTTCGTTTTTAGATTTACCTACCACTTTAGAAAGTGCCATTGCCTCTGACCAGATCGAAGAAACACTTTTTGGTCTCTTGCCTACCCATCCAGATTATTCAAGATTAAAAGATGCCTTGGTACGCTACCGAGCGCAAGCCGCTGCTGGAGGATTTCCTAGAATAGATGGTAAAGGTCGTTCAGGTGGTTTACGTGCGCGCTTGGCCGCAGAAGGATATCTTTCTGGCAATGAGTCGGAAGCTGTTGTTCGCCAAGCAGTAAAAAGCTTTCAAAGAGCACATGGGCAAGAACCCACAGGCTCGCTGAATGGTGCAACGGTAGAGGCTTTAAATGTTCCTGCCTCTACTCGGGTACATCAAATTGAAACTAATTTGGAGCGGTGGCGCTGGCTACCCCATGATTTAGGTAAGCGACATATCATGGTAAATGTACCGGGGTATGACTTAAAAGCAGTCGATGATGGCCACACCGTTCTGACTATGCGCGTCGTGGTTGGTAAACCCTATTTACGTACCCCAGCTTTTAACGCTCAGGTTAGTTATTTAGTCATTAATCCTTATTGGAATGTACCTCCTAGCATTGCAGGGAAGGAGTTACTTCCGATGCTTCGCAAGGATCCGAGTTATCTATCTAGGCATAACATGGTAATTAGTAGACGCTCCTCTAACCGCACAGTAGGTCGCGGCGGTTTGTCTGGATTGGGTTCTCCGAATTCTCCATACCTTCTGAGACAACGCCCCGGCCCTAAAAATCCATTGGGAACCATTAAGTTTATGTTCCCAAACCCCTTTAATGTCTATTTACATGACACCTCTCAGCGTCAACTTTTCGCTAGAACCGAGCGAGTTTTCAGTCATGGTTGCATTCGTATTGAAAAACCTGCCGAACTCTTAGAATATGTGTTGGGGCCTAACTCCCGATGGAACCGTAAAACCCTGAAGAGCACTGATCGGAGCAAAGAACACATCGTCAGTGTGCCTCATCCTGTGCCGGTTCATATCCTTTATTGGACTGCTTGGGCAGACGAAGACGGTAGGGTACAATTCAGGAAGGATATCTATGGGCGAGATAAACTTTTAGAAGCAGCGATTTCACCTGCTCCGGTGGGGAATAACAAAACCGAATCGAATCCCAAGAAAATTCCTGTGTCGTCCTCTACGCAGTTGCATGCAGAGAAAACCACGCGAGTAAAAAAACCTAAACTAGTCATGGAAAAGCCTTCTGTGCCGCTAGAAGTTTCACCTTTGCCTATTGCAGAACCGCAAGATGAAACGGCACTCCCAATTCTTCCAGGAACGGTGGAATCATTACCATCTCCTGGAGACTCTGCGCAGTAACCTACTTAAAACCATTGGAGGTAAAAATGTCCGATCCGCAGGACAAAGCATTATCTGACCAAGATTCACTTTCGGTACGACGTAAACTCTTGCAGTTGAGTAGCGTCTTGCCGTTGAGTTTCTTGGCAACTACCCTAGGTCTTACCGCAGGTTTAAGCCTGCTTCCTGAAGAAGCCTGTGCCAGAGGTAGGAGACATCGTCACCGTCATCACCGGCACCACAAACGACGCTATTCTTCTTATGGCTATGGTGGTAGCTACACGGAAGAGGAAAGCCAACAGTACTCTCGTTACGATGTAGAACGTTCTGTTCTACTTCGGAATATCCACACCGACGAAACTGTGCACACGGTCTATTGGGCAGAGGGGCGATACGTCCCAGATGGGTTGCGTGAGCTTAATTATTTGATGCGTGACCACTACACGGGAGAAGTAGTCCGTATTGATCCACATCTGTTTGACTTAGTGTATCTGTTGGGCTATCGGCTAGAGTATGGAAAACCTATTCACGTCCTTTCTGGATACCGTTCCCCTTCTACCAATGCGATGCTCCGCGAACAAAGTGGCGCAGTGGCCTCCCATAGCCTCCACATGGATGGCATGGCTATTGACTTGCGCGCACCCGGCAAAAGCACTGGCTACTTGAGGAAAGCGGCAGTTGGGATGCAATATGGAGGAGTGGGTTACTATCCAAATTCCGACTTCATCCACATGGACACAGGGCCAGTACGTTACTGGTAGTGTTTTGAAACAAGAGAAGCGCGGCTGCCTCTTTGCGCCGCTGCTTTCTCTGCTAGAGAATAAATCAGCATGATAATCGTTACGGGTGGTGCAGGTTTTATTGGTAGTAACCTCATTCGAGCCCTAAATGAAGAAGGGCGTACCGAAATTTTGGTCGTAGACCATCTCAAAAATGGCCTGAAATATAAGAATCTCGTAGATTGTACCGTCCAAGATTTCATGGACAAACAGGAGTTCTTGACCCACATCCAACAACACGGTACTCACTTCGAAGGTGCTATAGAGGCTGTCTTTCACCTTGGTGCTTGTTCTGCAACTACTGAGTGGGATGGTCAGTACCTAATGGCCAATAACTATACTTATTCTAAGATATTATTAAACCATTGCTTACTGCGACGCATCCCTTTTATCTATGCTTCTAGTGCTTCTGTGTATGGTCGAGGAACTACCTTCGTAGAAGATGCTATACACGAAGCACCTATCAATGTGTATGGATATTCTAAATACCTGTTCGATGAATATGTCCGCCACCATCTCCCACACGCTCGCAGTCAAGTGGTCGGACTACGTTACTTCAATGTGTATGGCCCTCGAGAAGAACACAAAGGGAGCATGGCCAGTGTTGCTTTTCACTTAAGAAATCAGTTGTTAGCAGGAGAACCTCTTCGCCTCTTTGCTGGTAGTGGTAGATATGACGCCGGGGAACAACAAAGAGATTTTGTTTACGTTTCGGATGCTTGTGCTGTGAATCTTTGGTTTTTGAAAAATCCACAATGTTCTGGAATCTTCAATTTAGGCACAGGCCGAGCACAAAGCTTTAATGAAGTGGCTCGATCCGTTTCAAGGCATTACGGACGTGGTGAAATTGTGTATATCCCGTTCCCAGATCAACTTAAAACTCATTACCAGAGTTACACCCAAGCAGATCTCTCCAATCTCCGTTCAGCAGGCTATAAGGACACTTTCCAATCCGTAGAAGAAGGGGTCTCTCGGTATATGATTTGGCTGGATCGGTGTTAGGCAATCTGTGCGGAATTTTTACTCAATCATTCTTCACCTTCTAGCACCTATCGTATTGGTTCGATTGTGGATACGAAGCCCAGAGCATAGAAAGAGTATCCGAGAGCGTTTTAGGCAAGGCAATTTTTTTCTGCCCAGTGGGAAAGTCTTTTGGATTCACGCGGTTTCCTTCGGAGAAGTGCAAGCTGCTCGCCCTTTGATCCAAGAGTTGCGTAAACGTTGGCCAGATATTTGCCTACTGGTGACCACCACCACGGCCACGGGCGCAGTGCAAGTGCAGAATACCTTAGTAGGTGCCTACGGTGTTGTGCATTCTTATGCTCCTTATGATTTGCTAAGAGTAGTGAATCGTTTTTTAGATCGTGTATCGCCTCAAGTATTGGTCTTAATGGAGACCGAGCTTTGGCCTAATTTGATTTTTGCCTGCAAAGAGCGCGGAATCCCGGTAGTGTTGGCAAATGCCCGACTGTCAGAAAAATCGGCTCGTGGATACCGACGCTTTCGTTCTCTCACTCAAGAAACAATACGAAATCTTCATTTGATTGCTGCACAATCCCAAGCAGACGCAGATCGTTTTATATCCTTGGGTGCTTTTCGAGATCAAGTTCAAATCACAGGCAATCTCAAATTTGACCTAGATACCCCAAAAGATGCCGTTGAAAGAGCAAAAGTTTTTCGCCAACAAATTGGGCAAGATCGCCCAGTTTGGATCGCTGCAAGTACCCACGAAGGGGAAGAAGAGATCGTGTTGGCTGCACACCTTGAAGTAAGACAACACATTCCGGATGCTTTGCTAATTCTTGTCCCTCGCCATCCAGAAAGATTTTCTAGGGTACTGTCTTTGTGTCGTGACTTTCCTACCGTTTCTTGGAGTGAATCTCTTGTTCCAGCCAAAGAGTGTGCAGTGTACCTAGGGGACACTATGGGGCAGCTCCCATTTTTCTACACTATCTCTGATGTGGCTTTCGTAGGGGGAAGCCTCGTGCTCGTCGGGGGACATAACCCGTTAGAAGCCGCCGCAGTTGGGAAACCAGTGCTTTTAGGACCACATTGCTTTAATTTTAATGAAATTACGCATTTGCTCCACGAAGCAGGTGCAGCAAAAACAGTGCAGAAAGTATCAGACTTGGCAAGTATCTTAGTAGAGTGGCTGCAAGATCTTGCTTTGCGAAATGAAATAGGAAACCGTGGACAACGAGTTGTAGAGGCCAATCGTGGTGCCTTAAAAAATTTGTTAACTTTCTTGGAAAAAACGGTTCTCCCGCGCAATGACTGAAGAAATTTTGATTAACGTTACGCCGCAGGAAACCCGAGTTGGCATCGTCGAAGGGAGCTTACTACAAGAACTCGTCATAGAACGAACTAGCAAACGAGGATTAGTGGGCAATTTGTACAAGGGACGCATTGTCCGAGTTTTGCCCGGCATGCAAGCTGCCTTCGTGGACATTGGACTGGAGCGTGCAGCCTTCTTGCATGCTTCTGATATTCAACAACCTTTGTGTAACGCCCTTGGAGAACCCCAAAAAGCCAAAGAAGGCATCACTGCTCTTTGTTGCGAAGGGCAGGATATTTTAGTGCAGGTAATTAAAGATCCCTTAGGAAGCAAAGGTGCACGATTAACTACTTACCTTTCTTTACCCTCGCGTCATTTGGTTTTTTTGCCTCGCCAATCAGGGTATGTTGGAGTTTCCACTCGCATTGAATCAGATGAGGAGCGTCTTCGCCTCCGAGAGATTATCCAATCAATTCCTTGTGAAGAAGGAGGAGTCATTGTTCGCACGGCAGCGGAAAGTACTCAAGAAGGAGACCTGCGCACGGATCTGGATTTCCTCCGTTGGCAGTGGCGATCCATTTTGGAGCAAGCAAAAAGTAGTTTAGGGAAACAACTTCTTCATGAAGATCTAGCATTGCCAATGCGGTGTCTACGAGATTTTGGAGGGCGAGAGATCG
>CAUYTX010000455.1:0-12143 GCA_963575665.1 Gammaproteobacteria bacterium | reverse complement strand
CTACTAATGTTAATACGCCTACGGCAGGAGTTATGACTCTACCTGTAAGAGCTGTGGGTGCATCGCTTGCTATAATTAAATCAACGACTGCAGGTGTTATTACGCTACCTAATACTACACCTGGAGCATCACTTGCTAATGTTAATGTGCCTACCGTTGGTGTTACTACATTTCCTGTGACTACAACACTTGGTGCAGATCCTATTAATAAAGCTTCGCCTGTTGGCGTTATGACTGTACCTACAACTGCACTTGGAGCATCACTTGCTAATGTTAATGTGCCTACTCCTGGAAATATATCAATATTTCTAAGTACATCTGGTGCTGCACCCGCTAGTGTTAAAGTACCTACGCTAGGTGTTATACTTCTTTCTAATGGTGGTGTTGCGCCCGTTAATGTTACTGTGCCTACACTAGGGGTTATTACAATACCACTTAAAATTGTTGAAGCTATACCTGCTATGGTTACAGTACCTACGGCAGGTGCTATTGCTGTACCTCGTACAATTGTTGGTACATCACCCGTACCCCATCCACCATAACTCCAGGTGTCTACGCCCCATCCGCCTGTATTACCTACATTAATTGCACCTGTTGAAGGCGTTATTATCTCGCCCATGCCCCATTCGGCAGACCCCCAGGTACCACGTCCCCAGCCGCTTGTTGCCACGACTATGGTCTTAAGTTAAAGTAAATATGCCAGTAGCAGCAGGTAAAACTGTCAATGTATTAGGTGATGTAACAGTAAACTGAGCACTAGATAATTGGCAGAAACATAATAATTTACCAGCAAGAGCGCCAGTTGAATTACGTAATACTGCATATCTAATGTTAGTTAATGAAGCACCAGAAGCTGTAAATGCTAAACCTACTGTAGACATTGTGAACTTGTATGAGTTTGTAGTAGTACCTACTATCCAAGACCCTGTTGCTGGTACTAAGTTTTTACCGCCTGTTGCATATCCACCTGTTGCAGAAATTTCACTAGTTAAAGATGCATATGTACTTAATGTAAAAGTAGAAGCATTACTTGCTGTTCTTGCTAATACCATTTTAAATACGCCAGCGCCTAGTGTAATAGTGCCGTTACCTATACTTTGTTTTGCTTTATTATATAATTGCCATGCAGTTGCAGCCATTTTAAATCTCCTTTATATCGGCACTTGAGGCGCCAGTTTCTAAAATATGACGGAGTAACCCGCCGTAAATATTTAATTCAATTTCATCTCCTAGCATACGAATCAAATCAATAAATTCTTGTGCTTGAGAAATCATCCACGGGTTACAGTTAAATATTTTTCCGCCCACGTTTACGGGTATACTTATCTGTCCATCATTTTCTATTTGTTCATATGCATGGTGAACTTCATTATCTAAACAGGAATCGCATCCAAAAAGGTGAAACTGTTTAAAACCTAACATCCTAAACAACGGTATTGCTCTTAAAAGGACTGTCGATCCTCCTGGAACAGGGTACCAAGTTCGGTATTGTTTAGCTAATATGTCATTAAGTAACTCCGCACTCGTATGCCATATATAAGTTCTGTCTTTTGGAAGACCTTCAAACGTAGTAGGATCACATTGAGAAGCAATAAAATACTTACAATGATCTACCACAGGTTGAGTAAATCGTGCATTAAATGGTCTTGCATCTACCATAACCATAGCAGAAGGCGTAATACCATTGTCTAGGCACCATTTATAAGCCCCATTAATTGTGATCAGTTTAACACCATCAGCTCGTTTTTGTCTAATAGTTTCAAGATGTTCCTTCACTGAGGGTCCACCGCCTACAATCATAACTTCTTGGTCGTTCGTAGGGTGAGGTTCTATTTGTAAATAACCTTGTTTAATATTGTGCTCTACGTTGGCTTTAACCTTTTCTTCATCAGTATTAATGACGCCAGCATCAACAATATCAGAACCACCTATCCAAGCGCTTACATAAAATAAGCAATACCCTTTTTCTTCTTTAGACCAATGAATAATACAATCTCGGTCTATAAACTTTTTTAACCACCATTCATATGGATGTACACTTAAATGAAGCTTATGCCCCACCAATTTACCCATAACATCATCTTCAGTAGCAATCTGAAAAAATACATGCTGACAAGCAGCCAAACAATTATCTAATACTTTATCTACATGATGAGGTCTTATATGCTCCATCACATCCGTACAAAACCCATATGCCGCTGTGACATCTAAAGGTTGAGATAAATCCCCTTCTACAAATCTTAATGCATGCTTCTGTGTTTCTAACATGGGTCGAATATCTTCGTCTAAACAATTATCTGCGAAGTCAACCATCGTGACATCTAAGCCACCAAAAAAAGCTAAATTAAGGGAACCACGTCCAGTACCACAACCCAAATCTAATACTGATGCACCTTTGGGTGGTTTAGCTTGTTTTAAAAATTCGTGTGCGATGTGTTCACCAGGAGCTACAACTCTATACTCTGGTCTGTCCCACATCATTTTATATAAATCTTTTTCTAAAGGTCTTACATTACTTACTTTTACTTGCGGTGCGTCTGAAAACATTGATGTTGCTGTTGTCATTTAAGAAATCCTTATAATTGCAGCGTCCGATGTAGATGCTGGGAATGTTACTGTAAACGTTTGCGCGGTAGTTGTTTTAGTGCTACCAAAGTTTAATACTGCTACTGCTTTATTACCTTGAGTACTATTATATATTAAAGCACCATCTGCTGAAAAGCTTGCAGTAGTCCAACTAGAATTGTCAAAGTTTAACCATGCGGTTGTTTCACTGCTTGTTGATGTTGGAACTTGAGATATAACTAATGTATTGCCACCTGCTGTATAGCCTGTACCCGTCACTTCATCTTGTGTTGTATAGACAGTTGTTGTGTCGTTTATAGTAGCTAGGGTTGAATATAGGGCTATTTTAAAAGTGTCAGCTGCAGTAGATGCGCGAATAACGCCTACACCAAAATTATGTATGCCATCTAAGATTTCAACTTTAAAGCTTGTTGCTAATGTTTGTGAGATTGCCAATTTAGTTTCCTTTATTGTACTGGGTATCTAACTTGACCTGATCGGTATGAGTCCTGTCTATCCTTGCCATCACCAAGCTGTTTGAGTAATAGCATCGCTTCATCGTATCTAGATTTATAAGTAGCCATCACGTCTGCTTCACCCTTCATATAAGTATAAGCCTCTAATAAAGACCCATAAAGAAGGACAGAACTAAAATTAGTACCTACCCATGAAGTGCCTGCTGTGGTAATTGACTCAGGATAATAAAAGTAATGTAACTCAGCAGAGTAATTAGCGTCAGGTGTAGGACCTACAATAAATGTAGTGCTATCAAATACAGCATAGTATTGTGGCTCTCCATAAAAATCTGAGTCAGTATCAGGGAATGATTGCCTAATAAAGTTCACATCTTTGTTTAAGAGGTATAAGTATTCATTACTTGTATTAATAACAGCTAAGCTAAACGTAGCTAACCAATCTGCTGGCATAGCTAAATACTTGTTTGCCGCAGTTAAAGTGCCCGTTACGTTTTTGCGCAAGGCAGGTAATTGGACAGTATTATAGATACGTTGTTCTGCTTGTTGGATAAAGTTATTTATATCCGTTGCAGTAAACGTATTTTCTGTGTAGTCCTGTATCTGAACAACTAATTGTGCATAAGTTAAAGCCATGGTTTACGCCATAGGACCGCGAGCTTTACGACCTTTAGTAGCTGCGCCATTACCACGAGTTTCAAGTTCACCATGTCTATTCATTGCATCAGAACCAGGATCTCCTGCACTAACACGTTGTACACCTGTACCTTTATTAAGGTCTTGTGCTTTTAACTTATTAGGGTCTTGTGAAAAATAAATATCTGCGTTAGGTACATCTATTGGTTTTTTATATTCTGCCATGATTATTATCCTTTTTTTTGTGCTGCAATTTTAGCTAATCCACGACCCATAGTTTTCATGTTGGTATTAGTTTTGCCAACAGTTTTTTTAGCTGGACCAGTTTGAGTCTTTACGTTAGGACCTGAATCGCCTAAGTTTGTACCTTTTGTTTTACCTTGTTGAGCAATACCATCTGCTTTTGATCTATATGCCATTTTACTTCTCCTTATGTTATTGATACTGTTACACTGCCTAGTGCACTTGTTCCTACTAAATAATTAGGTGTTAATGCTGCATCAAATGATGAAGCCCCACCTACAGGATTATAGCCCCATTGTATGACTCGACTACCACCCATAGGAACACCTGTTTGTGATGTTAATACCCCTGTTGTTTCATCTGTTTGTAGCCCACTTAGCCCTGATTGGTAATAACCTAAATCTGGACGCGGGTCACGCACTGCTTGCGGATCGTTCACTGGTGTCATACCAAGTAATAACTGTGGTTGATCTGGTTCCCAACATTCTTGACACACGAGTATATTAACATTTTTTGTCTTAATAACTAAACGTTTAAGTTCTTTTAACTTATATCTAAACCCACAACGGTCACATTGGGCTATGGAGTTCTTGGCGCTTGCGTACTTGGTTGGCATTACTTAGCCTCTAAAAAACGATTCACGAGGCACAAACCTAATACTTGCTTTTTCTCTATCCTCGTCTGCTGCTAATTGAAACGCTGCTTCATAGTCTGCTCTTAACATAGCAATTCTAGTAGGATCTATGTTTGGTAACTTCATCGCTAAGTACGCAGCTAACCCTGCAACCATGCAAGGAATAAATCTAAACGGAATATCTTCTACGCTAACACCATTACCAGCATCTTGTATGCGTCTTAGTCTGTAGTATACGAACGTATACATATTAGATTGATCAGGGGCTACCCATACATTAACTGTAGGTAAATTCTGCACATAAACTTTGTCACTAACTGCGTGAGTAGCTAATGTGGTATTGTTAACAGCTCTTATACATCCTGTAATCGTAACACCACTAACACCACCATATTGAATAGTTTCACTACCAATTTTAATAAAGCCAAACTGAGCTAAACCTACAGTAGAACTTAAAGTAATAGTTTGTGGGCTTGCTGCAGTTGAAGCAGTAGCAGTTAAAGTTTGATTGAGTGTAATACTAGTAGGGTTCTCTTGACCACTTTGTCTATTAATCCATACTTGTATAGGACGTCCTGTTGCATTTTTATTAGGTATAGTAATGTAGGTTGATTCTGATATACGGTTTATATTAATATCTTGTTGATTCTGACCTGTGCCAGTACGTGTAACCATATCAAGTAAATCAATCGTATCAGAAGGTAGTGCGTACATAATTTGATTTTGATTTAAATTAATTTGACCAGGTTCGATAGTCCACATATTAATACCGCGGTTAGCCCACTCAATAGTAAGTAGGTTTAGTGAACGACGTGCAGTGCGTAGATCATACCCAGTACGCAGTTCTTGTCCGCATCGTTCAAACGCATCTTCAACCAGATTATTTAGATCTAAATTAAAACTGGTTTCACCTGAGGTTCTATCTACCATTATTTAGGAAATCCTTTTTTCATATTCGCATATGCTTTAGATGTTATTGTAGACTTTGATTTAGAACGTGAAGTGCCTGCTTTTTTTCTAGCATTTATATTTGCATAAAGTCCACCGCCAGCCATTTTTACATCTCCACCTTCTTTATACTCTGTAAAGTCTGTATCATCACGACGAGCTTTCTTTTTACCCTTAGGCATTTTATCAGGCATTATAGCGCCCATACCACGTGAAGGTCTCATTAGCAGATCTTTCCTCTTGATTTACCACGAACAGCGATGCCGTTAGCTTTAGCTAGTTGAGATACTTTACCACCTGTAGCCATTTTTTTAACAGCGCCACCCTTTTTCATACTTTTTTCTTTTGCAGAAGCAATGTCTCTATCTGAAATACCTGTTTCGTATAAATCTTGTAATTCTTTTTGGTCTGGGCTATTAGCTTTATTAGAAAAATCAGGTTTTATATTTTTATCCATAGCTTTTCGTCTATTCATTAATCTTTCGTCTTCGCCTGCCATCATATCTGCAACTGATTTTAAAGAAGATGGTAATACTGTCCTAATACCTTTTGATTTAGTTTGACCAGGTCCAATTTCTCTTTGTGGTCCTGTTTTGTCTGCATTTACACGCTTTGAAGCGCCAATTAAATCATCTATTTTTTCATTTATTTTAGCCATGATTAAACGTTCCTTCCTTTTGTTTTGCCACGAACAGCAACGCCATTAGCTTTAGCAAGTTGGCCACCTTTAGAATAACCACAGCCTTTAGCCATACCACCTTTTTTAAGTGATAACTTAGTACCTTTGCCACCTTTGTGTTCTTGCTCATCATGTTGCTTAAGAGCTTTTTTAATCATAGCTTTGTCTTGAGCCATGTCCATATTTGTATCTTCTTTCATATCTGATTTAGCCATACCGCCTCCTTTAAATTTCTTACTTTTATCTGCTTTCATAAACTCTTCTCCTACTGATTTTGGAATACCAACTTTTTTAGCAAAGGCTGGGTTGTTAGCTACTGCCGCCATTAAATTATGTTGTGATTTAGATTTACTCGGCATTTTGATTTCTCCACCTTACACACTTAACACATTTACAATCACCACCGAAGTAATGACTTGGTTTTTTATAGACTTCTTTTTGTGTTTCTTTTTCTACTTCGTCCATATTAATTTTATTTTGATCTATACGTTCTTTAATACTTGTTTCAATTTGTTCGCTAAGTATTTCTTTATTTTCTTCAATCTGTTCAGCATCGTATTTCCTTTTCTTAAATATTCTATCTATAAATTCTTTCATATAAACTCCTACTTAAACCAATGTGTGACTGCCCAACTTACAACGGCTGAGGCTAGTCCTGCAATAAATATAAATACTTTCCAACCACCTTTGATTTCGTTAAGGGCGGACTCAATAGCATCAAGTCTTTTCTTTAACTCGTTCATATCTTCCATAAGGGTGTCTACATCTGTTTGAATGTGTTTAATTTCAATACCGTGTTCGGCAAGTTCTCGTTCTGTGCTCATTAGCATTTCCACCTTTTTAGTGATGCGGCTTTCCTAGTCGGTCTACCTTTTTCATCTTTCATAGGACCAGGCATACCAGACATCCTAGCACAAAACGACTTCTTACGAGCGCCACCTTGTGGTTGAGGAGCCTTGAGGTTTGACCCAGTAGCTGCGTTATACTTTGCACGACCTTTAGCCGTGAGTCCTGCACCTTTTGATACAGGAAGTTTCTCACCACGTCCGATTGCTAGGCTAGGACCTTTTTTCTTACTAGCCATAGAATATTTGTACTGAGTCCATGTTAGACATTTCAGCATACACGCCTGTTTCAACTCGTACACCTTCACCCGGAATATAAGGAACGTTGGCAAATACATCAGTAGCTGCGGGTTCGTAAGTCATAAGCCATTTACCTACAACATATATAGCTGCAGTGCTAGTAATTGTACGTGAATTAATATCAGTTAAAGTAAATGTATTAGCATCAACTCTAGTAATAGAATACGTACCATCAGTAGCTGAAACACCAGAATTTGATAAGAAGTGAATACCGATAACATCCCCGGTAATTAAACCATGCGATGTTTTACTTACTGTTACAGTATTAGTTGATTGTGCATAAGTAACACTTGATGAAACAGGTGCTGTAGATGTATCAAATAAAACTACGTATCCAGCAGTAGCTGTACCAGTATACGATAGCCCTTTAATACGAACAGGATATTTAACTAGATACCCACTAGAATTTAAATGCGTTTGTTTTACATCATATTGCATACTCATAATTAATCTCCTTTGTTTAGTGAGGGGGCTAAGCGCCCCCAGTGATTAATTATACCGCTGCAGAGAATGGTGTAGCTACAGTACCAGAGCCTATTAAAGCTGCTCGTACAAAGAATACGCCTGTCGCAACGTCAATAATTTCAACGTATGAACCTGCAATACCGCCTGTTGTGGTGCCATTCATTGTGATTGTGTCAGAAGCTGGAAGAGTACCAAACGGAGTACCTGTAGTGCCGGCAACATTTGCTATTCCATTAATTACGTCTGTTGCATTAGCTACTTGAATTTTATAGCTATTAGATGTAACTGTTGTTGATACAACAAAGGTGTATGCTGCGTTTGTACCTGTAGCTGCTGGAAGAGTTACTGTAATACCTGCTGCAGCACTTAAACCAATAGTTTGACCATTGTAAGTATCTGCTGTAACTGTTAATGTTGCTGCTGTAACTGTTGAATTAACGCCTGTACCTGTAATAAAACCGGCTGTAGACGTCACTGGACCCGAAAAGGTTGTTGATGACATAATATATTTCTCCATACAAAGTTAAGTTTATTAGTCTTGTATGCGTCTGCCGGGACAGTCTAATAAACCGGATGTACCCGGATATTCAAATAATACATGAATACATACTATTTGCAAGTATTATACAACAAAAAAGGGCTACAAAAGCCCTTAAATGCAAACAATGTAATATCTAATTACTTGTTCATTACGTACATAGTTACTTCAAAGCCAAAACGCATTTCTGTAGCTGCTGGAGTTGTCCACATATTGTTCTCCTTAATAGATCAATCGTTCTCTTTTTCAATACACACCATGTGTATACCTACATATTACTCCGAAGTTTTGCCTGTGGAATAGAGAAAACCATGAATTACAGGCAAAGAAAAACCCAGCCGAAACTGGGTTTAACTTGGTACCTTGTTTCAAAACGCAATTAAGCGCCTTGTGAACCCCACATACCGAGAGGATCTGACCAGCCAAATGAATAACGTTCACGAGCTTTGTAACGAACATTGCCTGTATCAAAGTCACCATCCATAGAGGTTGATAACGGTGTACGGACAAAGTGTTTCATGCCGTTAGGTACATCAGTTGTTAAGAAGTATGCATCAGGGTCTGTTAAGAAGTGGTTAATTGTGTAACCTTCTGGAATTGAACCATTATTCTTAATAGCATTGATATCATTGTCAGCTGTTGACGTACGTAGTTCAGTTTCGAGCAAGCGAGTTGCAACAAACTGATTAGTTGGTGCAACAATTAACTTACGTGGTTGAGAAGCAATTAAAAGACCACGCTCATCTGTCCATGCAGCAATTTGAATAACAGCGTTTTCTAGTGCTGTTTCGTTCAAGTCTGTCATAGTTGATTGCGTATTACTATTTGTACTGCCACCAACAGTTGGGTGAGCTGTGCTAAATAAAGCAACTCCGTCACCACCAGCGTATACACCACCACTAAAGCCATTATTAAGAACTGCAGCAGCTTTAACTTGTTTTGTATAAGCCATAGCGCGAGCTAAAGCCTTTGTGTAACGTGCTGATAATGTATCATACAAATTATCTTCTACAGCTTCTTCTGTAAGGGAGAAACCAAGAGCAATAGTTTGATGATTATATCGAGCAGTAAAAGCTTCTTGAGCATTGTCATAAGCGATGGCAGAGCCTTCGTTTTTAACTGGTGCTGCTGAAAAGCCTGATAGTTTTGTTTCTTCTTCGAATGAACGTTCTGAAGTCTCTGTTTCGTAGATTTCTTTGTGTTCTTCGCCGTAACGTTTATACTCGAGACCGAACAAAGCGTTAAGTCCTGGGAGTAGCTCTTTAAGGAGCTGTGCGCGTGAAATAGCCATGTGTTATTCTCCTTATACGCCGGTTGAGTTATTGTACTGATGCATTGTCGCATTTATTTTAACAATGACTTCTGGGAAGTTATCAGCAGCTGTTGCAGTATCTCTAACCACATCAATAATACGAATAGGTAGAGTGTTAGTTGTTGCGGTTGAATCTAAAAGTGCTACTTTTGAATCACCAGTAGTTGTAGATCCAGCGTTTTGTACTAGTGTAGCGTTATTACCAATTGCAGAAATGCCAACACCAGAAATAACAGTTGTACCAGAAACTACAGCAACTTGAAACAATGTATCAGGATCATCTGCAACTACCGCAAATATCTGAGTTCCTGTAGCAATTGCTTGGGAAGCTGGATAATATTGTTGTTGTTGTACTTGACCAGTAGAGCCATTGGTAAAACTAACACCTAAAAACACTCCTGCAGGTGTAGCTGTAGTTGTACCAGTATCTTTTTGGATTGTTCCATCAGAAATACGTTTTACTAAATCGCCATAAAAAATGCTTGTAGCATAGCCACTTGCAATTTCCATTAAGCGAGTTGACCCCGCAAAGACTTGACCACCAATTAAATTAACCGGTTTTAAGCCATACGGAGCAGATATGGTTGGATAAGCCATAATTTTCTCCTTTAAAAATTTATATTATTTACCTTTACCGAATGACGATGTAGCTTTCTTCTCTGAAAAAAGAGGCATACGAGCATCATTCTGTTTCATAAAGCTGTTGTCAACGGCATCGGCTTGTTGTTTCGCTACGTTTTCATAGTGACCTTTACGTTGTGCAACAAACTCTTCTGGAATTTTACATAATAATAGTCCACCAATTTCAACTCCGTCTTTAAACCGAGCATTTTGGTCAACCATTATTCTCATTTCAGGGTGGTCCGCTAATTTAACGGGTTCCCATCCTTCACGCATCTTTGAAGAAACATTTAGATTATCAGCTTCGTTTAATAGACTAGTTCTGATCCAACGGTATGCCCAACCAGGTACCTTTTTAAATTCAGGTAATAGGGAGGCAGGTTTCCAGCTTTCTGCACGTTGAAATTCTTCTCTTGTATCTACTTCACGATCTGTTCTGTTTGTATTATCCATTTGCATTCTCCAATTTTAAAGTTTCTCTTGCATATTGTTCCGGTGTTATACCAAATTTCTTGGCTAACGCTACTTGTGTCTTCGTCAATCGTACTTTTTTAGGCGCGGTACTACGCGTTGCCGGAGCAACTACATTCGAAGGTTTTGTGCGCTCGGCGGGTTGGTCCTCGTCTAGCGTTGCATCCCCAAAGTTTTCTGGGAATCGTTTCTGCATCGTACTATCAATACGACGGTAATATTCGTCAGAGGTAGGACTGATCCCGCTTCTAACTAATTTTTCATGTACGCCTAATGCAAGGCTTGTCATTTCTTCGTCTTTACCAAACCAATCGTTCTTTTCTTGCCAAGCAGAAGCTTTAGCATCGGGCTTAAACGAACGTTGTTCATTTTGTTGTATATATACAGGATTTTCAGGTTCCTGTAAAGCATTTTTAAATCTAGGCTCATACTGTTTAGCTTGTGACAGTCTAAACTGAGCATCATTCATCTTTTGTTGTGCATCAATTATACTATCTGTTTCTCCTGAATCATAGGCTTTACGGTAAGATTCTTTAGCTAAAGAAAGTTCACTTTCAAGCGCATTTTTAAGGGTCTCAATATAAGTTTCTTCTCCGTTACTTAAACTAGATTTTAATTTTTTATTTTCTTCGGAGATTTGTTGTGCATATTTAATAGCTTCATGTCTTTCTCGGTCAGCAGATTCTTTCTCACGTCTTTCATCATGATAAACTTTTCTAAGTTGAGCCATACGAGTTTTAACTCGGTCTGAATACTCTTCTAGATTATCATTTTCTAGGTCTTCAACAAGATTTTTTGGTAGTGGTTCTTTATTTTTATCTGCAGGGGGTGTATCGTCTTCAATTTCAAGATCAATATCGTCTGCTTTTGTTTCTACTTTAACTTCGGTTTTTTCTTTTTCTTCAGGTAACTTAGTACCTGGTATTTCATCATCATCATCATCTGGATATTCAAAAACAATATCTCCATCTTTTACGTCAGCCATTTTAATTCTCCTATGCGCGAGTATAGCCGCGAGGATCAGCAACAACCCCCTCAACTGTATCGTCGTTAATAATGCGGAATTCTCTTCCGTGAATTTTAAATCTAGTGCCCGCGTATGCACGCGTTAAAACAAAATCGCCTTCTTTACACCATGGACCTGTAGGAAATCTGACTTCGTCTTTATAAGCTAAGTCACCTACTTTAACTACAAACAAAACTACAGTTGAGTGTTCTTCTATAGTTCTAGTTGAATCTGCTTTTACAATACCACCTTGATAAGTTTCTGAAGCATCTGGTATTGCACAAAGTATTTTGTATCCTTTAGGTTCTGGTAACTGTAAACCCCGTTCTTCAATAGGTATGTCTTCTGCATCTACTGCATATAACGACGGAATATTAATGGGTCGACCACTAGCGTCAACTAAATTT
>CAUYTX010000454.1:0-12194 GCA_963575665.1 Gammaproteobacteria bacterium | reverse complement strand
CGATACCTCTTCGCCGTGTTGCAAAACCTCCGCACTGGATCGGAGGTACCAATGATCGGAAACTAAAATTATATTGACTAATTCTTTTGGGAAAAATGTTGGATATCCCGTGATTACTACTAGAAGGATCCAAACTCTCCAGTGGTTGAGTATCGTCCTAACTTTCGCCATACACTGGAAGGGCTACCCCATGAATGGCACGGGCTGCATCAGAAGCTAAAAACAAGACCACATCGGCCAAAGCAGCAGGTAGAACCCATTTGCTAAAATCGGCATTGGGCATGGCACTGCGGTTTTCTGGAGTATCAATCGTGCCCGGCAAAATGCAATTTACGTTGATTCCGCGACCACGCGTTTCTGCCGATAAAGTTTCGGTTAAGGTGAGAACTGCTGCTTTAGAAACACAATAAGGCCCCATGTTGGCTTTACCTTGCAATGCAGCTCTTGCAGAAACATTGATGATCTTGCCACTGCCTTGTTTCAACATGTGCGGAATCACGGCACGACTCATGAGAAAGGTAGAACGCGCATTGATACCTAACATGGCATCCCAAGTATCCACCGATGTTTCGTGAATCGGAGGTCCCATGACAAAGGCACCGGCAAGGTTTGCGAGGACATCAATACGTCCGTAATGGGCAATAGCTTCCTCTACCGTCGCAGCTACTTCTGTTTCGTTGGTAATATCAGCACCAAGTAGCAAAATGCCTTCGGTCGTTTTCCAGCTCCATTCTAATTGGCCTCGATTTCGTCCTATGAGTGAAAGGTAGGCACCGCAACTTCGGAAAGCCTCCCCCGTGGCACGGCCAAGGTTCCCTCCTGCACCAGTAATCATGACAACTTTGTCTGCAAAACCAAACATAGCAACTCCAAAATAAGTCATTACAAACGAAGTGCGCCACCTTCCCCTGGTCCAAAGTGTTCTCGGGTGGCATGAAACCGAATATCTGGCCAACGTTCTTGTACTAAGGCTAAATTTACTCGAGTGGGCGCGAGGTAGGTGAGATCACCAGCACCATCAATGGCTAAATAGTCAGTAGCTTTGGTACGAAATTCGTCGAGTTTTTTGGAATTTTCACTGCTGATCCAGCGAGCACTGTGCACATTGATGTTTTCAAATAAGCATTCAACCCCGTATTCATGACGCAAACGGTAAGCAACCACTTCAAATTGAAGGGATCCAACCGCCCCAAGGATAAGATCATTGCTGTCGATTGGTCGGAATACTTGGGTAGCTCCTTCTTCTGAAAGCTGTTCTAATCCTTTCTGCAATGCTTTCATTCGCAGGGGATCTTTAAGCCGAGCTCGGCGGAAAAGCTCCGGGGCAAAGTGCGGAATGCCAGTAAATCGGAGATCCTCACCTTGAGTAAAAGTATCCCCAATTTGGATAGTACCGTGATTATGTAATCCTAAAATATCTCCAGGCCAAGCCTCTTCGACATGCTCGCGTTCCCCGGCCATAAAGGTCAGTGCATTGGCGAGAGTGACTTCTCGGGCTAAGCGCGTTTGATAGAGCTTCATCCCACGCTCATAGTGTCCAGAACAAACCCGCAAAAAGGCAATGCGGTCCCGGTGAGCAGGATCCATATTAGCTTGGATTTTGAAAACAAATCCGGTAAAAGAAGACTCTTCGGCGGCTACGGAACGGGTAGTAGTCTCGTATGAACGTGGTGCAGGGGCATAATCGATGAAGGCGTCTAAAATTTCTTGAACGCCAAAGTTATTGAGGGCGGATCCAAAAAAGACTGGACTCAAACGACCTGCAAGATAATCTTCTAGGTTTAATGGGTGGCTTGCTCCCCGAACCAACTCGACTTCCTCGCGCATTTCTGCCACGACCACGCCAAGTGCATCTTCTAAACGTGGATTGTGAAGTCCCTCGATCTTTTCACCTTCTCGGACTCGACCGCCATGTTGTGGAGAAAAAAGGTGCACTGCATCTTGGTACAGATGAAACACGCCCTTGAATTCTCGACCCATGCCAATCGGCCAAGTCATCGGGGCGCATGCAATGCCTAACACTCTTTCTACTTCATCTAAGAGATCAATGGGTGGGCGACCATCCCGGTCTAGTTTGTTAATGAAGGTAATAATGGGGGTATCTCGTAAACGACAAACCTCCATCAATTTGAGAGTTCGTTCTTCCACCCCTTTTGCCGCATCGATGACCATGAGTGCCGAGTCAGCAGCCGTCAACGTGCGGTAGGTGTCTTCAGAAAAATCTTCATGGCCCGGAGTGTCTAACAAGTTGATGACGTGATCCCGATAGGGAAACTGCATCACTGAACTTGTTACTGAGATGCCGCGCTGTTTTTCGAGAGCCATCCAATCTGAAGTGGCGTGGCGCGAAGCCTTCCTAGCTTTGACCGTGCCTGCTAGCTGAATAGCACCACCAAACAACAGTAATTTTTCTGTAAGGGTAGTTTTTCCTGCATCTGGGTGCGAAATGATGGCAAATGTACGACGTTGGGCAGGAAGCATGGTTTAGCTAGATTAAACCTAAAGGGAACTTAAAAAGAACTTAAAGGAAATGCCCGGGGCCGGATTTGAACCGGCATGACTTGCGTCGACGGATTTTAAGTCCGTTGCGTATACCTGTTTCGCCACCCGGGCAACACCGAAATTATGCGAGGTTTTGCTAAAAAATTCAACGGTCAGACATGACCTTTGGAAAAAATCTTAGCAATGCTTGCTTGGATGGCCTCTGCTGCAGCACACGGATCTTGTGCATCTCGAATAGGCCTACCTAAGACAATGTAATCTGCGCCTGCCAAAAAAGCCTGTTCTACCGAGACCACTCGCTTTTGGTCATCGGTGGTACTTATGTTGTCTACTGGTCGAATTCCAGGAGAAACGATCAAAAAACAGTTCCCAAAAGATTTTCGGATCTTCGCAATCTCCAGACCTGAAGAGACAATACCATCACATCCCAACTCAATGGCGCGCCTTGCCCGCGAATGCACCAATGTCTCGACATCGCATTGAAACCCTAGATCATCTAAATCATTTCGATCTAGGCTGGTCAAGGCAGTAACTGCAAGAATCTTGAGAGTTCCTTTTTCGCGCACGGCCGCAGCCAACATGGCATCGTTTCCGTGGACGGTGCAAAACTCTAAACCAAGGTTCTGGAGTTGGCGCACCGCTCGGCCTACCGTAGCCGGAACGTCAAAAAGTTTTAGGTCCGCAAAGACCTTCTTTCCCTTGTCTTGGAGCCATGACACGAGAGAAAAATAAGACCCAGAAGTAAACAACTCAAGTCCAACTTTATAAAACTCAACGCTCGAGCCTAGTTGTTCAACCAATGCTTTAGCTTCCTTCTCTCCAGGGACGTCGAGTGCAAAAATAACCCGCTCTCGGAGAGGAATCCTGTTTTCTAACATGTGAGTGATTTCGTGCTACTGACCTTAGTAACCTACAGTAAATCACAGTATTTAATCAAGCACCCTCTTGACAGTTTTTTTTTATTGTCTATTATTAGCACTCGTTAGGGGTGAGTGCTAACAACGGTACTAACACTCCAAAAAGTTTGATCGAATCATTTTGGTTAGAAAAATCCAAGGAGAAGTATGTGAATATGCGTCCATTGCACGATCGTGTGGTCGTTCGTCGGCTAGAAGAAGAACGCCGGTCTGCTGGCGGTATCGTCATTCCCGACACTGCCACTGAGAAGCCAGTTCGTGGAGAAGTAACCGCGGTAGGGCGTGGCAAGATCCTCGAAAGTGGTGAAGTACGTCCCATGGATGTCAAAGTTGGGGATCGCGTGTTGTTCGGAAAGTACTCCGGCACTGAGGTCAAGATCGACGGTCAAGAGTTAGTCGTGATGCGCGAAGAAGACATCATGGCGATTCTTGAAGACTAATTCGCTTTCTAATATCCCAACACGCTTGCATTTGAAGAGGTATACGTAGCATGGCTGCAAAAGATGTTCGTTTTGGTGAGGACGCCCGCCACCGCATGTTATCTGGTGTCAATGTATTAGCCAATGCGGTCAAAGTGACCCTAGGCCCCAAAGGCCGCAATGTTGTCCTTGACAAAAGCTTTGGGGCTCCTTCGATTACCAAGGATGGTGTTTCTGTTGCCAAGGAAATTGAACTCAAAGACAAGTTTGAGAACATGGGTGCCCAGATGGTCAAAGAGGTTGCTTCCCACACCTCTGACGTCGCAGGCGACGGCACCACTACTGCCACAGTATTAGCACAATCTATTATCCGTGAGGGCATGAAAGCAGTTGCTGCTGGCATGAACCCCATGGACCTCAAACGCGGCATCGACAAAGCCGTGATCGCAGTGATTGAAGAGTTAAAGAAACTCTCCAAACCCTGCGAAGATGATCGTTCTATTACCCAAGTCGGTACCATTTCTGCTAACTCTGACGACGCCATCGGTAAGATCATTGCCGATGCCATGGGCAAAGTAGGCAAAGACGGTGTCATTACCGTTGAAGAAGGTTCTGGGCTCGAGAGCCAACTCGATGTAGTAGAGGGGATGCAGTTTGACCGCGGTTACCTCTCTCCCTATTTCGTGAACAAGCAAGAGACGATGAGCACGGAGTTAGAAAATCCCTTTATCCTGCTCCACGATAAAAAGGTCTCTAACATCCGCGAGCTATTGCCTGTGCTCGAAGCAGTAGCCAAATCGAGTCGTCCGCTATTGGTCATTGCCGAGGACGTGGAAGGCGAAGCACTGGCAACTTTGGTAGTCAACACCATTCGTGGCGTGTTGAAGGTGTGCGCAGTCAAGGCTCCGGGTTTTGGCGACCGCCGCAAAGCTATGTTGCAAGACATTGCCGTCATCACTAGCGGTCAGGTTATTTCCGATGAGGTTGGTTTGAGCCTCGAGAAGACCACATTGCGTGACCTCGGTTCTGCCAAACGTGTCACCGTCACGAAAGAAAACACCACCATTATTGATGGTGCAGGTGACCCCGCAGACATTAAAGGTCGCGTCGAACAAATTCGCAAACAAATCGAAGATACTACTTCTGATTACGACAAAGAAAAGCTGCAAGAACGCATGGCCAAATTGGCTGGCGGTGTGGCAGTGATTAAAGTCGGTGCCGCTACCGAAGTGGAAATGAAAGAGCGAAAAGCTCGTGTCGAAGATGCTCTACATGCCACTCGTGCTGCAGTAGAAGAAGGTGTGGTTCCAGGAGGTGGTGTAGCTTTGGTTCGTACCCTCCAAGCCATTAAAGACCTGAAGGGTGACAACCACGACCAGAACACGGGTGTCACGATTCTCCGTCGTGCTCTCGAAGAACCACTTCGTCAGATTGTCCTCAATGCTGGTGAGGAAGGTTCCGTTGTGCTTTCTAAGGTTTTGGAGAAGACTGGTAATTACGGATACAACGCTGCCACGGGTGAGTATGGGGACATGATTGCAATGGGTATCCTCGACCCCACGAAGGTTGCGCGTACTGCTCTCCAAAATGCTGCTTCTGTTGCAGGTCTCATGATTACCACGGAAGCCATGGTGAGTGAATTACCCCATGATGACAAGGCTCCTGCTGGCGGTGGTGGCGGCATGGGTGGTGGCATGGGCGGAATGGACATGATGTAGTCGCTGACCAAAAGTTGGCTTTTTTTAAAAAGACCCCCAGCACGAAAGTGTTGGGGTTTTTTTGTTTTTGAAATCACTTGACATTTTAAAGGAAGTAAGAAGAGAACAAAAACGGACGATCCATCTAGGATTGTCGTTTTTTAATTGGAGGTTTTCGAATGAAAACTAGCATTTGCAGTGTAGTAGCGGTTTGTGTATTAGGTTTAGCAGGGGAAGCTTCTGCTGATCCAGAAGCAACCAATACAAGTCTTCAGGATGCGAAACGCTCCATGGTAGAGAGCGTGCGCGCTCAAGCTAAAGCAGACAATGAGAGCCTCGGAGGACGCTCATTTGTGTCTGGCGTAGGAGTAGCAGGCACTTCGGGTTCTTTGAAACTAGTTAAGACAGTGCCAATGGATAGCTACGTAAGCACATTTGGAATCAGTTCTTTAGCTTTTGGTGCAAACTATTTTTGGGGGCTCGACGGTACCGCACTGGATCCAACTCACTACATTGATTGGATCAGTCCGGCAACCATGGATGTCACAAAATATTGTCAAGCACCAAATCAGTCTTGGGCAGACGGTAGTATCAGCGTTGGTTACGGAAGTTCCTACTTGTGGGTTCTCAATTTCCTTGACAACGTCGTGTATAAGGTAAAAATGGGCTCTACCTGTGTGGGCTCCCGTACGGTCATGGCCTATGAAACAAGTGTTGTTTCTGGAGTAGAAGTTGAAGGTAGCAATCTTTGGTATGGAGTGTGGGACTACTCTCGCACCAACGGTGGAATTAGGCTTAAAAAAATCAACACTTCCGGTAATCTTCTGAAAAGCCTCAAAATTACTTCAACCCAGACCATCGACGACATCTCTTTCGCAAGCGGTAAGATGTGGGCAACAATCAAAGATAACAGTGGCTCCTACTATATCTACTGGATCGACCAAAATGCTGCTAAGATTTTGGGCAAGTATTCCAGGAATGCGTGCGAGTCTGGCATAGCCTTCAAGAGCCCTTACCTTTGGACTGCAGACTGGTGCAGTGGTGTATACAGGGCTTATAACTTGCCCTAGGTTTACTAGACAGCACTCTGGGGTTTGCAATTTTTAGTGCTCCAGCTATAATGACCTTGGGTTTCTGTCGTACCTAAAATAACACTACGGGAACCACAACCCTCTAAACACTAGTGGCGGTGGCTCTCGTGGACTGCAAACCGATCTCAAACGAGCAGGATGGTTCCATGGATGATGATCCACTGCCCACCCAGACCGGACTCCAAGAGGTAACTCAGTTAACAGGAATCCGAAATCGGATCGATGAGATTGACGCACGCCTCCAAGCGTTAATTTGTGAACGAGCTACCTGTGCTCAAGAAGTAGCACAGATTAAGCGAGCTGCTGGTGCGGTCCATGATTTTTATCGACCAGAGCGCGAAGCAAAAATCTTACGACGTGTCATGGAGAGGGATTGTGCCCCTCTCTCCGCGGAAGAAATGGCTAGGCTGTTCCGAGAGGTCATGTCGGCATGCTTAGCACTTCAATATCCTAAAAAAATCGCCTTCTTAGGCCCCACTGGTACTTTTACGCAGGTTGCCGTGTGGAAGCATTTTGGTCACTCTGTGACCACTGTCCCGTTTGGTGCCATCGATGAAGTATTTCGGGAAGTAGAGTCGGGAGGAGCCCATTTTGGGGTCGTGCCTGTCGAAAACTCTACGGAAGGTGTGATTACACACACCCAAGACATGTTTTTGCGTTCCCCTCTGTTGATCTGTGGCGAGGTTCAGCTTCGGATTCATCACCAACTGATTGGGTTATCCAAAAACCTCAAATCGATACAACGAGTGTATACCCATCAACAAACATTGGCGCAGTGTCGAGAGTGGTTAGATCAGAATTTACCGTATGCAGAGAGGCTAGCAGTTAGCAGCAATGCCGAAGGTGCTAAACGAGCACAAGTCGAAGAAAATTCGGCAGCCATTGCTTCAATAGAAGCAGCGGAGATTCACAATTTGTCCATCTTAGCTGCTAACATCGAAGACGAACCTGACAATACAACTCGTTTTTTAGTGATTGGACGACATAAAAATGCGCCTAGCCAAGAAGACAAAACATCGATCTTGGTATCCGCCCAAAATCGAGCAGGTGCATTATCTTCACTCTTGGCACCTTTTGCGCGGTATAATGTCAGTATGACGCGCATCGAATCTCGCCCTTCACACCAAGGAATTTGGGAATATGTTTTCTTTATCGACATTGAAGGTCATGTACAAGACGTGGCAGTAGCAACCGCACTCAAGGAAGTAGGGAACACTGCGAGTTTTCTAAAGGTGTTGGGTTCTTATCCGCGTGCGTTACTTTAGTTGCATTTTTCCAATGCAGGATGTTATCCTGCTTCAATTATTCAGTACTGGCGAGAGCGAAATCCGTGGAGGAAAACTATCCCCGCGAGCGTTATACGCGACGCGTTGTCTCCAAGCGTTATGCGGACTACATACGCCTACATGTCCGACCGCAGAAGATTGTCTTTCTGGAGCATGAGCGTGAGTTGCTCAAAGCAGGTCTCACGGAGTTTGGTCTCAGTCTAAAAGAAGCCGGGGCGATGCTTCACGAGACCACTAGTGCCGATGGTGTTGCACTTGAGAGCCAAGTGGAAAAACATCTTCATTCCTTTCTTTCTGAACCACGTACTGCACGTGAAGCGAGGCTCGCGGCTCGAGGGAAGGGTACAAGTAGTATTGCTAGGACTCGTTTTGAGCAGGCCGTAGACTTTTATCATGTCCTGACTCGCGGCGCTCTTCCTCGCGAAGAAACCCGAAAACGGGTAAAGATCGTAGTTCAACGAATGGGGATGCAACCTCAGCGGGATTGGACTCGATTCGGTTCACGGAAGTGGTTTAATCGTATCGACCCACCAGCACCTACCTAGTGGAAATTCGTGGTCTGTTGATTCCAGTTCCTGGAGATCCAGTACTGCTGCCGAGTGCAGTACTGGTGGAAGTGATCACTTATCGATCTCCGACTAAGATTGAAGGGAAGCCGTCTTGGTTGTTGGGAATGGTGGAATGGCGCGGTGTCTCCGTACCAACGGTTTCTTGTGAGGGCTTGTTTGGTCAGCTAGATCAGGGAGCACCTGCCGGGACTCGGATCGCAATTTTGAGTGGTATCACTGCGGGTTTACCCTTTTTAGCCCTACGCACTCGAGGTATCCCCCGTTTTGTCTCGGTGAAAGAAGGTGACTTGCTTGCAAGTCAGGATGCTCCTGTTCTAGAAAGTCAAAATACTAAGACAACCCTCTCAAAAGTTTATTGCCCGGTAAAATTCAGCGGAAAACCCGCCAAAATACTGGACCTTGAGGTCTTAGGAACTCTCCTGTCCAGTACTTGATTCTTATGGATTTTGTTTTTTACGCGCCTCTTCTACTTCTTCCTTGTATGTCAACAGTCGCTTTTTAAGAGAAGGTGCGATCCAGTTTTTCTGAAGTCGGACAATTTCTTTTTCGGCGGCTTCTAAATTACCCTGCATGAGCAATAAGTAGGTAAGGTTTATTCGAATCTGGGCATTGTCTGGATCCGCTTCCACACCAGATTGAATGTACTGGGTAGTTTTTTGCAAATCTCCTGTTTGAATCGCAAGCACTGCCCTTTCATTGTATAAGGTCGCAGCACTTCTCTTGTCCAAAGTGGGATTAGAAAGTGCCATTGCGTACAAATCATCAAAAAAAACATTCGAAAATTGACAACTATTGTCGAATAAACATTGTCCTAGTGCTATTAGCGCAGATGGTGTGAGTAACGACATCTTTTCTGTTGCTAAAGCATGATGGAGAGAGCTTATTTTCTCCGGTAGGGGTGATTGACCTAATACATCTTCAGTCCGAATGGCGGCTAACAAACCCGCTATAAATTGAGAATCATTCTCATAAGACTTTAGGAACAAAGATTTTGCTTTGCCACACAATTTTTTTCGTACTTCATTGTCAATACTCTTTATGCAACTGGCAAGCAAAAAGCGTCCGGCCTCGTAGTTGGCGCGCGGAGACTGAGAGTGGTACTGCACATCCGTTAAAAGATACTCTGCCGGATTTCCCCACAAATTAGCCCGCAAACCAGTAACTAACGCGAATCCAAGGATCAGAACAACTGCCACTGCCTTTTGGAGTCGGTAGATCTCAATTCTTGGGATAGGCTGCAAAAGAGAAAAAAACACTGCAGCTAAGATTCCATAGCTTGGTAAATAATTGCGGTGTTCGTGGGCGATTTCCAGAGAAATGAAAGTAGACTCCATTACATGCCCGACTAAAAAAAAGAAAATGCCAAAACTAATCCACGGGAAACGACGACGACTCATTATTCCTGCTGCAAATAATCCGATGATTCCAAAAATAGCCCAAAGTGTTGTAACAGGATCTAATAAACTATGAGAAATGGGAATATCATCGTGGTATAGACCAAGACGAGAAACCGAAGGAGAAGCAATTAAACCAAGATACATCCATAAAACCCGTGCCTCTGTGAGCAATCGTTCTCCTAGAGTAAATGATCGAATGCCATATCCATTCAAGATCACTTCTGGGTGTGTACCTAAATAAAGGCTACCCACTAAGAAAGGGAATCCAACAGTAGCTATAAACAAGACTAAAACATACTTGCGTGTTTTTCCCTCTAGGCCATGCAGACGTAAAATAGTCCCCTCCAGAACCAACAGGAAAGCAGGCAACAAAGCACCGTTTTCTTTACTCAAAATAGCCAAGGGCCAGGCAAGTAAAAACGAAAACAGAATAGGCACCATCCCTGGGTGGCCTTCTATTTGGCGAAACCTTCCCAATAAATACCAAACCATACCCAAAAGTGAAAACAAAACAGAAAGCCCCGTCATGCGTTGCACAACATACAAAACGGTGCTCAGGTTGATCGGATGTAACATCCAAGCCGCAGTAATTGCGAATGCGATTGGAAGCTCTGAAGACAGTGCAGAACCGTGAATAGTACGATGAATTTTAAGAAGTAACTTCGTAACCCAATAAATCAAAATGCCATTCAAAATATGAATCAATAAGTTCACTGCTTTGAAGGGATACGGGTTAATTCCCGTTAAATAGGCATTTACGGCAAAACTCAGCATACTTACCGGACGTTTTAGGATGCCAGCGTCCGAAGAAAACGCTGCTTGCGCCAGATTGTCATAACTTAAGGAATCTATTTGGATCGCGGGTTGATTGGTAATGTTCTGTTCGTCGTCGAACATGAATATGCCAGAAAGCCCGGGCACGTAAAGTAACGCAACGAAAAGAAGCAACAAACCTAACCCTGTAATTTCTCTCCAACGATCTTGCATAGCTTAAGTGCCAGATCGACAAACTGCAGGCAAAAACCTTGGATCAATCGAAGTAGCATTGGCCGCAGGAGCATTACTCTGGATATTGTGTGTACCTCCTGGCAAACTGGAATATCCGCACACCCACACCAAATTACCTCCTGCATTGGCAACCGGGATGATTTCAAGTAGGTTGCCACCAGATTTACTAATCTTGGAACTGGCTTTGTTTCCAAAAGTAATGGTGATTTTTCCATTGGCAATGGCGATGTCAGAAACATACATACCTTGCAAACTGGTGGAACTGGCAACTCCTGCAGAAGCGGCACTGGGTGGCAACTTGCCACGAGTGTTCCAAAAATCGGAAATGCCTGCGCGCGGGCCATCTGAAAGAGAAATACCCTCTACCGTTTGACTGCGAACGGAGTAATCCTGGTACGAAGGAATGCCCACCGCTGCTAAGATACCGATGATCGCCACCACGATCATCAGCTCAATTAGGGTAAAGCCAGATTGTGTGGAGTGCATGGGATATCTCCTAAACAAGTACTGCGGAGTCTGTCTAAAAAAAAGGGGGCAAGCTGCGCCCCCTTCTACTACAGCAACCGAAGAATACTAACCGCCAGTACGGCAAGCACTGGGCAGATAGCGTTGGTCGATGTCACCACCAACGGGGCTAGCAGCGGCGTAGCCAGATGCAGTGTTAATGACGTGGCTACCACCTGGCATGCTTGCAAATCCGCATACCCAAACCAAGTTGCCTGCACCATTGGCACGTGGCTCAATGCTGAGCTTCTTGCCAAGTACCTTGTTGTTAACCTTGTTACCATAAGTAATGGTGATTACACCCTTGGCCATGGCAACAGCAGATACGTACGCGCCCTGATAGCTAGCAGCACTGGCTAACCCAGCAGAAGCAGCAGTGGGAGGTAAAGCACCTTTAGCGTTCCAGAAATCGGCAATGGCTGCCTTGAGCTCATCCGACATGCTAATACCTTCTGAGGCTTGGCTTCGGATCGTGTAGTCACTGTAGGCAGGAATGGCCACTGCAGCCAAGATGCCGATGATTGCTACGACAATCATCAACTCAATCAAGGTAAAGCCTTGTTGTTTCTGATACATTGGAAATCTCCTCGTCAAATGGTTTTAGCTACCAGTTCTGGATTAAAAATCCTCGTTTAGCTAACAAAAAGATAAGCAAAGCACGTGCCAAAATCATAAAAACATAGTTTTGCACCAAAAAAAGGGGGCGAATCTCGCCCCCTCTTACTCACCAACCTAAAGAATACTAACCACCAGTACGGCAAGCACTGGGCAGATAGCGTTGGTCGATGTCACCACCAACGGGGC
>CAUYTX010000453.1:0-12232 GCA_963575665.1 Gammaproteobacteria bacterium | reverse complement strand
CGCTGCCAGCTCATCGATCCATTGTTGCCTTCCCCCGCTCCCGTCGAAATACAGCGTCACATCCGTGCTTACATAAAACGACCCCGGCTTGCGCTTGAAATGCAAATCAATCGCCCGGCTCGCCCTTGTCGCAATTCCGTCCAGGATCGCATCGTACGAACCATCCCAGCTCGCCCCCGGCAGCGCCTGCTTGATCTCCGGCGTCGTGCAATAATCATTGATGGCCACTAATCACCTTCCTGTCTTCCTCGTTCCTTCGTTCCATCGTTCCATCGTTCAGTCATTCTCACTCAACGATCCAACGACCCAACGACCCAACGATCAAACGACTTACACCGGATCCGGTATCCCAATATCGAACGCCGTCAGCGTGAACGTGTTCCCGCTCGTCACCACCTGCGTACCCGCCAGGTCGCCCTGCGCCAGCAGCTTTGACGCGGAATCGTCCGTCAGCGCATAAAACCCTGCCGTCCCCGTTGCGCTCACACTCCCGTTCGAGAACGCGCTCACCGTAACCTTGCGCCCGCCCCCAACCCGGTCCGCCGGAGCAGATATCGTCGGCCCCGCCTTGGTCCCCAGCTTATAAGTGCTGCTCGCCTCCGCAAAGGTTGTCGGCAGCGACGAACATAGATACAGGTTCTCCACGTTGTTTGCCAGCACATTCAGGCCACTATCAAACACATCGTCATGCAAAAAATCAGCCATTACTCTCCTCCATCCATGTCGTTGGTCTCAAATCCAACGATCCATGCTCCAAATTATTGCGCATACGCCACACTCACCTCAAAATATCTCTCATCCGCAGCCTGACCGGCACCTGTCGAAAACCACCGGTAGCTCCAGATCCCCGCCGCATTTGCGTTGATATCCATCTGGTATACCCCGGTCGAAACTTTCGTCAGCGCCGCATCCGTCCCAAAGGTATAGGTAGTCACCGTCCCGGACGGAGCCCGCACCGAACATTTCACCACATCCGGGTCAATCGCCGCATTGCTATTGTTCGGGTCCGTCCACGTCCCCTTCACCCTCACCAGGTCGCCTAGTTCGTATTTATTAGCCATAATCATTGGTCCTGTATCACCAAACGATATGCACTCGCATCCGAGACCGTCACCGCACCCTGCTGGCTGTTCGCCGGAGCCCCCAGTACCGGTGCCCAGGTCGTGATCCCGCTCGCCGTCAGCACGTGCAGCTGGCCCAGGATTGCCGCCCCCAGCCCCGGCGCGCTGACCGTGATGTTCCCCGCCGAAAGGATGTGCACCTGGCTGAAGCTCGGCGCCCCCAGGCTCGGCGATCCGGTCGTGATCCCCGCCGCAATCAGGTCATCGACATCCGTGGTCTTGGTTGTGACCAGCAATAACAACAGGCTCATCGTCTCATCCTATCCATACACAATGCCCGGCCCATTCCCCACCCCGGTCACCGAGGTGGTTCCATCGGCTGTCCCGGTCCCACCTGGCGAAGCCACCAGGCTGGATGTGTTGCCCTTGAAATAAAACTGTAACCCGGATGCAGCCGCAAGGTCAGGCGCATATCCTGCTGCCAGGTTTGCGATCTCGGTGCTGGTCAGGACCCGATTCCAAACCCCCACCTGGGCGATTTTGCCGTCGGTGTTGCGCAGGTCGTCAGAGTAACGCCCGCCAATGCACCAGTTTTCCGTGTGGGAAACTTCGGTCGATCCATTTTGAGAATTACCTACATCATAAGATACTTCAACACCGTTTCTGTAAATATGTGCATTTGTATAAGCTGTTATACCGCCCGTCCATGTAGCAATCAGGTTATACCATTGGCCGGTTGCCACGGTAGAACCAGCAACCGCTCGAATCATATCGGTAGAGCCGTCCACCAAAAATGTTAGTTGTCCCGATGAAACTGTTCCGTTATTGCCCAGCTCAATCCCGCCTCCAGCATTTTTTCCGATATTGACAATGTACTGGTTTGTGTTGATGCGATCAAAATAAACCCAAACCGAGATAGTCAGGGCGCTGCCGGTCAGATCAGCGACGCTGCTCCAGTCTATCCGGTCGGTTGTGCCGTTGAAGTCTCTGGCGCCCACCCCTGGCCCGTTGGTCCAGCGCCCATCCGCGTGCATTTGTGTTACAGCTTTTAGGGCATTTTGACCGTTGGTTTTTATATTGCTGAGGGTCTTGGTATTCAGGCCTCCGTGTTCGCAGCTCACGCCTAGCGCCGCTGAGTAGGTTCCGGTCCACAATGTACGCAACGATTCCGCTATGGTCTGATCGAGATAGCCGAAACCAGCATCAAGCGCCTGCATTTTGGCAAGCCAGGCTGCGTATAACGTCGCGGTGTGGTCGTCTGATGATAAATAGCCGTCGTCCGAACCCATGTTGGAATGAAAGTCGATCCCAATTTCGATGTCTGTGCCGGTATCAGCTGCCATCGCGGTCTTGATCGTATCAATGCACTCCAGCACCCCGGTATCATCCCATTCCCGGTTATGGTCACGGCTTGCATCCTGCGGGCAGCTGCGGTAATAACCACCCCGCACACCCTGCGGGTTCAAGCATGGATAAACGTACACGTTGAACCAGTCCAGCAAAAACTCAGCTTCCGGGCTACCGCCCAGCAACCATGACATTGCGCCTTCGAGCTGGTAGGCTCCCCGCACTTCGCTGGGGTGGTTGTAGGCGGTCAGGATCATGTTGTTTTTGGTGAAGCCGGAGGCATTTGTAACCACCAGCCCGTAGAACGGCAAGCCCGGCGCCGTTAGCCCGCCTGCGCTCGCCCTGCGTGTGGCCTGACCTGCGTATTTGAGCGTCACGCGTGTGTCCTTGATCCACTCACGGAACACCCGCCCGATCCTGGAGAATGGGTACATCGCAGTATGGGCAACGTAGATCGTCCCATTGGGGAATGGACTGTTGTTATAAAACTCGATGTCGCTGGCACCTATACTCTGGTTATCAAATGCGTTCCAGGTATCCGTGTCCAGATTGTTGGACCATACTGCCAATCCTTCGTTTGCCGCCGGTGCAGCCATTCGGCTTGCTTTAGCCACCAGGAAGTGCGGTATCTGTCCTGCCAGCCGGTCATTACGGATCGCGAACCACCCCCACTCGCTGTTCCAGTCCGTCCTGGGTGTGATCCTCACCGATCCGCTGTCGATCACCGATGCCGCTGCTCCCTGGTCGAAGGCTGTATCCCATCTCCTCAGGGGTGCCAGGTGTCGCCTGTGGCTCATGATTCCCTCTTCCACCAAATGTTAAATTCCAATTGCTCATCATCGCCCGCCGCGTCATTCAGGCTGGTCGCATCCAGGTGCTTCCAGCTGAAGTACAGCGTGCTCACCGCATGGAACGGGATCGGCAGGTTGCTCACATACGCCAGCCCACCGTTTGCGTCCGTATCCCAATCGCCTGCGCCAATCGCAATCTTGCCGATGGTCGTCACTCTGGCCGCCGCCGAGATCGCCGTGTCACCGCTGGAAATGCTCGGGTCTGCATCGAATACATACAGTATGCCCGCGCTGTCCTGCACCGCGCCGCTCCCATCCTCAGTTGCATACAGCGCCACCGCTAGGATTTCGCCCCGAGTAGCTCCCGCCCAGGGAGACGCCTACGCTGCCGCAGTAATCGTTCTGATCCACCTGCTCATTGATCCCCACCAGCTCGGTCAGCCCGCCTTCCAGCATGGCCGAGAACGGCTGCACCTTCCCGATGATGTTGGTCCCGGCTGCGATACTCAGGATGTCCACATCCCCGATGTCCACCCCGCTGTTCGCCGCCAACTTCCCGATCGCCGCCGTCCCGGCTGGCAGGGCATGCCTCACATTGACATACACGTCTCCGCTGGCATCTGTCGCAATCGGCACATAATCTTTATCCGTCCCGGAAAAATCATCATGCCCTTCGTTGCGCACTCCCAGGACCATCACGCCCACATCCCCGGATGTATGCCCGGCGTCTTCCGCCTTGCCCAGGTTGGTCGCCCCCGTCCCCGGCACAACGGATGTAATATCCACATCCCCGATGTCCACCCCGCTGTTGGCTGCCAACTTGCCGATGGCATTCGTCCCCGCAGGTAGGGCATTGGTGATCGCTGTCACCGCCGTGACCGTCCCGCTCTTGACCACCACCTCGTTCGCGTTCGCCGTAACCTGGTCAATGCTCACCTTCCCCGATCAGGTTCGTCCCCGCCGGGATCGCACTGGCCAAGTCAACATTCCCGATGTTGTTATCCCCGGCTGCGATCCGGGTCACATCCACATCCAGCCCGTTGGTGGCGTCTCCGCCGATCATCGCAGTCGAATCTTCCGCCCCATCCGCGATTTTGACCCTTTGGTAGTGAGCCGATCCGATCTCGTCCGTGGCGATCGGCGTGCCTGCCCCAGCCGTAATTGCAACATTATTAGTCATTTAATCCTCCATCATCTCGACGATCTTATGGTCCAACGACCATACGATCCAACGACCGAACTACCGAACTACCCGACTACGGCACACTCGCTATCTCATTCACCACCGTCAGGCTCGCAAAAAGCGCCGCCGTGCTGTTGTACCTTGCCCTGAACGTGCAGGCCACGATATCGTTCCCATCCTGGTCCCCCAGCTTCTCAAACTTCTCGTACTTCCCCGCCAGGTCGATCAAAAGGGTCTTGACCGAATAAGTTGTCCCCGGCGTCGCCACCGTCGACCCCTCGAATTTCACCCGCACCTGGCTCGCCGTTCCCGCCCGCCATTTCACCCGCTCCGCCTCCGCGCTCGCATTGTGCTCGTACACCAGGTTGAGCACGATCTCCGGCTGGGTGAACTGGTGGAAGGTAAAATACAGCGCCCCGTCCGCCGTGAATTTCGGCAGGATCCCCGTCTTCACTTCCAGGCTCATCTCCAGCAGCGTCGCCGTCACCTGCGTCGTCCCCAGCGTCCCGCCTATCGCATCGATGTACAGCTTCCCCTTCCCGAACAGGATCTCTTCCACCGTCGGGATGCTCAGCGCCCCAGTGAACGTGCTCAGGCTCGCCTGCCGTCCCACCCAGTTCGCCTCCACCATCACCGCTTCCCCGCCCTTCCCCGAGAGCTTAAAATCGGCCACATGCGAGTATTCCATCTCCTCCGCCTGCTGGTTGTTCCCGCCCTCAATGGTGTAGGTCTTGATCGTGTTCAAACTGGTCGTCGGGAATGGGTACGCATAGATCTTGTCCGTCCCGGCCCCATCCGCTGCTCCCGTCCCCACCGTCTTGATCCCCGCCTCAAAGATGTGGAAGATCTGCTCATACGTCGCCGGGACCGCATCGAACGCCATCCCCGCCTGTAGTTTCGGCGTGTACTGCCGGTCCACCCCGCCCAAAATCCCCACATGCTCCTCCGGGAACACTGGCTCCCTCTGGTCCTCGATCACCCCCATCCCCCGCCATACCGCCGTTGCCGCCACCGCCGTCCCCGCCACCGTTTCTCTCCCCAGTTGTATTTTTCGTAATGCCTTCACTCCTGCCATCTCATCATCTCCTTATGTCATTGCGAGCGTAGCGAAGCAATCTCCACGCTCTGCCCTAATCCTTGTTCTCTCCCGGCACAGGCACGGCGCCGCCGTGCCCCAACGCTTTATTCAATCTACCCCCCCGCTTGCTCGCCACATTTTTCTCTGTCCCGCTGTACTCAGCGGCGTTCTCTGTGGCTGACTGATACAACCCGCTCTCCACCAGCCACTTCTCCCCAAACGCCTCCACCTCCTCATCCGTCAAATCTCTCGCCGGGACCCCCGTTATCCAATTGCCCTTCCCAACATATCTCAACATCTCTTCCTCCTGTCCAGTAGAGACGCAATATTTTGCGTCTCTACGTCTGCATCACCTTCACATCCACCTCAAACCTGTACCCGATCGTCTCCACCCCACCCCATTCCAGCCGCCCGAATGTGTACCTCAATGCCCGCACCTCGCTCGCCGTCCCGCTCAGCGTCAGGTCGTTCAGTACCTTCGTTGCAAACCGCTCCGCATACGGCAGCGCCATCGCAATCGCCTGTGGCAGCAGCTGCCGCCCCACGTGGATCTCCAGAAAGATCGTATGAAAATAATTGCCCCATCCTGCGCTCGCAAATGCTACATTCCCCAGCCGCGGATAGCACACCGCAAACGGGAACTGGTTCGCCGCCTCCGGTGGGTTCACCGGCGCCGCCAGGATCCCCGTCATACTCCCCGCCTTACTCTGCAGATCCGTAATCACATCGCTTAAAGCCATAACCTCGTTCCCTCGTTCCTTTGTTCAGTCGTTTAATGTTCCAACGATCTAACGATCAAACGATTCAACGACCTGCCCCACCGCCCTCTGTCCTCCCAGCGCCGTCACCCGCTTGTCATACTCGCTCATATACAACAAATTTTCCTTCCAAATCCCCAGCTGCGCCCCCATATCATATGCAAATTGCACCTTTTCCCGTGTAAACCCCCGCAGTTGGTTCAGCGCCTCCATCCTCCCCGTCTGCCGCCACACGTTCCATACATACTCGCACTTCCCCCCCGCATGCAGCATCTTCTCCCGCAGCGCATCCCCGTCGATCTGCGCCTGCGCGCTCACCCGCTCGAACTCCTGCCGCGAGATCGGGTCGCTTCGCCGCATATACCGCTCCGCCTCCCGCACCGCCCCCGCCGTCTCACCCGTCGCCAGAGCCGCATTCTGCAGCTCGATCGTCAGCTGCCCTACCTTATCGTATTTTCGCTCCAGCATCGCTGCATCCAGCCGGTTCTTGATCGTCGTCATCGTCTTATCGTTCGCCGTCCACGCCCGCTCGTATTCATCAAACCGCTTCTCATAAAATTGAGCATCGATCTGCAGCTCCCCCTCGTACCCGTAAATAGCCTGGTTGAACTCGCTCTGCCAGCACTCCAGGTTCAGCTTGATCCCTCTCCCATGTGCAAACCCGATCCAGAACGCAAGGTTCGTCGCTTGATACGCATATTCCGTATTCGAGCTTAGCTCGTTCCCGTACAGGCTGATCTCCTCGTACCCCAGATAAATCGCCAGAGCCAGTGCCAGCGCCGGGCTGCTCCGCAGATACCGGTACGGCACCAGATCCAGAACCCCTTCAATCGGATACCGTACACTATTAGGTACTTTTGGGTCCACCTCCTGCATCCAGATCACCTTCCCGTGGTCTTTCTGCAGCCATTCCCAGTGCCCCTTGTTCACCCAGTTCTCCAGGCTGCTGTATACCTCCGGTTTATGCAATTGCAGGCACGCATCCCACCGCTTATATACCTCCGTCTTCTGCGGCGCCTCGTTGTACAGCCAGATCTCCCACTCTGGGTCGTCGTATGGCGCATTCTCCCGCGTCGCCGGATGGCTCCCTACGATCGCCAGCTTCCGGGTGGGGATTTCTCCCCACCCGTTATCCTTATTCCATACCAACAACGGCCTTTTTCCCTCACCCATCGTCATCCCTCTTCGCCTTCCCCCTCCCTTTCCGCTGTCACAGCGGCAGGGAGGGGGCTAGGGGTTAGGTCGGTTATGCCGACGCGCTCGCCGTCGCGCTTACATGCGTGGTCTGGTGATAGATCGGGTTCGTGAACCCGATTACCCCCACCAGGCAGGCAGTCATATCCGGGTTGTCGGTCAGTTTCACCCGCACATACCGGTAATCGCTGGGCGCCAGCGCACCCGGATCGATCTCGATCCACACCAGCTTGTTATCGTCCGCTGCCGGATCAAGCGATAGGTTGCTCGCCGCCGCCACCGCCGTGATCGCCCCCCAGGTGTTCGCACCCAGGGCGCCGCTCAAACGATAGTTGAAGGCGATTGCCGCCTCTGTCCCGCCCTCTGCTGTGGCCGCCTCCACCGTGATCTCTTCCCGGTCCGTGGTCGTTGCCGATGTGATCGCCCCGAAAGCCACCAGGAAGGCCGCCCGGTGGCAGCCCTTCAGATCCAGATAGTTGCTGACCGTGACCGTCGTTGCAATGTCTTTCGGCTCCAGCAATGGGATGATATTCTCGTACCCTACATAAGGATTCATTTCCGTCACTCCTTCAAATCGTCATATTCATATTTCGTAGGGCGCAGCTGAGCTGCGCCCTACTCCAACCCATTACGTGCTGGCCGAAGTCAACACCACGAACGGGCTCTGCGTATTGCTCCCCTTGAACGGGGTCAAAGCACTGCCCCAGGTCGGGGCGCCGTGGAACCGGTAAACAAACCGGAACGCCGTCTCATTGGTAACGAACTGCACATGGATCGAGCTTGCGCTCTGCACCCCGCCCCGGTCGATCGCCTGGTACTGGCTCATGCTCGCAAGCATGATGTCGCCGGTCGTTCCCATCGTAGCCGCGTATTCCACCTCGATCACCGGTCTGCCCTTCAGCGTCCCGTAGGGTGCCGCGCTCAACCCGCCTGGCGGCAGGTACACCGGCGCAGTCGCTGCCGTCATCGCATCCAGTTGCGGGGTCACGTCCTGGTTGATGAACCATACGTAGTCCTTCACCCCGCCCCAGCGTCGCGCCCACAGCGTATTGATGTCCGCCAGTTGCACCTTGCTCGCGTCCACACGCAGCGCGCTCACCAGGCATGGGCTGTTCATAATCCCCAACGGTTTCCCAACTCCATCGCCCTCATAGATCGCATCTTCCACCTGGAACCGCAGTTCTTCCGGGCATACCCGCATCAGCCAGCTTTCCAGGTTGGCAGTGTCCTGCAGTTGGTCGTTGGTGGCGTAGCAGAGTGCCGCCACGTCTTTCAGCTTCAGCTCGATCTGTCGGAACGCTGGTTTGCTCTTCGTAATCGTGCCGCCCTCCGCCACCCAGTAACCCAGCACGCCGCCCCACCGGCTCCCGGCCACCCGGCTGCTCTCATCGATCCCGTTGTAGTCCATCGCATTGCTGTTGCCCGTGATCGGGTCGATCGGTATCCGGCTCAGGATCTCGCCTGTCGAATACATCCGATCCAGGATCTTGCTGCTCACCTGCGGAGCCAGCAGATAACCACCATCGGCGGGCACCCCTTCCGAAAGTCCGGTCGCCTTGCTTTCCTTGTTTTTCCGACTGCGCAGCCGCACATCTTCCGCTCCAGGGTACAGAGCTGCGTTTTTGACCGCCATGAAGAACTCGCCCGCGCTCGCAAACTTTTGATCGCCTTCGTCCATGGTAACACTCACACCCGGGGCTAAGTGCGCCCCCTTGGTCCCTGCCGATTGGTTCAACCACACATCCCCGGCCTGGATCCGCTGTCCCATCTCGATTTTGCCCTTGATCTCTTCTGCCTCTTTCAGCAGGACATCGATCTGGGTGATCACTTCCTTGGGCATTGAATCCTCTTTGCCCTCGTATGCCGCAGCCAGCGCCTTCGCCCCGTCGATCTTGGCCGCGTACGCCTTTGTCAATACTTCAACGTTCATCTCAATCCTCCGTCTAATCTCCTCCCCTCTCCCCTCGGGAGAGGGGCAGGGATGAGGGCTTGATAAAATTGTTTATCCGACTAAAATCGGATCCGCCTCATACATCCTCAGCTTTCGCAAAACCGCCTCAGTGAGTGCCCGTGTCTGCGCCTTCTCGGCTTCCTCATCCACAGACGGCTCGGCTGCCAGCAGGATTTCCTCCAGCACCGCCAACGCATTCTTAAGCTTCTCCAGGTTGGCTCCAGAGAGTACACGGCCCGCCTTCAGCGCATCCGGAACAATCACGCTCCCGGTCAGGTCCGCCAGCTTCACCAGAATTTCATACCGCTCCCCCAACATCTCCTTGTACCCCTCTAGGTACGGCGCCAGGTGCATCCCCCCTTTCCCATTCTTGCTCGCCACCGTCGCCTCGTTCATCCCCCAGTTCACATCCGAAGTATCGAATAATCGCACCTCTCGCAGGTTCCGCACCAGGATCCCCCGCCCTTCATCGTTCTCGATCTCCTCAAAATCGTACTTCACCGCATCGTACGCAAAGCTCATCTCGTTGATCGCCCCCGTCTTGACCCCCTCCAGGATCTCGTCACCCCGGCTCGTCCTCAGGTACTCCCGCACCACCATCAGTCCACCCATCGCCTCCGGCGCCCTCTCCAGCACACTAGCCGGGAGATCGTCTTTCCCAACATCTTTCAGCTCCAAAATCTTCGCCGTCGGTGGCTGCATGTAATCGTGCATCCACAAGTGTCGCACCCGGCTCGCCCCTTCCTTGATCGTCTTCTTGAACGCCCCCTTCCAGATCCGGTCAAATCCGCTGTCCACATTCCCGATCACCGCCGCAATCCCCGTCACCGTCCGGTCCTGGATCTCCTTCGTGTAAACATCAACCGCCTTGTGTTCCATCGTTCGCTCCTTAATCCGTTCCAGTCACACGCTGTAACTGGCCCTGGAAATAACTGTCCATTGCTGTTCGGATGATCCGCTCGTGCTTCGACCGATCCTTGCTGTCCGGCGCCCCCTTATCTTCTCCCACCTTGAAAAGTGGGACCGAAGCGGATTTCTCCCCCGTTCCCTTCGCCGGAACCTCCACCACGTTCAGCGGCCTCAAATACACCTCTCCTGCAGTTCCACGGTCCGGCAGACCCACCTCCGCCTGGAACTGGTTCACCGTGATCCCCCCGCTCCGCAGCGCATCCGTCGCCCGCCGCCACTTCTCGTTGTTCTCCTCCTGGAATGCCGCCACCCGGTTGAAATCCCAGTCCGCATAAACATCGCTGCCGAACTCCTCCACCAGTCCCGTCTGGATCACATCTTGAAAATTGACGTAGGTCGGAGCCAGGCTGTCCTCCCACCACGCCTTCCTCGCCTCCCGGTAGTTGCTGTACGTCGCCCTGGCCAGCCCCACGTTCGCCCCCACCAGGATCGGCGGCACATCCAGCACCATGCAGATCCTCGCCTCGTTGCGCGCATCCAGCACCTCGAACCCCATCTCCTCAAAGCTCAGCCCCGTCTTTTGATACTCCGCATCCGAATCCAACACCGCCGGTTCCGTCCAGTGTTCCACCCCCCCGTACCGCTCCCGCCACCTGCGCCGGATATCCTCCACCTGCGTATCCACCAGCTTCAGCTTCGTCTTCAACAGCCCCGGAGGCACCCCCCCTTTCTCGAAAAAGAGCTTCAAAAAGTCCGTCGTGCTGTTATCCACATCCCCCACCCGCGCCGCCACCGCCACCGGTGGGTAACTGTTGTATTTGTTCAGCGGATCAAACGTCTTGAAATCCAGCACATCCTCCACCCGCAGCGTTATCGGCTCCTGGATTCCCGGCACCTGGTATTCATACCTCTCAATCCCATTTATCCCGCTCGGGATCACATTCAGCCAGTCCGGTCGCAGCGGCCATAGCCGGATCACCTGCCCCCTCCGGTTGCGCTCCTTCTCAAACACCGCTTTCCCTGCCAGCTTCTGGTATGTCAGCACCGCATTCCACAGGTCGAACTCCCCCATCTGCGGATTCGGCCTCTGGATTAAATCCAGGAACGCATGCTGCTCCACTACCGCCTTCCCCTTCTTCTTCCTCAGCTGCACGCTCACCTGCGCCGCAGAATTGGCCGTCTTGCTGATGCAGGCAAAGATCAATTCGTTCTTCCGGTAGCCGTGCCGCACCATCGACTCAAAGCTCACCTCGCTGAACTTCGGCTTCAAATCCTGGTACGTATCAAAAAACTGTGCCGCGCTCTTCTCCCCCCGCAGCACATATCTCAAACGCTCCCAAATATTACTCATAATTGCCTCTCATGCCCATATCCCGCTACCTCCCGCCCCGATCAACTTGTTATGTGCCCCCGAACTGGCGTCCACCTGGTCTTTCAATCTTCCCAACGGAAAAGATAAATGCTCCTCGATATAACTTTCGTTCCACCCACCCCGCACCAGCCTTACCCGTCCTGCCTCGCACGAGCTGCTCCACGGACCCGCCCGCACCACCTTGTCCCCCGTCACCGGCGCAAAATGCGCTTCAAACCCCGCCTCCGCCAGCTTTGTATTCGTATCCTGCGCACTATCCTTCCCCGCAGATCCCGGCTCCTGCTCGTGCCAGATCACACTTCGCACCCCCGGACGCTCCTGGTCCAGCTTCGCGCACCGCAAAATCCGCTCCTCCCGCTCGTACTGGCTCCACTGCCCCCGCTCCACATGCTCCACCACAATCGTCCGGTTATCCGTAATCCCCATCAGTACCCCGCAGCTGAAGGCCCCGCCCCCCGCCGTCGCCGCCTTATCCCAATACCGGATCCGCTGCACGATATTCCCCGGTGGCTCCTCCACCATCCCAAACCACTCCCTCCGGAACAGATTCCCCGTCCGGCTGTACGGCTGCTGCTGGTACAACGCTTC
>CAUYTX010000452.1:0-12255 GCA_963575665.1 Gammaproteobacteria bacterium | reverse complement strand
GAGTTTGGTTGGTTTGCATGTTGGGTGCGTGTTTCCTTCGCTGCGATCTGATTTTGAAGCTTTGGCGACGTAGAAAAAGCGTGAAGCGCCGCCGGAGTCACCAAAGTATGTCGAAGGCATTCCGCCGCCGAAAGCCGACTCTTCCCTGGTGTCTTTTTTCTTGGGAGATCCTTGCTTTGAAAGAAACCCACTCTTCTCATCAAGCGCCGCAGCGGCTTCTTCGTCTAAAAGTAAATTTGCTGGAAAGCGGCCCTTCAGTTCTGGACGTTCAATTTCGTGACGCTCTGAAATCAAACCAGCAGCTTTTGCGTAACCATCTTTTGGTGTTTTACTCGTCACTATACCCTGCGGCGTTGCACTAGCTTTGTCCGTTTCAGATTGATACTCAACCCTACACTCGTCGATATTAATTCCACCCGTTCCCCACTTGAGCACATTCTTTGCAACAGTACCTTCACTCAATGGCTTCCGCGCTAAAGTCCAGAATTCGCATGCTGGTTTTAGCGCTGTGCCGAAGCCTTCCCATTGCTTTGCGGCTTCGGTGGCGGGTGTGTTGTATTTAACAAGTGTTTGGGTTCCATGATTCTCACCAAGTATGCCTGAAGACCGCTGGCCACCTGTCCATTCACGCGCACCTTCTGACCGTTCCGCACCCATTTCCTTGTCAATCGCCTTACTCACATCAAGCGATTTCGGAAATCCGCTACCATAAAGCCATGTCACAACATCGCGAATTTCAAAGCCTGCGTCTTCAATATTCACAACCATTCTGTGCTGTGTGCGAGTGCCACAGGCAACAAGCATATGCCCACCGGGTTTTAAAACGCGCAGGCATTCCTTCCACACTTCCACTGATGGCACATCGTAATCCCACTTCTTATTCATGAAGCTAATGCCATATGGTGGGTCAGTCACAACGCTGTCCACAGAGTTATCTGAAAGTGTATTTAGGAATATGCGATTGTCAGCCAGGTTTATCCTGATCACCTATTTCTCCACCGTGAACATCGCTGCTGCTTTGACTTTGAACTGGTCAATTGCGATTGCCTTGAGGTCTGACTCAGTGCGTTCGCCCTTGATGACCTCGTTACCTTGCGTCGTGACTGTGACAACGTACCAGCCGATTGAATCTCTCTCGAGGCCGATTGTCGTGTAAATCGGCGACGTGTTCTCTGGCACTTTAAGTGCTGGCTTGCTCATCGTGCACCTCATCTTGTTGTGGGAGTTCTGAGAGCATCGAGCGTAGCCAGTTGAGAGTCTGCGTCACTGCAGGAGCTGCAACACCCGGGAATGTGCCATGCTCCACAAGGTCGAGTGCTGTCTGCACAATCGTGCGCACGTTCTTTAAATCTTCTGACATCTGTGCTCCTAATTCGGTTCTGTAGTGTCGTATGCGACTTCAATTTCGGCGTCTAAAATCTCAGTGTCGTAGCCAATGCGCGCGAGCCGAATGAGTTCTGGCAGTGCAGCTGTGAGCTCTGAGAGCATGAGTTCAAGCCTGTTGATTTTCTCAATCACGTCAACCTCACAATCACTTCACCGAGTGAAGTGGCAAAAAATCCAAGCCCGCCATAAGCGTTTGTGTCTTCAATCCAGGTGCGCTGCCGCACGTAGTGTGACCATGCCTTGTTGTTGCGTAGGCTCTGTGGCTCCTTTGGAGGCCTCCAGAGCGACGATTTGACCTCGATGCAGAAGTACCTACCGTCCTTGAGTTGTCCTTCAATGTCGGGGCTGCCAGCACGGCTAGAAGGCACAAGCACCGCACAGCCATTGCCGGTGTGAGTGATGTTGCCCTGGACGTTATTCCGCCAGCACCTGAATCCGTTAGATTTGAGCCACGCCAGGATCTGCGCCAGCACATCGGCTTCTGCTATCTTTGGTTGTTGGACTGCTGCTGTGTTTTTCAACATAGTGAAAACATACCAGACGATAACTGTTCTGTGCAAGTTCATGAGGCAGATTTTGTTAATAGACCTGCCTAACGGTTAAGCAAAAACTATAGGCTGGCGTCAACTAAAGATTTGCCCCCGCGGGAATAGGCAGGATTAGGCTCAAAACTTGGTACTTTGGCCATGGCATTCGCAGTTGCTCTAATTGACCTAGAAGGTACCCTCAATTTTGCCGTGGCGTCCCTGATGACGCCAATCTTCCCAAACTTGCCCTTTATCCTGAAATAGCAATTCGGCCCTTGAATCTTTATCGGCTGATAGCCGAGCAGTATTGCAGCCATGATGGCCTCACCGTTGGTTGTGTAATCTGATGCCTCTTCGACTGCATGTTTAAGGCTATAGCTGAAATATTCGGCCGTTTTTGCAGGCTCACAATAGAGCTCAATCCAATCCATCGACTCAGCGATCCGTCTGAGCGAATCATCTTCTGTCAGGTCAGTCGGCTTGCTTCTGTTCGTACTGAACCCATTTCGATTCAATCTAAGGCAATACAGCTTTGATATTTCGGCCAGAGCCTTTTTGACTCTCTTCAACAAATCCACCAAATTATTTGCTACTTTTTCCATCATCAATTATCCATTTGTCTCGCCTACCAGACTGGTGGCAGACTGTTTTTTAAACATAAGTCAATAAAATCATCACTGTACGACCTGTCACGCCAGGCAGGGCAAAAGTCTGGAAACCCAGGGCGGGAGTGGAGACTCTGTAGACTTCCCCGAGCCCTATACACTCTTCTTTATATTTTACTATTATATTTATATATAAAAAAGGTATGGCAGTGTGGTTGTCCTTCTCAAGCAAGAAAAAGTCGGTCTGGCGTGAGGCTAGGCAACGGCGTGGTTGCCATTCCATCACTCCTCAAACATGGCAGTGACTCGCTTGTGATCAGGGGCTCGGATTTTCAAATTGCTGAACTCTACAATCCTGACTCCGTTTCTACTTTGCCTGACTTTTTTAACGCCCAACCTTGCCCAAGCCTTTACCCACAGCGCATATTTGTTGTCACTCAAATATTCCCCGTTTGAAGTCAGAACCCGACGCACCTCTATTGCAGCAGTCCTATGGCCTTCTTTGAATTCAAAATGCACTCCGAAAAACTCGAGCGCTGCATCGTCAAGCTCGTCGGTGGCCTCTTGAAGCTTTGAGCCATCGCTCGGAATTCGCCCATTGGGGAACTTCCGCTCTTGGTAAAGGGCCCACGCCCATGACAGAAAAACTTGCAATTCGCCTGCAAGCGCCGCCCGCACCAATTTTTCATCGCTGTTTTTCAGTTCTGGAGGCAGCTCGGAAATCTCACAGTCGATAATTCGATTGTGAAGGGCATCGTCGGCAGGCAATTTGAGAGGATGGTTTGAGGTCATCAGAAGAATGCAGTCGATTCGAATGGGAACGTGAGCCTTGCCCTTTCGGTTTACCAGCTGTTCCCGTTCGCCCGTGATGCCCTTAAAGTCGCTCAGGTCATTGGTCACAAAATTGGGATGGCACTCATTGATGTACACGACGCGCTTGCCAATGAGGTTCCACAACCAAAAATCTCCCAAAGTTTGCTTATAGCTTGAAGGCAAAAAAGAACCCTTAAACAGCTTTCCAATCTCTTCGATGACCAAAGATTTCCCGGTATCGCCTTTGCCATGAAGCCACAAAGCTTGTTTTCTGTTGGCATTTTCATCAAACAGTGATGCAATTCGCATCGAAAAAGATTCACTGTTTGTCATTCGGTCGAGAACTTTTTTCCAGGTTGGAGCGTCCTCAATCGTGGCGTTATCAATAGGGTCAAAATCCAATCGAGAAAAACACAACCCATGGTCACTTTTAAAACGCACAGCGGGGGGGAGTTCTGTAATGGAATATTCAACAAAGGTCGCAAGCCAATTTTCTGCTTGCTGCTTTGCAACTTCAGCGTCGATGCAATTGTCCAGAAAGAACATCAAAGGGTAGTCAGATTTGTTAGAATTCCGCACGTACTTTACAAGAGCGTCACGCACTTCGTCGATGCTTGAAACAATAACTATTTCGTCTTCAAGCACTTCTAGAATTTCGGTTTGATACCCAGACGGTTTAAATTTGACGAATTTCCTTCCGAAAGACTGAAATTTACCAAGGTTGCATAGGTATTCCTTTTTTCCGCTGTCTATGATAAAAGGAATCCAGTAGCAGAGTTCTTTCTTTGAAAAAGGCTTTTCTTTGCTATCTCCGTCCTCTCCCCCTTGTGCATCATCGGGGAGATTTTTTTTGCCACCTTTCTTCCCACCATCGAATGGCATTCCAGATTTCTGAGTCTTTTTTGTCTTCAGGGGATCGAAGCCTAATATATTCGAAGGCGTCACTGGGTGAGAGCCCTCTGTCAAAAAGTCCGGGGATGGCGTCAATGATGGTTTGGTGCCTTGTGTTTCGTCCGGGTGCTGGCTCATAAAATCCTCTTATTTCAACACTATCTAAAAGTTTGTTCCGTTGTGGCCTGGAACTTTGTTTAAATTCACGATTGAAAGATTTCTTCGGATAGATCCTGGCCTTTTCCATGGCTGGCGGATCACTGCAGGCATCCACATCGAATTTTTCGCCTTCTGAATTTCCTACAAAAACAATATTCTTGCACGGATAAAAATACCTTGCGGCGTCGACACAGGCCTTGTCAGAGTTGAACAAGTGTGTAATTTTTTGCATAATGCGCTTGTATTCATCAGCATCACTGAACACTCGGCTTGCCAAGACAAACACGCGAAATCGGTCACAGGCTGGCTTATCGCCTTTGACAAGCCCGTGCGATTTCGTCGTGCCAATGACACACGCGTGGTCTTTAAAATCGTCGAGAGCATCTTTTAAAGTGTATTTGCCATCGTCAAAATCGAGTGCAATCCAAACAGCGCAAGCAAAGTTTTGTTGCTTGCGTTTGCCTTGCTCCCAAATGATTGGAGACACACAAAACTCTGCCAAATATATGGCGACATTTTTGGGATCGAGTGTGTTGACTGGCACAGCGGGAGACACTGAGCCGCGCTCTTTAGAGAGCGAAGAACCGGGATTGCACCAGCCTTCTGCGTATTTTGAGCCATCTGCATCTTTGAAGTGGCGGGGGTGAACAGAGAGCATCGTTGACAACTTCCCTTAAACAGTGGTTTAAATGAAGTAGCCAGTCGCACACGGGTGAAATGAATCACCCAAACCCTCGAAATCCCTATCTAATATCTTCTAACAAAAGTTAAAGAGGATTGAATTTAGAGATGTCAAATGAGGTTGACGACTGGGTACTCACCCGGAGGTTAGCGAACTCATGACAGAAGTCAAACAGCCCGTAAAAAGGGCAAGCAACAACGAGATCCTTGTCGGAATTAGCATTCGCCTACCTTACTCGCTTAATTTTGCCTTGTGCAATCAAGCCGACATCTTTGGCATTACGCCGTCATTACTAATTAGAAATATGCTGTCAGACCTAGTTTCCCAGGGAATGTCGCCCGAAAAATGGCAGGTCTATGCGCAGACAATACCGCCCATAAAGGCTCATCGCGAATTTCCCACGCCCAACAATGAAGGAAAGACAGCATGAGTGCTCTAAAGCTCCACGATGTTCCAGTCGAACTTGAAGCCGCTTCACAGGTTATTATCACAGGCGATCTCTCGAAACTAACTGACGTTCAAAAGGCTATTTACTTAAAAACAATTTGCACCCAGCACGGCCTCAACCCGCTCACTCAACCGTTTGCGATCATGACGTTTCAAGGCAAGCAGGTACTTTACGCTAAAAAAGAATGCGCCGTGCAGCTTGCAAGCCTGCGCAACATTTCTGTCGAAATTAGGTCAACGAGCATTGATGACCATGGAATTATGACGGTGGAGTCCCGCGCAATCGAGGATAATAGACGGTTCACTGACGAGATAGCATGCCTTAGTGTCAAAGGGCTTTCAGGCGAAGCGTTCGCCAATGCACGCATGAAGTGCGTCACCAAAGCAAAGCGAAGGGCAACACTCTCGCATTGCGGCCTTGGCATGCCTGACGAGAGCGAAATTGAACCTACCTTTCAACAAAGCCAACCGACACAAATTAAAACATCCAAGCCCGAACCAACAGCAATCCCACTGTGCAGAGCGCACCATTTGCTGTTGATTTTAAGCTCATGCATTGCACGGCCAAACAGTGCGCAGTGATCGGTGTTGGTTGGATCGAAGGCTGGCGTGTGCACTGTGGGTGCGTTTGTCACTTCGCCTGTTTCGAGGTTGGTGTACTCAAGCTCAGTGGGCTGCAGGGCAGATGCTTCGAGTGTTAAGCCAGCGGCAAGTGCTGCTTGTGGGATTGCTGTTGGTTCGGGCTTGGATGTTTTAATTTGTGTCGGTTGGCTTTGTTGAAAGGTAGGTTCAATTTCGCTCTCGTCAGGCATGCCAAGGCCGCAATGCGAGAGTGTTGCCCTTCGCTTTGCTTTGGTGACGCACTTCATGCGTGCATTGGCGAACGCTTCGCCTGAAAGCCCTTTGACACTAAGGCATGCTATCTCGTCAGTGAACCGTCTATTATCCTCGATTGCGCGGGACTCCACCGTCATAATTCCATGGTCATCAATGCTCGTTGACCTAATTTCGACAGAAATGTTGCGCAGGCTTGCAAGCTGCACGGCGCATTCTTTTTTAGCGTAAAGTACCTGCTTGCCTTGAAACGTCATGATCGCAAACGGTTGAGTGAGCGGGTTGAGGCCGTGCTGGGTGCAAATTGTTTTTAAGTAAATAGCCTTTTGAACGTCAGTTAGTTTCGAGAGATCGCCTGTGATAATAACCTGTGAAGCGGCTTCAAGTTCGACTGGAACATCGTGGAGCTTTAGAGCACTCATGCTGTCTTTCCTTCATTGTTGGGCGTGGGAAATTCGCGATGAGCCTTTATGGGCGGTATTGTCTGCGCATAGACCTGCCATTTTTCGGGCGACATTCCCTGGGAAACTAGGTCTGACAGCATATTTCTAATTAGTAATGACGGCGTAATGCCAAAGATGTCGGCTTGATTGCACAAGGCAAAATTAAGCGAGTAAGGTAGGCGAATGCTAATTCCGACAAGGATCTCGTTGTTGCTTGCCCTTTTTACGGGCTGTTTGACTTCTGTCATGAGTTCGCTAACCTCCGGGTGAGTACCCAGTCGTCAACCTCATTTGACATCTCTAAATTCAATCCTCTTTAACTTTTGTTAGAAGATATTAGATAGGGATTTCGAGGGTTTGGGTGATTCATTTCACCCGTGTGCGACTGGCTACTTCATTTAAACCACTGTTTAAGGGAAGTTGTCAACGATGCTCTCTGTTCACCCCCGCCACTTCAAAGATGCAGATGGCTCAAAATACGCAGAAGGCTGGTGCAATCCCGGTTCTTCGCTCTCTAAAGAGCGCGGCTCAGTGTCTCCCGCTGTGCCAGTCAACACACTCGATCCCAAAAATGTCGCCATATATTTGGCAGAGTTTTGTGTGTCTCCAATCATTTGGGAGCAAGGCAAACGCAAGCAACAAAACTTTGCTTGCGCTGTTTGGATTGCACTCGATTTTGACGATGGCAAATACACTTTAAAAGATGCTCTCGACGATTTTAAAGACCACGCGTGTGTCATTGGCACGACGAAATCGCACGGGCTTGTCAAAGGCGATAAGCCAGCCTGTGACCGATTTCGCGTGTTTGTCTTGGCAAGCCGAGTGTTCAGTGATGCTGATGAATACAAGCGCATTATGCAAAAAATTACACACTTGTTCAACTCTGACAAGGCCTGTGTCGACGCCGCAAGGTATTTTTATCCGTGCAAGAATATTGTTTTTGTAGGAAATTCAGAAGGCGAAAAATTCGATGTGGATGCCTGCAGTGATCCGCCAGCCATGGAAAAGGCCAGGATCTATCCGAAGAAATCTTTCAATCGTGAATTTAAACAAAGTTCCAGGCCACAACGGAACAAACTTTTAGATAGTGTTGAAATAAGAGGATTTTATGAGCCAGCACCCGGACGAAACACAAGGCACCAAACCATCATTGACGCCATCCCCGGACTTTTTGACAGAGGGCTCTCACCCAGTGACGCCTTCGAATATATTAGGCTTCGATCCCCTGAAGACAAAAAAGACTCAGAAATCTGGAATGCCATTCGATGGTGGGAAGAAAGGTGGCAAAAAAAATCTCCCCGATGATGCACAAGGGGGAGAGGACGGAGATAGCAAAGAAAAGCCTTTTTCAAAGAAAGAACTCTGCTACTGGATTCCTTTTATCATAGACAGCGGAAAAAAGGAATACCTATGCAACCTTGGTAAATTTCAGTCTTTCGGAAGGAAATTCGTCAAATTTAAACCGTCTGGGTATCAAACCGAAATTCTAGAAGTGCTTGAAGACGAAATAGTTATTGTTTCAAGCATCGACGAAGTGCGTGACGCTCTTGTAAAGTACGTGCGGAATTCTAACAAATCTGACTACCCTTTGATGTTCTTTCTGGACAATTGCATCGACGCTGAAGTTGCAAAGCAGCAAGCAGAAAATTGGCTTGCGACCTTTGTTGAATATTCCATTACAGAACTCCCCCCCGCTGTGCGTTTTAAAAGTGACCATGGGTTGTGTTTTTCTCGATTGGATTTTGACCCTATTGATAACGCCACGATTGAGGACGCTCCAACCTGGAAAAAAGTTCTCGACCGAATGACAAACAGTGAATCTTTTTCGATGCGAATTGCATCACTGTTTGATGAAAATGCCAACAGAAAACAAGCTTTGTGGCTTCATGGCAAAGGCGATACCGGGAAATCTTTGGTCATCGAAGAGATTGGAAAGCTGTTTAAGGGTTCTTTTTTGCCTTCAAGCTATAAGCAAACTTTGGGAGATTTTTGGTTGTGGAACCTCATTGGCAAGCGCGTCGTGTACATCAATGAGTGCCATCCCAATTTTGTGACCAATGACCTGAGCGACTTTAAGGGCATCACGGGCGAACGGGAACAGCTGGTAAACCGAAAGGGCAAGGCTCACGTTCCCATTCGAATCGACTGCATTCTTCTGATGACCTCAAACCATCCTCTCAAATTGCCTGCCGACGATGCCCTTCACAATCGAATTATCGACTGTGAGATTTCCGAGCTGCCTCCAGAACTGAAAAACAGCGATGAAAAATTGGTGCGGGCGGCGCTTGCAGGCGAATTGCAAGTTTTTCTGTCATGGGCGTGGGCCCTTTACCAAGAGCGGAAGTTCCCCAATGGGCGAATTCCGAGCGATGGCTCAAAGCTTCAAGAGGCCACCGACGAGCTTGACGATGCAGCGCTCGAGTTTTTCGGAGTGCATTTTGAATTCAAAGAAGGCCATAGGACTGCTGCAATAGAGGTGCGTCGGGTTCTGACTTCAAACGGGGAATATTTGAGTGACAACAAATATGCGCTGTGGGTAAAGGCTTGGGCAAGGTTGGGCGTTAAAAAAGTCAGGCAAAGTAGAAACGGAGTCAGGATTGTAGAGTTCAGCAATTTGAAAATCCGAGCCCCTGATCACAAGCGAGTCACTGCCATGTTTGAGGAGTGATGGAATGGCAACCACGCCGTTGCCTAGCCTCACGCCAGACCGACTTTTTCTTGCTTGAGAAGGACAACCACACTGCCATACCTTTTTTATATATAAATATAATAGTAAAATATAAAGAAGAGTGTATAGGGCTCGGGGAAGTCTACAGAGTCTCCACTCCCGCCCTGGGTTTCCAGACTTTTGCCCTGCCTGGCGTGACAGGTCGTACAGTGATGATTTTATTGACTTATGTTTAAAAAACAGTCTGCCACCAGTCTGGTAGGCGAGACAAATGGATAATTGATGATGGAAAAAGTAGCAAATAATTTGGTGGATTTGTTGAAGAGAGTCAAAAAGGCTCTGGCCGAAATATCAAAGCTGTATTGCCTTAGATTGAATCGAAATGGGTTCAGTACGAACAGAAGCAAGCCGACTGACCTGACAGAAGATGATTCGCTCAGACGGATCGCTGAGTCGATGGATTGGATTGAGCTCTATTGTGAGCCTGCAAAAACGGCCGAATATTTCAGCTATAGCCTTAAACATGCAGTCGAAGAGGCATCAGATTACACAACCAACGGTGAGGCCATCATGGCTGCAATACTGCTCGGCTATCAGCCGATAAAGATTCAAGGGCCGAATTGCTATTTCAGGATAAAGGGCAAGTTTGGGAAGATTGGCGTCATCAGGGACGCCACGGCAAAATTGAGGGTACCTTCTAGGTCAATTAGAGCAACTGCGAATGCCATGGCCAAAGTACCAAGTTTTGAGCCTAATCCTGCCTATTCCCGCGGGGGCAAATCTTTAGTTGACGCCAGCCTATAGTTTTTGCTTAACCGTTAGGCAGGTCTATTAACAAAATCTGCCTCATGAACTTGCACAGAACAGTTATCGTCTGGTATGTTTTCACTATGTTGAAAAACACAGCAGCAGTCCAACAACCAAAGATAGCAGAAGCCGATGTGCTGGCGCAGATCCTGGCGTGGCTCAAATCTAACGGATTCAGGTGCTGGCGGAATAACGTCCAGGGCAACATCACTCACACCGGCAATGGCTGTGCGGTGCTTGTGCCTTCTAGCCGTGCTGGCAGCCCCGACATTGAAGGACAACTCAAGGACGGTAGGTACTTCTGCATCGAGGTCAAATCGTCGCTCTGGAGGCCTCCAAAGGAGCCACAGAGCCTACGCAACAACAAGGCATGGTCACACTACGTGCGGCAGCGCACCTGGATTGAAGACACAAACGCTTATGGCGGGCTTGGATTTTTTGCCACTTCACTCGGTGAAGTGATTGTGAGGTTGACGTGATTGAGAAAATCAACAGGCTTGAACTCATGCTCTCAGAGCTCACAGCTGCACTGCCAGAACTCATTCGGCTCGCGCGCATTGGCTACGACACTGAGATTTTAGACGCCGAAATTGAAGTCGCATACGACACTACAGAACCGAATTAGGAGCACAGATGTCAGAAGATTTAAAGAACGTGCGCACGATTGTGCAGACAGCACTCGACCTTGTGGAGCATGGCACATTCCCGGGTGTTGCAGCTCCTGCAGTGACGCAGACTCTCAACTGGCTACGCTCGATGCTCTCAGAACTCCCACAACAAGATGAGGTGCACGATGAGCAAGCCAGCACTTAAAGTGCCAGAGAACACGTCGCCGATTTACACGACAATCGGCCTCGAGAGAGATTCAATCGGCTGGTACGTTGTCACAGTCACGACGCAAGGTAACGAGGTCATCAAGGGCGAACGCACTGAGTCAGACCTCAAGGCAATCGCAATTGACCAGTTCAAAGTCAAAGCAGCAGCGATGTTCACGGTGGAGAAATAGGTGATCAGGATAAACCTGGCTGACAATCGCATATTCCTAAATACACTTTCAGATAACTCTGTGGACAGCGTTGTGACTGACCCACCATATGGCATTAGCTTCATGAATAAGAAGTGGGATTACGATGTGCCATCAGTGGAAGTGTGGAAGGAATGCCTGCGCGTTTTAAAACCCGGTGGGCATATGCTTGTTGCCTGTGGCACTCGCACACAGCACAGAATGGTTGTGAATATTGAAGACGCAGGCTTTGAAATTCGCGATGTTGTGACATGGCTTTATGGTAGCGGATTTCCGAAATCGCTTGATGTGAGTAAGGCGATTGACAAGGAAATGGGTGCGGAACGGTCAGAAGGTGCGCGTGAATGGACAGGTGGCCAGCGGTCTTCAGGCATACTTGGTGAGAATCATGGAACCCAAACACTTGTTAAATACAACACACCCGCCACCGAAGCCGCAAAGCAATGGGAAGGCTTCGGCACAGCGCTAAAACCAGCATGCGAATTCTGGACTTTAGCGCGGAAGCCATTGAGTGAAGGTACTGTTGCAAAGAATGTGCTCAAGTGGGGAACGGGTGGAATTAATATCGACGAGTGTAGGGTTGAGTATCAATCTGAAACGGACAAAGCTAGTGCAACGCCGCAGGGTATAGTGACGAGTAAAACACCAAAAGATGGTTACGCAAAAGCTGCTGGTTTGATTTCAGAGCGTCACGAAATTGAACGTCCAGAACTGAAGGGCCGCTTTCCAGCAAATTTACTTTTAGACGAAGAAGCCGCTGCGGCGCTTGATGAGAAGAGTGGGTTTCTTTCAAAGCAAGGATCTCCCAAGAAAAAAGACACCAGGGAAGAGTCGGCTTTCGGCGGCGGAATGCCTTCGACATACTTTGGTGACTCCGGCGGCGCTTCACGCTTTTTCTACGTCGCCAAAGCTTCAAAATCAGATCGCAGCGAAGGAAACACGCACCCAACATGCAAACCAACCAAACTC
>CAUYTX010000451.1:0-12360 GCA_963575665.1 Gammaproteobacteria bacterium | reverse complement strand
ACAATAAATCTAACGAAATCAACAATTTGTGAATCCAACTGCGTAACTCCTAATTCTATTCCGATTGGTACGTTGAGTACTACCCAACGTGGCGGAAAAGGAAAACCATACGTATATCATAGTAGATATGTGCAGACAAGGGATAATCATGACAATGTGAGGCTATCAAAAACTTTTTTTAGATCGTACATCAAGGTCTCTCATAGAGGAATACGGAATGGCAGTTTCTCGAGATGATTTAAAGCAAGCACTCACATTTCGCCGGTACAAAGACGGCGATCACACGCACCGTCCTTGGCAAGAAGAGATCTTCAAAGCCAGTTGGAGTCACAAGTGTCCTACTTATGTGCATCGAACTCCCCCCTGCCAAGGGAGTTGCCCTGCAGGTGAAGACATTCGTGGATGGCTAGACATTGTACGTGGTGTTGAAAAACCAGCGGCTGGAGTCTCCTGGCAAGAATACGTGTTTCGTCGCGCCACCGATGCCAATCCATTTCCTGCCATGATGGGACGTGTATGCCCTGCTCCCTGTGAGGACGGCTGTAATCGAAATTCGTTAGAAGACCATGTAGGCATTAATTCTATAGAGCATTATCTTGGTGACTGGGCATTAGTCAACGACCTTAAGTTTTCAGCGGGTGCAGACACTGGTCGTCGAGTCGCCATCGTGGGTGGAGGACCAGCAGGTCTTGCCGCAGCCTACCAATTGCGTCGTCGAGGCCACGCCGTCGCCATTTTCGACGATCATACCCACTTGGGTGGCATGTTTCGATACGGCATTCCCGGATACCGCGTTCCACGAGATAAATTAAATGGGGAGATCCAACGCATCGTCGACATGGGCGTTGAGCTTCGACTGAACACTAAGGTGGGTCGGGATATTGACCTAGAAACCCTCGAGAAGGAATTTGATGCAGTGCTGTGGGCTCTGGGCGCACAAACAGGAAGAGGGTTGCCCATTCCAGGTTTTCAAGAGTCCATTAACTGTGTTTCTGGGGTTGCTTTCCTCTCCACATTCAACAGTGGACTTTTGCAACGGGTTTCACCGCGGGTCGTAGTGGTAGGCGGTGGGGATACCTCAATCGACGTTGCTTCAGTGGCGCGCCGATTAGGACATGTTTCAGATTTGCACGAAAAAGATTCTCCAGAGCGAGTCATCCTCGGTTACACCGCTCATGATGTTTCTGGCACACTCAAACGTAGTGGCGCAACCGTTACCCTGACTTCTCTGTTCCCCTTAGATCAAATGACTGCTGCAGAACATGAAATACAGGATGCCAAACGTGAAGGAATTAACATTCTGGCAGGAGTCATGCCTTTAGAGATGATTCGCAACGCCGATGGTCGAGCCGTTGCCATGCGGCTCTGCGGATGTACCGTGAAGAATGGACGTCCTACCCAGATACCAGACACAGAATTTACGATTGAAGCTGATCTTTTCGTTTCTGCCATTGGTCAAAAAGGCGACCTCACCGGCTTAGAGTCACTAGACAATGGACACGGGTTTATCAACTGTGATCGTCACTACCAAGTGAAGGGCAGAAAAGGACATTTCGTCGCAGGGGACATCGTTCGACCCCACTTGCTGACCACTGCCATTGGTCAAGCAGCCGTTGCCGTTGAGTCCATAGAGCTATATTTACAACGGCAAGAATTACTCCGACGTCCAAAAGTAGATGTGCGCCATTTCAGTTTGCTCAATAAACTAAGCGAAGTTGGGTTGAGTCCGAAAGATTTTCAGTCAACCTCTCTTGGGATTGATGGTGGTCTTCGAGGCACTTCTGATGCAAACTACGCGGTTCACAATTTTGAAGATCGCTCAGCCAACGACATCATTCCCTCCGAAAAATTGTTCCTCGGTCATTTTAAGTACCTCTCTCGGGTTCGTCGCCAAGAGATCCACATCGACCAAGACGCCGTGCTCGGAAACTTTAATGAACGGTTGATTGGACTCACCGAAACGCAAGCTCGCACGGAAGCGGGTCGTTGCATGAGTTGTGGGATGTGTTTTGAGTGTGATAACTGTATTATCTTCTGCCCGCAGGAAGCCGTAAAAAGGGTTCCCAAAGGGCAAGCCACTCTTGGTCGGTACGTGTACACTGACTATTCGAAGTGCGTAGGCTGTCACATTTGTGCAGATGTTTGCCCAACCGGTTACATTGAGATGGGCATGGGAGAATAGGAGTCAAGATTTGAAAACACTCGCCCTAGTAGGTATGCCTGGTTCTGGAAAAAGCGTCGTCACTGAATACCTCCAAAAACAGGGTTTTCAGAGGATTTACTTCGGGGATCGAGTGTTGAATGAAGTGAAAACGCGAGGGCTCGTTTTGTCTCCCGAAAACGAGCGTCTCGTGAGAGAAGAAATGCGCCGAGAGCACGGTATGGCGATCATGGCAATGCTTTCGTTACCGGTGATTCGTTCTGCACAAGGCAAAGTGGTCATCGATGGTTTGTACAGTTTTAGCGAATATCGACTTCTGCGCCAAGAACTTGGGAAAGATTTAGTATTGATTGCCGTTGTTGCTACGAGGGTTTTGAGATATTCTCGACTTTCCACGCGCCCTGTTCGGCCCTTGACACCCATGCAAGCAGAAGAGAGAGATCTTGCAGAAATCGAACATCTTGAAAAAGGTGGGCCTATTGCCATTGCAGATTACACCCTCTTGAATAACGGTTCGCAGAAAGAGCTATTAAACGCAGTAGATGATTTGTTGCTGAAGATTTAGTACAATTCCCCTTTCTAAGCTAAGGTTAGAGCAATGGCGGCGTTTAATAACCGGCCTTGCGGGGTGGGGATTTCTCTCGAAAATGTTACCTTGGGGTATGAGCGTCACCCAGCGGTACACCATTTGTCGGGCATGTTCTGCGAAGGCAGTCTCACTGCCTTGGTTGGGCCAAATGGCGCGGGGAAGTCAACCCTACTCAAGGGTTTGATGGGCTTGTTACCACCTCTTGGAGGGAAGATCGATCGGCGATTGGCACCTGCTTACCTTCCTCAACAAGCAGAACTAGATCGAAGCTTTCCACTCACTGTCGAAGAAGCTGCTGCTTTTGGCCTCTGGAAAAAGATTGGTATTTGGCGGCCGATCACTTCCACGTTTCGTCGACAAGTGCAATCTGCACTAGACAGTGTCGGTTTATCACATTTTGCAAAACGTGAAATTGGATCCCTTTCTGGTGGGCAGTTTCAAAGGATGTTATTTGCTCGCCTTCTTCTCCAGGATGCTCCTCTAATCTTGCTTGACGAACCTTTCACCGCAGTGGACGAACGGACTACTAGAGACCTTATTGCCTTAGTAAAACAACTCCACAAGGAAGGTCGAACTATCATCGCAGTATTGCATGACCTAGAAATTATTCGAAGCCATTTTTTGGAAGCTTTATTGCTCGCACGAGAATTGGTGGCTTGGGGTCCTATTTCCGAAGTACTCACAGAAGAGTACCTAGCGAAAGCCCGTGCGCTCCAAGAAGCATGGGACGAACGTGCCCCCGTTTGTGCTCGCAACTGGAACGCAGCATGACGATTTGGGAATGGGGTATTTCCCCTTTTGTAGAATTTTCTTTTATGCGCCGTGCCCTGTTAGGATCGCTTGCTGTAGCCTTGGGTTGTGCTCCGATCGGAGTTTTCCTCTTATTGCGGCGCATGAGCCTAATGGGGGATGCCATGTCTCATGCCATCTTACCCGGCGCGGCCGTTGGCTTTTTGTTGGCGGGTATGTCCGTGCCTGCGTTGAGCTTGGGTGGATTAGTCGCCGGATTAACAGTTGCCCTTGCTTCTGGTGCTTTGTCTCGAACTACAGATCTACGTGAAGATGCTAGCCTTGCGGTTTTTTACTTGCTCTCTTTGGCACTTGGAGTTCTTTTAGTATCACTCAAGGGCAGCAGTGTAGATTTACTTCACGTCTTATTTGGATCCGTGCTTGCTTTGGACGATGACGCTTTGTGGTTGTTAGGGGGCATCACGGGGTTTACTTTGCCCGTTTTGACGATCATCTTTCGTCCTTTGGTAATAGAATCTTTTGATCCCGGTTTTTTGCGAGTGGTGAGCCGTTGCGGGCCCTGGGTGCACATGACCTTTTTAGTCTTGGTAGTACTCAATTTGGTGGGGGGATTTCAGGCTCTGGGCACACTCATGGCTGTTGGGATGATGATGCTCCCCGCAGCCATTGCACAATTTTGGGCACGTTCACTACCGGGCATGATGGTAGCAGCGGTGCTCAGCGCGTTCCTTTCGGACTATTTTGGTCTTTTGTTTTCGTACCACTTAGCCTTACCTTCTGGGCCTGCTATTGTATTGACTGCGGGTGGTTTGCTTGGATTGTCTTTAGTGTTTTCGCCTAGGCGTGGGTTGATCGCTCGATTCTGGCCTCGATCACATTTAGAAGGTTAGAGAAGGTTAAAATGCACAATCGGTGTGCTTCAGTGCAACGAAATACTTTAGAAACACAAATTGAGGTTGCTTTAAATCTTGATGGCATCGGGAAAGCAGAGATTGCTTCTGGAATCCCCTTTTTCGACCACATGCTAGACCAAGTGGCGCGGCATGGTTTGATTGATTTGCGGGTACAGGCCAAGGGAGATTTGGAGATTGATGGTCACCACACCATGGAAGATATCGGCATTACTTTGGGGCAGGCTGTCCGAGAGGCCTTGGGTGAACGCCATGGTGTGCGTCGTTATGGACATGCCTATGTACCCCTAGATGAAGCATTGACACGGGTGGTCGTAGATCTCTCTGGTCGGCCACACCTTGATTTTCACGTCCCCTTTTCAAGGGAACTGATTGGAACATTCGATGTGGATCTATGCCGTGAGTTTTTTCAGGGTTTTGTGAACCACGCCGCTTTAGGTTTACACATAGATTCCTTACGTGGGCACAATGCGCACCACATTGCAGAATCTGTGTTTAAGGCTTTTGGGCGTGCGCTCCGAATGGCCGTAGAACCTGATCCACGCATGGCCGATCTTCTTCCTTCCACGAAAGGGACTCTATGACTTTGGTAGCGGTAGTTGATTACGGAATGGGCAACTTGCGTTCCGTTTCTAAGGCTTTAGAACAAGTTGCGCCTTCTGCCAAAGTGCTGGTCACCCAAGATCCAATTCAAATTCGAGAAGCCGATCGAGTGGTATTTCCCGGGGTAGGTGCCATTCGAGATTGTTTGCAAGAGCTTCAAATACGCGGATTGACAGAAATCGTCCGTGCTTGTGCTGCGGATCGCCCATTTTTGGGTATTTGCCTTGGAATGCAAGCACTTTTCGAAAAAAGTGAAGAAAATGGAGGCGTTGAATCGCTTTCCATTTTGTCTGGTGAGGTCAAGCGATTTTCGAAAAAAACTTCTGATGAGTCTCTAAAGATTCCACACATGGGATGGAATCAAGTTTTTCCAACCCGGGAACATCCTCTTTGGAACAACATTCCTTTTGGGAGTAGGTTTTATTTTGTACACAGTTATTTTCCAATCCCAAAGGATTCAGAATGTACACTGGCTACGACCATCTATGGTCAAACTTTTTCTTCCGTAGTAGGTCGTAAAAATCTTTTTGCGGTTCAGTTTCACCCAGAGAAAAGCCAACGTGCTGGATTGACCTTATTGGCCAATTTCATGACTTGGAATGGAGATCATTAAATGACAACAATCATAGTAGAAAAAACAGGTCGCAAAAAATGGATCATTTTTGGTTTTTGTTTTTTTCTTGTGTACGATTGTGTGTTTGTGATCAATCCAACCGAACGTGCTAATGTCCGGCATCTTGGGATGGTGCAATACGTCACTCCTCTCAAACCTGGTTTATATTTTAAGCTACCACTGTTAGATTCTGTGGATAGATTACAAGTGAGTCTCACAACGTTACATGTTCCAGAATTTGACGTCACCACAGTAGATAATCAAAGGGTTACCCTCAGTATTAACTACAACTACACGATTCCTGATGAGCAGGTGAATCACCTTCTTTACGAGGTCGGCCGCACCGGAGATATTGATGTGGAATCTAATGTGATTCCAGTAGTGAAGGATAAAACTGCTAGGATTTTTGCAGTCCAAAACATGGTGATGGTCAACACTAATCGAGAAAAAATACAAGAAAATGTAGAAAGAGAAGTCTCTATGGCTATTAAAAACCTTTTTGGTATTCAAGCCCATAGCCTTCAGATTGCTGGTATTACTCCTTCTCCGGCCTTTATGCAATCTAATGAAGCGGCCGTGAAGGCTAAAAACGATGCAGTGGCTGCGGAAAACAAAAAACGCACGGTTCAGTACCAAGCAGATCAAGAAGTAATCAAAGCGAATGGTGCTGCAGATGCTGCAATACAAGAGGCTAGGGGCAGATCGCAGTCTGTGTTGTTAGAAGCGGATGCCAATCGACAGCAATTGGTTTTGGAAGGACAAGGGCAAGCAGCTCGGCTCAGATCTGAAATTGAACCTTTCGGTTCCCCAGATAAATATATCCAATACTTACGAGCACTGGCGATGACAAAGTGGAACGGTCAAGGGCCACAGATTGTAACGGGTTCTGGGAGTTCTACGAACGTGGTCGTACCAATGCCAATGAGTAATGCTGCTTCAGTACCTAACCAACAGTAATTTAGTTTTTGGAGTATTTGAACACGCAATAGCAGACCTAAGATCTGTTGATTCGTTTTTTGTAAACTGTTTTTAATTAACCTGAGTTCGACGTAAGAAAAAAAGGCTAACTCACTGTATTTATTTGATTTATAGCAATCCTAGAAAGAAGGTTTCAAACATTTTGGATACCTAAGTTTGAATAAGTGCTATGTGGGTAAGCATAATACTTGAGTTTTTTTAGTAAGATCAAAAGAAAACATAACTGATACAATAATTTACATTATTTCTTACGTCGAACTCAGGTTGAATAGGTGCTGTGTAGGTAAACATAATACTATAGTGTTTTAGACTATAGTGTTTTAGTAAGAACATAATAAAGCATAACTGATACAATAACTTACATTATTTCTTACGTCGAACTCAGGTTACTTTACCATTTTGCGTTGATTCAGCTGTTATAGGGTTAAAAACATGGCCAGTCTCCGCTCTGTATTGGTGCCTCCTGTTGCTTTTCTTAACGGAAAGTTTTTGCCCCTGAGTGAAGCACAAGTACCCGTGCTAGATCGGGGTTTCCTTTTTGGGGATGGGGTGTATGAAGTTATTCCTGCCTACGGTGGCCGATTGTTCCGTATCTCAGAACATTTGAAGAGGCTAGAGACAAGCTTATCCGCCATTCGTTGTGCTAATCCTTATTCTTGGGAGCAGTGGACAGATCTCCTACAAGACCTCGTGACACAAAATGGTGCAGGTGACCTTTCGGTATATCTTCAAATTACCCGCGGAGTAGGCCCCAATCGGGACCACGCCTTTCCAGAAAACTCAAAACCTACGGTGTTCGCAATGGCTACCCCGTTGGCCTCGCTAGAAAAATACCAAAAAGGTGTCTCAGCCATTTTAGTAGAAGACATCCGTTGGGCAAGGTGCGACGTGAAAAGTATTACTTTGCTTGCCAATATCTTACTACGCCAACAGGCGATAGATGTCGGTGCATTCGAAGCCATTTTAGTACGAGACGAACAGGTTATCGAAGGAGCAGCAAGCAACGTTTTCATAGTGCGAGAGGGAATGCTAATCACTCCTCCCAAAGGATCTATGTTATTGCCAGGCATCACCCGAGATCTCGTGTTAGAACTTGCTTCTGAGTATGGAATGAGTGCTCGTGAGGCTCCCATCAGTGTCCAAGAGCTACGGACGGCAGAAGAGGTTTGGTTGACTTCTTCTACCCGGGAGATCGTGCCAGTCATTGCCCTCGACGGTAACACGGCGGGGAATGGCAAACCTGGGTTATGGCATAAACGCATGGTGCTGTTGTATCAAGGGTTTAAGTCACAAGCACGCGCTGGTACTTACGGTTAAACCATGCCCAGTTTTGATCGATTCCTAGACTGGCGCAGAATCAACCTTTCTAGCCTCTCGATTTGGATGCTCGGAAACTTAGCAACCCCAGCTGCTGGTTTATTGACTTTGGTTTTCGCGCAGAGTTTAGCCCAGTTTACTTGGGACTTTTTTTGGTTTTCTCCTACACAACCATTGCCGCCTGCACGTGCTTCGGTGGTCACGCAAGCACACACGGTTCAAAATTCGAGCGTAGATACTGTTCTTCAAACACACTTGTTTGGAAAACCGAAAGTGGTTGAGTCAGCAAAAATTGCTCCCGTACCTGTTGCTTCTATACCAGTGCCTACTCGGAATCCAACCTCTGCAGAAACTTCTGAAGCAGCGATTAGGTTTACACTACGCGGCATCATGGCAGGCGAACCTTCGGGTGCAATCATTTCTTGGCCAGGAGAGCCCGATCGGTTCTTTCGAGTAGGTGGAAAACTCTCAGGTGGTTCTATTGTTCAAAAAATACAAGCAGATCAAGTTATTTTATCTCGTGAAGGAAAACTGACCACACTTTCCCTAAGTCGGGAACTTCTACCTGATTCCTCTAGTTTCTTTGGTTGGAACATCGAAAAAACTGAGACCAAAAGAGACAAAAAAGAAGAAAACACAAGAGGAGAGAAACATAATCCAATAAAAAATGGAGTTTCATTAAATCAGTATCGTAGCCGCATTTTAGAGAACCCAAACAATTTAGAAAAAATAGTTCGAACCCAACCGATTTATAAATCAGGACGCCTAGAGGGTTTTCGACTTCGTCCTGGTTCAGAAGGAGAAGCATTATTTGACCAGTACGGATTACAACCCAATGACCTTCTGGTTAGTCTCAATGGAATCCCATTAGACGATCCATTAAAAGCTATACAAGTACTACAAAGTATGCGGGATGCTTCTGAAGTAGATCTTGGTATAATTAGAGAAGGACGTGCAGAAACCGTCAAGCTACAGTTTTCGAGAAAGTAGCCATGTTTTCAATTGCGAATCAACTAAAATCAGTAAAAATGTACGTAGGTAGTTTTCTCTTTTCAATAGGATCGGTGGTCACGCTTGTTTTATTTACTCCGGTTTCTCTTGTAGCTTATGTTTTACCTTATCCAAAACGTTATGTTTTACTTCGACAATGGTCGCGTAGCATGCTGTGGTGGTTGAAAATAACTTGTAATCTAACCCATAAAGTTGAGGGAATAGAAAACCTCCCTTCTGGTCCTGCCATTGTCTTTTCAAATCACCAATCTGCTTGGGAAACTCTTTTTTTACAACAAATTATTCCACCCATGGCATGGGTCTTGAAACGAGAGTTACTTTGGATTCCCTTTTTTGGATGGAATTTATTTTTGCTGGAACCAATTGCTATTCACCGGAAAGCAGGACGTAAAGCACTTCACATCCTCCTAAAAGAAGGGAAAAAACGACTCTCAGAAGGGAGATGGATTGTTGTTTTTCCAGAAGGCACCCGAGTTGCTCCGGGGCAGTCTAGTCGTTATGCCATTGGTGGTGCGATGCTCGCAGAAAAAACTGGTGTACCTGTGGTTCCTGTTGCCCACAATGCTGGAGAATATTGGGGAAAACGCTCCTTTCTGAAGACGCCTGGTGTCATACGGATCGTGGTTGGCCCCCCGCTTTCGACTGTAGGACGCCGCGCTGATGAGATAAACGCAGAAGTAAGAACTTGGATTGAGAACACTCTTAGCTTTCGATCCGAAGATACACCGCAGTGATACCTTACTTCGATACGCCTTTCTTTAATTAGCACAATCGTTTACCCTAAGGGTTCTGTTGACATCTTTTGGTCAAAACGAGAACACTCACATTATCTTTTTTACCAGTTGAACCTTGTCCCAAAACTACGGTGGTGGGGCTGGAGAGAGTCTTGAGAAGACAAACTAAGCTAAGAAGGCATGACGATATGAAACGAACTAAAATTTCAATCATTGGTGCAGGAAACGTGGGTGCTACCTGTGCCCACTGGGCAGCCATTAAAGAGCTAGGAGATATCGTTCTACTAGACATCATCAAAGGCGTTCCGCAAGGCAAGGCCTTAGACCTATTAGAGGCAGGCCCGATTGAGTCTTTTAACGGCAAAATAATTGGCACGAACCAATATCAAGACACTGCCGATTCTGATGTAGTAGTCATTACCTCTGGAGTACCCAGAAAACCAGGGATTAGTCGCGAGGATTTATTAAGAGCTAACAAAGAGATACTTACTTCTGTTATTCGATCTTGTACTCAAGTTTCTCCAAATGCAATTTTGATCATTGTTACTAACCCCTTAGATACGATGACCTATCTTGCAAAACAAGTGAGTGGTTTTCCGGGGCATCGCGTACTAGGCCAAGCGGGTATTTTGGATTCTGCTCGTTTTCGCACTTTTGTCTCAATGGCTTTAGATGTGTCCGTAGAGGATGTACATGCACTTGTTTTAGGTGGTCATGGAGACACGATGGTAGCCTTGCCACGATATTGCACAGTTTCTGGTATACCTCTTTCTGAATTGATGTCTCCAGAAGAAATTCAGAAGATTGTGTCTCGGACTACGGATGGTGGTGCAGAAATCGTAAAGCTTTTAGAGACGGGCAGTGCTTATTACGCTCCTGCTGCTTCTACGATTCAGATGGTAGAGTCGATTGTTAAGGATAAAAAGAGAATTCTACCCTGCTCTGCTTACCTCAATGGGGAATATGGTTTCAAAGATATTTACTTTGGCGTCCCCGTGAAGATTGGTGCCAATGGTGCGGAAACCGTCCTTGAATTAGCCCTAAACGAGCAAGAAGAGAAGCTAGTACATAGGTCTGCTGCTGCGGTTCAAAAGAGCATTCAAGAACTGCTCTCTATGGTTAATTCTCCTAAATCTGGCTAAATACTATGCGTGAAATTGAAGTTGCAAAAATTACCGACGCAGTCAAACGCTTGTGTATTGATGCTAATTATCACTTAGGTGAAGACATCTTGCGCGCGTTTTCAAAAGCTGAGCAAAGAGAAACGACTTCTGTTGCTAAAGCGGTTCTCTCGGAGCTTCGTGAAAATGCGAAAACTGCTGCGCAAGAAGAATTCCCATTGTGCCAAGACACTGGATTAGCTGTTGTTTTTATTGAACTTGGCCAAGAGGTGTATTTAATTGGAGGGGATCTGCAGGAGGCAATTCAAGAGGGGGTACGTCAGGGTTATCAAGAAGGGTACCTCAGAAAGTCAATTTGTCACCCTTTTACCCGAAAAAACACAGGTGATAATACCCCTGCCGTAATTCATATGGAAGTAGTCCGTGGATCGTCCATTCGGATTCAAGTGGCCACCAAGGGTGGGGGGAGTGAAAACATGAGCAGGGTTACCATGCTCACTCCTGCAGAAGGAATAGAGGGTGTTAAGAAATTTGTAGTCAATCGGGTTCTGGAATCCGGCGCAAATCCTTGCCCACCCATTGTGGTAGGTGTAGGCATCGGCGGTACTTTCGAAAAGGCAGCTTTATTGTCGAAAAAAGCACTACTAAGGGAAATAGGTGCGCCTCATCTAGATCCGGAGATTGCGGCAATGGAAGCCTCATTTCTTGAGGCAATAGAGCGTTTGGGCATTGGCCCTGCAGGCTACGGTGGTATTACTACTGCTTTTGCCGTTCATATCGAACTTACTTATTGCCATATTGCTAGTTTGCCTGTGGCTGTCAATATCAACTGCCACTCTGCGCGCCATCAGGAAATTACTCTGTAACCGGAAGGAAGAAACAATGCTAATTCGATTAAAGACGCCTTTTCAGAAACAAGATATTGAGTCCCTTCGGTCAGGAGATCGGGTTTTAATTTCTGGAGTTATTTATACCGCACGCGACGCCGCCCACAAGAGGATCGTGGAGGCGATCCTAAGTGCCAAAGAAACCCCCATGGAAATAGAGGGACAAGTGATTTATTTTGCTGGACCTTCACCTGCTCGGCCCGGAAAACCAGTGGGTTCGATTGGACCAACCACTAGTTATCGAATGGATCCTTATTCTCCCCTACTGATTGAAAAAGGTCTTCGTGGCATGATTGGAAAAGGGAATCGCACGGAAGCGGTAAAAGCTGCCATGAATAAATTTGGATGTGTCTATTTTGGTGCTACTGGCGGAGCAGGTGCGACGATTGCAAAATCAATCCGTGAATTGGAAGTGATTGCCTACAAAGATTTGGGACCGGAAGCAGTACGCAGGTTGGTTGTCGTTGACTTTCCAGCCGTGGTCATCAATGACATGCACCGCGGAGATTTATACGAGAGTGCAAGATTACCCGTTCAGGAAACCTAAACAATTCGGTGGTCCTGTAAAATGTAGTGATTGTATAACTAAAGTATAAAATTATGAATTGTACTGAGTGTCATTCAATAAATTTGGAGTCCGATCCGAGTGCGCAGTCGCCCGTCATCCATGACGCTCTCTCTACGC
>CAUYTX010000450.1:0-12732 GCA_963575665.1 Gammaproteobacteria bacterium | reverse complement strand
GATATTCAAAAAGCGATCGAAGATGCAGGGCACATCTTAGAATTTTTACCTCCTTACTCACCTGATTTGAATCCCATTGAACACAAATGGGCACAAGCAAAAGCCATTCGAAAGCAGAAAAATTGCTCCATTGATTCCCTTTTTTCTGATTATGTTTTGTAACCATTCTACTATGTCTTTGCTATATGGCGTCCTGAGAACCGCGAACCGGTTTTACGTGCGTAGAGAAAGAATCATAGATGACGATCGACTGCGCACTCGGATCGGACTCCAAGTTCGGGCATATTTACAATCGGTTACGCTGCCGTGCTCGCCACTCCCAAGGGGGTGTAGGTTGGTTCTCAGACCAGAGGCCGCGCCGAGCGCGTTTGGCTTCTTTTTCTGCTGAAAATAAACTTTTGTCACGGGCATATTGTCGATAGACCCAAGCGTGCCCTTGTTGGACTAGGACTGCGTTTACGTCCGTATCTCCCACGTAGACACGTCCCACCACTCGACCATAACGGTCGTGATTCACAGAGACTACGCGCACGGTGCGACCGTTCACTAAATCTGCCAAAGCACTCTTCGCAGCCGCTCCATAAGGTTGGTCGTGTTCTGGTGCATCGATCTCAGCGAGCCGCACCCGAACCTTTTTCCACCACGATTGTAGTACCAAAGTATCTCCGTCTACGACTTGCTTTACTTGACCTTCGTAGGTAGTGGGCTCCGCCGAGCCTCCCATTCCGGGCAGTAAAGCTAGTATCAAAGATTGAAAAATTCGGAGATAGCGTTTTGCAGGTTTCAACACCGATTTAATTCCCTTAGGAGTTACGCAGTTGGATTCACAAGTTACTGATTTCGTTAGATTTATTGTTTTTGACGAAAAACAAAATTTTTTTTACAAAAATCAAAGACTTATATTTTCAACTGCGTAACTCCTATCCCTATTCTTTTTGGAGGTATAATCTAATCCGTACAAAATAGTAGCATGAGTTTTTGGCAAATGTAGACATTTTCTTCAAAACACAAGGTAAAACCTATAAATGAGTATGTTTCGAAAAAAGTTAGTGATTGAACAAGGGACTAGTGGTTTAGATCGTTGTCTTAGTGCTCTTGATCTCACGTTACTGGGCATTGGTGCCATTGTAGGTGCTGGGATCTTTGTGTTCACCGGTCATGCCGCTGCACATTACGCAGGCCCAGCTATTGTCCTTTCCTTTGTTGTTTCTGGGCTAGCCTGTGCTTTTGCAGCTCTAGCCTACGCAGAATTGGCTTCTACTTTTGGTGGGTGCGGCAGCGCTTATGGATATGCTTACGCAGGCATTGGCGAATTGGTGGCCTGGATCATTGGTTGGGATCTAATCTTAGAATACGGAGTTTCCATTCCCTCTGTGGCCATTGGCTGGTCCGGATATGTAGCTAATGCACTCACTGCCTTAGGCATTCCTTTGCCTGCTTCTCTAGTGCACGGGCCTTGGGAAACCAACGATCCCGGAATCCTCAATTTTCCGGCAATGGCCATCATTGTGCTGTTAGCAGGTTTGCTTTCCATTGGCGTGCGTGTCAGTGCACAAGTAAATACGGTGATGGTTTTCGTAAAGCTCCTAACTATCACGGTGTTTGTTGCCTTGGCAGTAGGAAACGTAAACATCGATCATTGGACACCCTTCATGCCCAATGGATGGTCAGGAGTGACCCAAGGTGCAGCCGTTGTGTTCTTTGCCTACATTGGATTTGACGCGGTTTCTACGGCCGCAGAAGAAGCTAAAAACCCAAGTCGAGACTTACCCATTGGGATCATCGGTTCTTTGGCGGTTTGCACCGTCATTTACATCGTAGTAGCTGCCTTGTTGACTGGAATCGTGCCCTATCAAACCCTTGCCAGTCCTTCCCCCGTGGCAGATGCTCTTTTGCGGATTGGGTACCGTTGGGGATCGGCCATGATTTCAACAGGTGCCATTGCAGGTCTCACTACTGTGATGCTGGTGCTGTATTACGGGCTCACCAGAATCTTTTTGGCCATGGCGCGGGATGGTCTCTTACCTAAAATGTTTGCCACTATTCACCCGCGGAGTCACACCCCCGTGCGTGTCATCTTAGTAGTAGGTGTATTCATGGCACTAATTGCAGGTTTTGCTCCAGTAGAACGGATCATCGAACTGGTGAACATTGGAACCCTAGCTGCATTTGTCTTGGTGTGCACTGGAGTGATCTTACTTCGTCGAACCCATCCAGACCTACCACGTCCTTTTCGCACACCGGGAAATCCCATCATTCCTTTGCTTGGCATTGCTTTTTGTCTTTATCTGATGTTTAGCTTGCCGATCGTGACTTGGGAACGTTTTATGGTTTGGTTGGTGCTCGGACTCGTGGTGTACTTTAGCTACTCGCAACAACATAGTACCCTAGCCGCTTCTGGTATCAGTGCTGGGCCTCGGTAAATTAACCCAGTGTAGATTTGCACCAAGGCTGCTCCCGCAGCCTGTTTAGCTCGGGCGTCTTCTGCGGTTAAGATGCCGCCCGCGCCAATAATGGGGATACGATCGCCCACAACTGCGCGAAGCTGACTCACAATGCTGGTGGCGCGTTCCGCAATTGGCGCACCAGAAAGTCCTCCTACTTCGCTTGCATGAGACAAATGGGCAACCCCTTCCCGAGCCACGCTGGTATTAGTGGCTATGATTCCATCTGCAGTACCTTCCTTCAGGATAACATTCGCAATCTCTTCAATTTCAGTAGGAGAAAGGTCCGGAGCAATCTTCACCGCTAGAGGCACCACGCGGCCATATTCTTTCGAAAGGCGAATCTGGTCGGCACGCAAAATAGCAAGTAACTTTGAGAGTTCGTCTACATTTTGAAGACGTCGGAGGTTAGGTGTGTTCGGAGAAGAGAGGTTAATCGCCACATACCCTGCGTAGGGATACACCTGGCGTAGGCAAATACAGTAATCCTCGGCAGCTTGTTCGATCGGCGTATCTCGGTTTTTACCAATGTTAATCCCCAAGACACCGTCAAAATGAATCTTTTTTAACCGATTTACCAGTGCTTCTACCCCTTGATTATTAAAACCCATGCGGTTAATCAAGGCTTCCGCAGCAGGCAAGCGAAACATCCTAGGACGAGGATTGCCAAATTGTGGGCGAGGGGTCACTGTGCCTACTTCTATGAAGCCAAATCCAAAGGTTGCTAGTGCTTCGAGGTGCTCACCATCCTTGTCTAACCCCGCTGCCAGTCCGACCGGATTCGGAAATCGTAGCCCCATGACCTCCCGTGGGCATTCTACCCGCTTTGGCATTAAAAACTTTAGTAATCCAAATTTGTGAAACTGAGATAGATTGGAAAGCACAAAATCATGAGCTGCCTCTGGATCGATGCGAAATAAAAGATTTCGGGCAAACGAATAACTATGTAAAAGCATTTGTTCGCGCATTTTAGAGTTTTCTTTGGAAAGGCTATCGAACGGTTTATGTCAACCAACCCAAATCAATCATATTCAAGAAGATTCAGGGTTAACACTCTGATTTTATAATGGACTAACTATCTCTTTTTTCTTGCATTGAACCCAAGTTAATTTAGTTACAAACGTTTTCTTGCATTGGAAGGGGGAATAGCCATAGCTTCGCGGTATTTAGCCACGGTTCGCCTTGCCACCCGAATACCCTCATTGCTCAACAAAGTGGCAATCCTATCGTCACTTAAAGGCTTCTCAGGGTTTTCCTTGGCCACTAACCGTCGAATGATCGCACGAGTGGCTGTAGAAGAGCATTCTCCCCCCGCAGAAGTGTTCAAATGACTAGAAAAAAAGTATTTCAGCTCAAACACTCCTTTCGGGGTGTACATGTATTTTTGTTGAGTCACTCTTGAAATAGTCGACTCGTGCATTCCCAAAGTATCTGCAATATCGTGGAGCACTAGTGGGCGCATAGCCTCTTCTCCTTTTTCTAGGAAAAGACTCTGACGTTCCACAATAGCAGTAGCTACTTTTAGCAAAGTTTCATGCCGTCCTTGCAAGCTCTTCAACAACCAACGCGCTTCTTGAAGTTGAGTACGTAGGTAATGATTGTCTACACTCATGTCCCCACGACGTATAAAAGCAGTATAAAACGAATTAATCTTTAGCTTTGGTAAAGTTTCTGGATTCAATTCGACCTTCCAAGCGCGCGCACCGTTTCGTGGTCGAGAAACAATAACATCAGGTATAAGGTACTCCGTCCCTACTTCCGTGATTTGACTACCCGGGCGAGAGTGCAGTTTGCGAATTAACTGAATTGCCTGAAGGAGTACTTTCTCTTCCAATCCAGTCCGTCGCCCTAATAGAAGCATGTCACAACGTGCGAGGAGTGCAAGGTGTTCTCCCACGAGAAGTTCTGCATCCGCTCGTACTGAACTCTCAGGAAAGGAACGCAACTGAATCAAGAGACATTCACGTAAATCTCGTGCGCCTACCCCTGATGGCTCAAAGTTTTGTATTTGTCGGAGAACCACCTCAATTTCTTCGATGTCCACTTTCTGGTGAAAACAGGCAACTATAGTAGTTTGGATACCTTCTAGGGTATCCGTCAAATAACCATCTCCGTCGATCACATCAAGGAGGACTTCCGCAATCTGAGCATCTACCTCTGAAAAACGGACAAGAGAAGCCTGTTCTCGTAACACATCCTGTAAAGATTTTCCTATAAAAGTCCCTTCGTACTCCCTAAAATCTTTTTTGCTTATCTCATCTGAGAAATCATAAGACTCCGTCCAATCGTTGTCTGCAGATAGGTCCGTATTTTCTAAACGGAAATCAAGTTCTGGTACATTCTCTTGGTCTGTAGATTCCTCTTGTTTACTTTCTTCTCCGTCTGCAGATTCCGAACTAGATTCGTCTTCCTCTTCTTCCAACATTGGATTAGATTCCAATGCCTGTCGGATTTCCATCTGGAGCTCAAGGGTAGACAACTGCAACAACCGAATGGCCTGTTGCATCTGGGGGGTCATGGCCAGATTCTGGCCAATTCTAAGCTGAAGAGATGGTTTCATCTAGGGAAAAGGAATCAAGAAATTTTGGTAGTCCTGTGAAATGTAGTAAAGTCAAAAATTTGACGAATAAATTTTTGTTGTAGTAGTGTAGGAGTTACGCAGTTGGATTCACAAGTTACTAATTTCGTTGGATTTATTGTTTTTGACGAAAAACAAAATTTTTTTTATAAAATCAAAGACTTATATTTTCAACTGCGTAACTCCTATAGTGTATGAAATACTAGATGGCACCTATATTGAATGAGACTTAGGACAATTCATAATTTTATACCTTAGTTATACAATCACTACATTTTACAGGACTACCGAAATTTGTACTTGACTATAGATCTCCAGGAATTCGTTTTACTACAGCGTCAATAGATTGAAGAATAGCTAAGAGAGGTTCTAAATCATCTAATGGCCAGCTATTGGGCCCATCTGATTTTGCAACATCGGGATTCGGATGTGTCTCCAAAAACAACCCAGAAATACCGGTTGCCACCGCAGCTCGTGCCAATGCTGGAACAAATACCCGTTGACCTCCAGAAGTATTGCCTTGTCCTCCCGGCAGTTGAACGGAATGAGTGGCATCAAACACAACTGGACAACCAGTATCACGCAACACAACCAATGCACGCATATCCGAAATCAGTTGATTATAGCCAAAAGAAACTCCACGTTCGCACACCAATAATTGTGAATTGCCAACTGCTCTTGCCTTTTCCACGACATGTACCATGTCCCAAGGGGCAAGAAATTGCCCTTTTTTGAGATTTACTGGTTTTCCAGTACGAGCTACTCGTTGAATAAAATTTGTTTGGCGACATAGAAAGGCAGGAGTTTGCAACACATCCACCACTTCTGCAACTTGCTCGATTGGGGTATCCCCGTGTACGTCCGTGAGTATTGGTACACCTACTTCGCGTCGCACCCGATCTAAAACAGCAAGACCCGCTTCCCAACCAACCCCACGAAAGCTATCTTTAGAAGTCCGATTTGCTTTTTCAAAAGAAGATTTATAAATCCACGAAATACCAAGTCGCTTTGTAATTTCTTGAATTCGAAAAGCGGTTTCTAATGCAAACTCTTCCGATTCAATGACACAAGGACCAGCAATCAAAAAGAAAGGTCGATCTAAACCAACTTTGAAACCACAAAGGTTCATTTTTTGAGAATCCTAAAGGCTTTCGCTGCCTTTAAGTAACTAGAAAACAGAGGATGACCATCACGAGGTGTAGAAGTAAATTCTGGATGGAATTGACAAGCAATAAACCAAGGGTGGCTTGGAAGTTCGACTACTTCTGCGAGCTTTCCATCTATTGATTTTCCAGAAATGCGTAATCCGGCTTCTTCAAAAAGGGGTGCATATCGATTATTAAATTCGTAACGATGGCGGTGTCGCTCTACGACATACTCTCTTCCGTAGGCTTCGAAAATTCGAGAATTTGGCAATAATTGACAAGGCTGGGCACCCAATCGCATAGTTCCACCCAAGTCAGTATCTGTAAAACGTTTTTCTATGGTTCCTTCTTGGGTGATCCACTCAGAAATTAAGGCAATAACAGGATCAGAAGTATTCGGATTGAATTCCGTACTATGAGCATTTAATAAACCCATTTTAGATCGCGCAAATTCAATTACAGCCACTTGCATGCCTAGGCAAATACCAAGATATGGGACTTGATTTTCTCGTGCAAACTGGGCTGCTAAAATCTTCCCCTCTACTCCACGTTCTCCAAATCCTCCCGGGACAAGAATGGCATCCGCATCCCATAAAAGTTCTTTGCCACTGCGTTGAATTTCTTCGGAGTCTACGTAGATGATCTGAACTTTCGTTCGAGTATTAATACCTGCGTGAATCAAGGCTTCTGATAAGGATTTATAAGATTCTGCCAAATGTACATATTTACCAACCATGGCAACTCGCACTTCTCCTATTGGTTGGGACAAACCTTCTACCACTTTTTCCCATTCACTAAGGTTTGCAACACGCGCAGTCAACCCTAGCTTTTCTACTACGATATCATCTACACCTTGTGCGTGGTACAAAAGTGGAACTCGGTAAATGGTATCTACATCCACCGCCGAGATAACAGCGCGTTCTTCAACATTAGTAAAAAGTGCGATCTTTTTTCGTTCTGTTTCCGGCAAAAGCCGATCTGCACGGCACATCAAAATATCCGGTTGAATCCCAATAGAGCGCAATTCCTTGACGGAATGTTGGGTTGGTTTTGTTTTGATTTCGCCAGCAGAAGGGATATAAGGTACTAAAGTCAAATGAATATAGAGCACATTTTGCAAACCGCGCTCTACCCTCATTTGACGAATGGCTTCTAAAAATGGCAAAGATTCAATATCGCCCACAGTCCCGCCGATTTCTATTAAAGCGATCTCGGCGTCTCCAGCTCCTTCCAAAATGCACCGTTTAATCTCATCCGTAATATGTGGAACTACTTGGACTGTGGCTCCTAGATAATCCCCCCGTCTTTCCTTGCGGATAACGTTTTCGTAAATTCTACCGGTGGTGTAATTATTCTTGCGTCCAGTAGTAATTCGTACAAAACGTTCATAGTGCCCAAGATCTAAATCTGTCTCTGCGCCATCCGCGGTAACAAAAACTTCACCATGTTGAAAAGGACTCATAGTACCGGGGTCTACATTGATGTAAGGATCTAACTTCACCAACGTAACCCGGAGGCCACGGGCCTCTAAGACCGCACCGAGTGAAGCCGCGGCGATTCCTTTTCCCAAAGAAGAAACTACGCCTCCCGTGACAAAAATGAGTTTAGTCATGGAGTTTCCGTTTACCTAGCGGATCAACGATTGAGTTTCAGAACGAGTCTTTTCAATCATTTTTGGTGTTTGGCAAGAAATCAACATGAGCTCATTGACGAAATCTAGGTTCCTACGGTCGGACAAGTCTCCATGATCCTTGAGCAATTCCCGATTGACTTGGATGACGAGATAAGGATTCCTTCCTGCGGATTGCTCCGCTCTTTGTAGTCGTGTCCCGTTGAATTCGATTTGACTCCCCGGGTAATCTAAAACCCAAGCACTGTATATCTTATGAAATTCAGTAATTGGATTTTGATTAGCGTTTTCGGAAAACTCTTCGGTTGGGTGCAAAGAATGAGTGAGGAACGGTAAAAAATTACCAGGGGTATTTAAGTTCATTGCCTTTTCTGAAAGTTCTTCTTCTTTTCGTGTAACTGCATTCCAACGGCTAATCTCACGTTCATTTTCGAAAAACGTAGAAAACCGACGCCCCCAAGAGAACGCCAATTTGCTGATATAATCCGTTTCCGAAGTCAGAATGGCCAACACGGGCAACTGAGAACCAAAATAAGATCCGCGAGCTGCTGCCATGTTGCTCAGTGGTGCAAACTGCAGAGCAGGAAACGAAGGGTTAATCAATATAACTAAGTTACCGACTCCTCGCACGTCCCCCTGTGTTCCTTCTGGTGCAGTGGTTTGTAGGAATCGTTCGGAAAGGGTATGTGCTACTGCACCGTACATTGCAGTACCGCCAAGCCCGTGCCCGATCATGGCCATTCTAGTCCTACTGCCCCCCGCCACCATGCTATCTTTGTCTAGTTTAATACGTTCCAATTGGCTCAAGACTTCAGCAACACCAGTTTCACCTAGTTTTTGTGCGGTATTTTTCCGTTCCCAAAAACTGAGATGTTCTAGGATGGGAACCGTAACAGAAACCCCTCTCCACCCTAAGTAGACTCCCACTACTTGGCGGGGTGTTTCTTTGCTGTCCTGGCTCAGACGCTTTTCAGATTCATCCAAACGCGCTAACAAAGATCGAAAGGCTTCAACGCTGCTATCCCCAGGTGCAGCACTGTGCTTCCAACCATGCATAAAAACCGCGATCAACAAATCCTTTGTGAGTGCTTCTTCATAAATCGAGTTTAGAACGGCTTCCATCTGTTTGCGATCGAAAAGCATGCCTTGATCATCAAACTCAACGAAATTCAAAAGATACTCTTGTCCGGTAGTAGAGTCCGAAGCGGCCTCTTGGTATTTTTGGATAGCATGCGCTTCGCACTTCTCCAAAGGAGTTTTTCCAGAGTTTACGCACAAACTGTACTGGGTTCGGTACTGCTGGAGAGGCATACAGGCACTTAACCCAAAAACCAACAGCGGAAGTATAGTAGACCGATGGCATCGCATTCCAAACATGGGTTCGCCTTGTCTTGTTAAGAGGGATCGAAGCACGCTTAAACCTACTTAAGATTATACAGCACGAGATTATCTGTGGGTGCACTTTCCAAAAGGTAACTTACTTGTAGAGTGATGTTCCGAATACGTACTCCAGCAGAGCACTTGTTTGTAACACGAAAATAGGTTGTACTACCCTTGTTCGCAAGGCATTTCTCATGCACAAATATAGGTGAATCATGGTGCTATAGCAAAGCCGACGTAAGATGATCATGAAGCAGTTCGTGAAAACCTCTCCAAATCTGGACTGGATTAAGTGCGATGCCTACTTGGATGATCGTTCTACGTCGGCTTTGCTATAACGCTACAGCTGAATCTTTAGCGTTAGCAAACCGATGACACCAATAGTCAAAAAAGCTTAGAATGATTTCATCACTTTACGCTACCCTGGCTACACTACCCATCCGAATGGGTTGCCGGACCCTGCAAAAAACATCACCTTTTCAAGGAGTTTGTAATGCAAATTAACGTAACTGGCCACCATGTTGAGGTTACCCCAGCCTTGCGGGATTATGTTGTCAGTAAACTCGAACGGTTGGAGCGGCATTTTGATCAGGTCACACAAGTACATGTGGTACTCATGGTGGAAAAGTTGCGCCATCAGATAGAAGCGAATCTCAACCTCAATGGGGTGCAGATTTTCGCCAAAGAGGAGTCTGAAAGCATGTACGCTGCTATTGATGCCTTGGCAGACAAGCTCGACCGGCAGATCATGCGTCATAAGGAAAAGACTACAGACCATCGCCGTAGGTAAGTGCGTTCTTAAGGAATCTCCGGAGGGCGTTTATGCGTATTGCCGAGTTCCTAAAGCCAGAGTGCGTTTCGGAAGGGATTTCTGCTTCGAATAAGCGCCGTGTCTTACATCTTTTGGCTGATTTGTTAGCAAAAGGAGATTCTCAATTATCTGTGAATGCAGTTTTGCAAGGATTGCTTGAGCGAGAAAGCCTAGGAGGTACGAGCCTCGGAAGAGGTGTCGCGATCCCCCACAGCCGAACAAAAGACGCCAATAAAGTAGTGGGTGCTTTTTTGAAATTAGAACAGGGGTTAGATTTTGGTGCCTGTGATCACGTGCCTGTGGACATTTTTTTTGCTTTGGCCGTTCCTGAGACCACGAATGAACATCTTCAAGTACTTGCGCAGCTGGCGCGAGTGTTTCATGATCCCGAGTTTTGTAAGCAACTTCGGTCTGTAAAAGATAGACAAACTCTTTATCAATTGATCACCGAAAAATAGATTTTTTTGGGCTACAATCGAGGGTTCACGAATTTTTATGAAATTGATTATTGTCAGTGGATTGTCCGGGTCTGGAAAAAGCACCGCTCTTCATATATTAGAAGACCTGGGATACTACTCAGTAGACAATCTACCGGTGCGGCTATTGCCTGCGTTGGCTAAAGAGCTCTTAGGGCAGGGAAAACCAAACTATCAGCACGTAGCTGCAGGAATTGATGCGCGCAATCCTCCCTCGGATTTAGAACAATTTCAAAACATCATAGGCGATCTGAATGCATCGGGTGTACAGGTTGAAGTTTTATTTTTAGAAGCAGAGAGCACCACGCTTATCAAACGCTTTAGTGAAACCCGACGAAAACACCCCTTGACTAGTGTTGGAGTACTTGGATTGACTTTGCAAGATGCTATCGAGCGAGAACGAAAAGTTTTAGAACCACTCCGGGCTACGGCACATCTTTGTTTAGATACCACTCGAACTCATCAACATCAATTACGCGATTTATTAAAACATAAGGTAGATCAAACCAATGGTGGTGGCCATGGATTATCAATCTTATTTACCTCTTTTGGATATAAAAATGGAATCCCCGCTGATGCAGATTATCTATTTGATTTGCGTTGTTTACCTAACCCCCATTGGGAATCTCACCTTCGCACCTTGACTGGCAGAGATCCAGAAGTCGCCACTTTTTTAGAAAAAAATTCTCTTGTGGAAGAAATGTACCAATCTCTAAAAAAATTTATTGAAGTATGGATTCCTAGATTTGAAGCGGATAACCGTGCTTACTTGACTATTGCCTTAGGGTGTACCGGTGGGCAACATCGATCCGTTTATCTGGTAGAACGGCTGGTACGCTACTTTCGTACGAATCGTCCAGATGTCCAAATGCGGCATCGAGAGCTACACTGACGATTCCCAATGCAAAAAATGCAACTGATGGTCATCAATCCCTATGGATTACATGCGCGTCCTGCGTCTGCATTAGTTAAATTGGCTGCGCGCTTTGAATCTGAGGTTATCTTGATACATGGCAAAAGACGGGCCAAGGTAAAAGATATTTTCGATGTATTAACCTTGGATGCTCCAAAGGGATCAATCCTGCAATTGATTACTCATGGAAAAGACGAAGAACTAGCAATTGAGAGTATTGCAGCTCTTATTCAAGACGGATTTGGGGAAATGGGTCCCCCTGCTAAAACCTGAAGTTTAGAACAAATCCAAAAGAGTTCTACTTCGCGACCCGCGTTTGTGTAGCCTCAGCAAGTGCTGGATGTGTTGGGTAGCTTCCTCTTAGAATTCGCATGGCGTCTTCTGCGAGGTCATTCATACCCATGCCTCGGTAGCCTTGTACCATGACACTTAGTGCATCTGGTGTTGCCTGCGTCTGTGGGTAGTGTTCAATCACGTATTTACCACGGTTGACTGCTGCTAAGTAGGCATTCTGCCTTAAATAGTAGCGAGCAACGTGAACTTCGTATTGTGCCAAACTATTGCGGAGATGCACCATGCGTTGACGCCCATCAGTAGCAAATTTACTGTCTGGGAACCGACGTACTAGCTCGCCAAAATCCTGAAAAGATTGCCGAGCGACCCCGGGATCCCGTTGAGACCGGTCAAGAGGTAAATAGCGGTCGGCGAAACTGATGCCCTGGTTAAAATTGACCAACCCTCGTAAGTAGTATGCATAGTCTAGGTTAGCATGACGAGGGTAGGTTTTAATAAAGCGATCTAAGGTAGCAATCGCAGACGTTGCTTCGTTACTTTTATAATATGCGTAGGCGATTTCAAGTTGGGCCTGCTGGGCATATCGACTAAAGGGATAGCGAGAATCTAACTTCTCATAGTATTTAATGGCCTGTTCGTATGAACCATCATTTAGGGCGTCCTTTGCCTCGGAGTAGAGTTTTTGGATGGTCCAATCTCGAGTGGGGTCGATTTCATCAGGCAACAAAGCACAACCACTGCTCCCCACGAGCCAAATCAAAGCAAGCACTGCGTTTGCGTTTTTGGACCAACTCTTTGATGCCGTCATCAGAAATTCCACTCAGCTCAGATACACCCTACACTAGATCTATCATGGTAGCATAGGCAGATGTTAAAATCTGTGCGTTTACGGGGCTATATCCAGAGTCATTGGAACGAGACAAGGGGAAGTCGAGTGACCCTGCCGATTTAAGCCATGGCAAAGCGGGTGACCGGTCTTGTCGGTCACAGAAGAATCGGATCTAGCAGTGCGATTCGTTCCTAGCGAAATGTTTGGTAAAACAAGCACATAACCTAGGGTT
>CAUYTX010000449.1:0-12791 GCA_963575665.1 Gammaproteobacteria bacterium | reverse complement strand
TTCCCTTAAATCCTGTGAATATGGTCTTGCCATTTGTACCTCACCTACCGGCCGGGTATACTCTACATCCTAATATTTTATCACCATCGACTTTGTCGGAAAACGCTCTAACTCGTAAAATGACACCTGCAAAGCCCTAGAATCGATTCTGACTTCTACCCTAGGCAAAACCACTCCGAGAGGTGGAAGAGCCTCTTTACGAGCCCATGAGTGCCTTAAAAGGTTATTCGCAACGGATAGTTCTAAACCAATCTGCGTTTTTTCGTGAGAATCGTGGGAGAACAGCCCTGGATTCGCTGGGCAATCCTGACAAATTGGCTCACCATCAAAGATCGCTCGCCACTGAGGTGTGTTTCTTGGGTAATCACACGAAAAAGGTGGAGGATTTCGATTGCTTCGGAAGTTCGACAGCTTCTGTGCCACACCCTTTTTGCTGGTTGGGTGATCGCGGTCGGTATTCTTTGCCATCTCCTCAGCAAGGCCTTCTGACTGGGTTTTATCCAAATTTCTGCTTTTGCAAAAGGCTGCTAAGTTCAGATTTGCGGTGTTGTAGTTCCAATCGTTTGGCACGCCCTTCGACACCAATGCGGCCACACAGGCAGGAAGCACATCACTTGCCAGCTTGTTCCAATGCGGAAAAAACTTGGCCTCCGGACTACGCACTGTCCCCATCGTCCGGCAAACCCGTTCGTAAGCCCTGCGAAAATCTTGCGGCTCTATGCTGTCCAAAGCTCCCAAGCGGTCCATCTGTTGGCTCAACTCCGGCCGGCCGTAGTACCACGGCTCTTCGGAAAAATCCTCACACTCCTCGAGGTAAATAAACCCAGACCACTTCCCACTGGCCCGGCGGAGGCAGGGCGGCAGCTTCATGACGGCCTCTCCAGCGTCGGTAGGCCTATCGACATCGGGGTGGAGATCCACTCTTGCGTTCCTGAGATACTTCGAGCGCAGAGATCGAAGAAATGCCCTTGCCTGCGATACTGGAACAGGTTCTACCAGCGATATCCACAAGCCAAAACCTCTCCGACCAGAAACCGAGATACCGGGCTCAGGCAGCATCAGCTCCTCCGTGAGCACGGACGAGAGCTTTTCCACCAACGGCCAGTCCTCGCTCCAGTCAAAATCAAAAACCATGGTCCGAGTCATGCCATCAGCACTGACCAGGTTGAGGGCGGCTGTTTCTTTGCCACCTAGAACGTCCTGTAAGACTTGCTCAGTCAGGAGGCCACGTGAGTAGTACCTAGGTGCTCCGCTCTCGTCTAGGGCTTGCCGGTGCCACTTCTGATCGGCCAAAAAGTACAGTCCTGACAATTGTTCGAAGAGTTGGCTCATCGGATCTCCCAAGGGTTCAACACCGGTACGCCCGGCAAATCAAAATCCGAAGTGTTGCGTGTCACGATGGTCAATCCGTGGACCAGGGCAGTCGCTGCCAACAAACTGTCTACCGCGGGCAATGATCTACCCGTTTCGGCAAGCAGCCGCCCCCAACGTTCTGCCACCAGCAGGTCTACCGGCAGCAAGCGTTTTCCGAACCAGGGGATTAACTCTCGTTCCAGCCAGATCAACAACGAACTTCGTTGTTCCGACTTTCCAAGTTTCTCGATCCCTCGACGAATTTCTCCCACACTCAGGACGCTGAGGTACAACCGCTCCTCGGGTACACACGAGAACCAGGCTAGGACGCTAGGTCCTGGGTGTCTCTTCCGCAGTTCGGAAATGGCATTGGTGTCCACTAGGAAATTCAAAACTCGATCTCCCGTGTTGGCGACTGCTCACGGCAGATGTCTAGCTCCACGTCCATCCACGGCGAATGACGGATGAGGCCTACGAACGATCCTTTGGCTTGGCTTAGACGTTGGTACTCTGCGGTCGAGATCAGGACTGCCGTAGCAACACCGCGCACCGTGACTTCTTGCGGGCCTTCCTCGGAGGCCAGACGTACTACCTCGCTAAGACGAGCCTTGGCATCTTGCAACGCCCAATGACGCATTTTGCATTTCCTGTGGTTGGTCAGACTGGTCACTCTAGGTGATTTTAGTGAAAATTTCAAGTGGGTAGGTATCTATCTCTTATTGGATAGATTGGTTTGGGGTTTGGGGTGGTAACTTGGATAGTGGCCTCCGGGTTTTGACTTGCTTCTGCTGCCGCTGGTTTTGCAAATGCGAGCGGAGCGCGTCCCTCGCGCGCACGCGAATATTTGTTTACTTACAAATACTTCAAAATACTTGGTAAAAATTTTTGCCCTGTAGACCGCATTCCAGAGCCATCTTTTTTCGACGAGGAGATTTTAAGGCGGGGGGTTGAGGATTTTAAGGCGGGGGTCTGTCGGGATAAATACAACAAAGTGTCTCATAAATACAACATTTTAGGCAGGGTGTTCGGTTTTTCCTATAAAATCGTCTGTACACCATGTGGCATATATGTTTCAGAGGAAATTTTGGCCATATCTCACACATAAAAAACATGGCCAAGATGATCTGCTTTTCTATGCTTTTTTCTTGGGTGGAGAGAACGGATGCAGGAGTTCCTCCTCGGCATGCCTGAGCAAACGTTCCTTCCGGGAGAGGTTATAGGCCTTGCGATAATCGTCGTGCATGTCAATAACCAGCTTTACCCCAAATGCTTCTGCACCTGTCTTGTCTTGGCCATCCAGTTTGCAGTCGGCGATGACACCTGCTTTGCCAAGGCTTTCCAAGATGTTGTTCAAGCGTCTTAGCAGATGTGCTGGCGTATCACTAGGCCCTGTTTGCAACCCAAACCGATGTGCCAACGCAGCTCGAGTGATACCGCCACCGTTTGGATCGGATAAGGTCGTAGTATCTCGGTTGTATAAATTGATCCGTGCCAACTGCTCAATAGCCCATTGCGCTGCTGGTGCGTAATCCAGTGTCCTTTGGTCGTAACTAAACATGGCCTCCGTATTCGTAAGCATGTAGGGCAAACCGTCTTGGCCAATAATAAATTTGTGAAGAGCAGGATTGAGCATGATGTCCACCCAATAGCCATGTTTGTCTTCCCCTTCCGCATATTTTTTGTAGAAGCCATTCAGTGTGCTCCATTCCTTGGAACCTACAGGGCCTTTATTTTCGTAGGTGAGTCGTTCCAGGAAAGAAATGAGTGCTACGTATAGCTTCACGGGTTTATATTTTTTCCCGAAAGCATCACCGCGACCCTTTTCTTTGAACCGTGCTACGCCCTGTGGTCGCATGGTGTCAATCCAGTCGTTGAGGTAGATTCGTGCGGATGCTTTACTACTGTCATACCCTCCTTTCTCTCGATAAAGTTTGGAGATGGCGACGAGACCTTGGGGAATTAGCCAACGTGGGCTGTCGTCCCCAACAAGCGTTTTCACTTGTTCGACCAAATAGGCATATTCTGCTTCTTTGAGGTCTTTGAAAGGAACACTCATGGGAGTGTGTTCACGGGGCATTTGTCCTTTTATTTTTAGCGAAGGCCGTTCTACCTTTAGGACGGGAAAACCGTGATAATCGTTGGTCAGTTCAATTCCGCTGTCTAATCCATTTGGAATTGCAGCAAAGTGTGCAGGGAGACCATCCATGTTATTCGGTAGACTTAAGTAGGAGGTAGAAACGGAAGCTAAGGCCTTCCGATCTTTGGACACTTCATCGGCGACGGTCTTTCGGTAGCGCACTTTTTGGAGGGCATTCTCCTTGTGGGTCTCTGCCCACTCGACTAATTCGAGATACAGAGGCAGTAGCTCCGTCTCGTATTGTTCACAAAGAGCTGCTACTCTGTTAAAAGCTAGGTAACCTTCTGCAACCTTTCCCTCCTGAAGTGGATCAAAAAAAATAGATTTTCCAGAGGGTGTTTCTTGCGTGTGGTTGAAGTGCAAAGTTTGGGCTTTTTCGCGAAGATTGCTTAGTTCGTTTGCTATTCGAAAATAGCGTAAAAGGGCCTCCTTTGCTTTCTTGTCTTCAAAAGGTACTTGATAGAGAATGTACTTAAAACTTCCTAATTGCCATTGGTCAAAGTAAAGTGCATAGGCCTTTTCTTCTTTTGGCTTAAATTCGATTGCACAAGAAGGCCTAGGCAGTGGTATCTTCAGTTTTCCAGAGTGGATCAATTCAAGGAAGGCTACTGTACGGATTACTTCTGCATACTGGTAGTATTCTTGTAGTTTAGTTTCCCCTAGTTTCATGGAAAGGATATGTTGGCTGCTAATAGAAAGATTTCCATAGACAAGGGACTCTATGTATTTATGTAGGCGTATCCATCGGTCACGGCCTGTGAGACGGTGGTTATGACTCATGGCCGTCATGCAAGCTAGATTGATCTGATAGCTGTCCCACAACCGATTGAGAAACTCTTCCTTTTTAACAAACCAGGAAATAAGTTTTGTGATGTGTTTTGTGGGTGGTTGAGGAATTCCTTTCTTAAAAGATGCTGTCAAAGTTTGCGTGGCCTGATAAATGGTAATTCACGCGAGGCAAGGTACGGGTGGAACCGTTTGTGTGGGATCCTCCATTATTACTAGAGTGGTTTCTTGGTCTGTATACACGCCAGAAGTTGCGGGTAATAAGAAGTCTTGTATCTCAAAAGTAGGTAAAACATCCCGGAGTGTGAGTTTTTCAAAAAGGGTGTGTGCTTGATCTGCCGGTAGGAGGATTTCTGCTAATCGGCCTTCCGGGGTTAATGAATTTGGAAATTTGGTCATGTGTTTTCCTGAATTAGTCGCAGTGATTTAGCTAATTGTTTTTCGGTATAGGGGTGGACAAATTTAATTTTTATGATATCATACAAGATATGACTACAATGCGCGTCGTGCTTGATACCAACATCTTGGTAACCGCTTCCCGTAGCTCTCTGGAGGCCTCGTTTGCTTTGTTACAGGCATTGCGGAATAGATACTACCGAGCTCTGGTATCCGTTCCTTTAATGCTTGAATATGAGGTTGTCCTGCTCCGACCCGAACAAATTTCTGCCAGTGGGCGCGGTGTAGCGCAGACACAAAATTTTCTCGATGCGTTGTGCTGTTTAGTGGATCCAGTAGATCTGCATTACTTGTGGCGTCCCCAATTGCGGAATCCTGCCGATGAAATGGTGCTGGAAACTGCGTTGAACGGTCGTGCTGATGTGCTGGTTACCATGAATATTAGCGACTTTAGCGCAGCAGCAGATTTCCGACTGCCGGTAATGACGCCTGTGCAGTTTTTGAAAAAACTCAATCGGAGAAGATAATGTCGAATTACGCACTACGCTTACCTGAATCGCTATTTTCCTATGTTCGTAAAGTGGCAGAAGAAGAGCATGTGTCTATGAATCAATTTTTTGTGATGGCCATTGCCGAAAAAGTCTCCGCCCTGAAAACTGAGTCCTATTTCCGGGAACGGCAGGCACGTGGGAATCTATCTGCCTTTGACTCATGGTTGACCGCCAGTCCGAAAGTCGCACCAATAGAAGGGGATGAGCTATAAGGCCTATGACTGCTAGAAAAATCTTTTTCTTCTTGCGAAAACAAAAAAGATCTAGGCGGGAGTATTTTGATAGATTTCAGTTTTTTCAGTGTCGTTAACCAAATTACAGCAGTAGTCGGTCCACGATTCTTGTTGATTGTGGAACCCCTTCTAGGATGGTTCAGGAAAGAAGACGTTGCTCCGACGATTGCAACAGCTATGTTTGCCTACGCAATTTGGCGAATGGCGAGGTATTGGCTGTTTACGGTACTTCCTGCTCGGCGGACGCTAAATCGTCCAATAGGGTTTCTGGAAAAAATAGAAACTCGTGAGATGTTCGCCGAACGCTTTGGTGACCTCGACGGATCGATGGGACGTAAAGGATTTTTGAAACACGGTTGGGAGCAGTTCTATGAAACGGTGATATGCCGTGAACCTGTCGTTGAGATTTGTGTTCGTCCTTCGGTTTTCTTAAATGCAGACGACGCAGAACATGACGGCTTAAAGATAAAGTCACTTAGTCACCTAAGCAGTATCTTTATTTCGTTGGGGTTGTTGTTCACGTTTATTGGACTGGTTGCCGCGTTGTCGTTGGCTTCAGGAACCATCAATCAGGTTGTCGCAACGGCCGGAACGCTTGTCGATGGCACAGCTGACACCCAAGCTAAAGTGATTCAGCAGGCTTTAGCAGAATTACTCAAGACTGCTTCGTTCAAATTCTGGACCTCGATTGCTGGATTGCTCAGTGGTATTGTTGTTGGTATCGTCGAACGGATCGCGATGCATTCTATCAATGGTAAATTCGACGAATTGAACCACCATCTTGAGCGCGTTACCTTGATGGTTACCCCTGAAATTCTCGCCGACCGTACCTATAGGGAAATCCGTGAGCAAACGGCTCACATGAAGGACTTCACCACACAATTTAGATTCAATATCACTGAATCACTCCAAGATGCTTTGATTAAGTCGATGCCATCCGTAATGACTCACTCCGTGAGCGATGCGTTGACGAATCGGATGCCGACCGTTATGTTTGAAGCAATGGCACCAGTCGTCTCGACGCTTGAGGGCATGACGAACAAATTGACTTCTATGAACGAGGATGCCATCAAGCAGATGACCGGTGACTTTAGCACTGCTGTTTCACAGTCTGCTGGTACTGAAATCAAGGCTGTCGCTGAAACCATGTCGTTAATGCCCGCCCAGATTTCCGAAGCTGTTGAGGGGATAAGGGAGGCCTCTATTGCCTTGAACAAGGGTATGAATCGCATCACTGAAGCAGCAGATAGAAATCTTGAAGACACCCGACAGAAACTCGATACCCAACTCGATATTGCTGTTAGAGGCCTGTCGGACGTCGTGCGGGCTGTCAGGGAGACCATGGAGCAAGTTGGGCAGTCGATGCGTCGTTCAGGTGAGCAGGCAGGATTGGCATTTGGAGGAGAGATTGCTGAGTCAGTTAAGCGTATCGAACAGGCAACCGAAGAGAACGCTTTGGCTGTAGGGACGGTGGTCGACAAGCTCGTGAAGACGACTACAGACATGACAGTCGACATGGCTTCGGAATCCGCCATCACAATAAAAGCACTGCGGGATGTAGTTGAAACGATGGCACGCACGGTTGTTAATGTGACGGACAACCTAGAACGCGGCACGGTTAAATCTGCCAATGATGTGACCGAAAGGTTCCTGTCAGCGGCAGTGGCGATGCAGGAGGCGGTAAACCGAAATTCTGAACAAGTCGCACAAACGGTGGAGAGTATCGTTGCTGCTGGGCGGCAGGCCGAGATGGGCGTTAGCAAAGCAGCCGAGGAGGTCGCAAAAAACATGGCGGAAAAAGGCAAGGAAGCAGCGAAACAGGTTGTTAGCGGCTCTGATGAAGTACTTTCCGCTTTCAAAAGAACTGTCGACCGTCTGTGGCAGCGAGTTGAAGAGTTAACCCAAGCACTAGAGATAGTTGAACAGCGTATCGGTTCACACGCCGCAGCTCTAGCGGATACTACTCGTGCTGCTCAAGGCACTGGAGCCGCCATGTCTACCTCTGCTATTGCGCTCACAACAGCAATCGAGCCAATCACGCGCACCAGTGAACTGATGATGCGCTCGATGACCGCTGTCGGGACCTCCGTCAGTGGACTGGTAGAGGGGCAGCACGAAGCAGGCCTCCTAGTAGAAGGTATACACAATACCGTTTCAGAACTCCAGAAGGTATGGGTGAGGCATATTGAACGTTTTGATGGCGTTGATGCCTCCTTGGAAGTCATTTTTCAACGTATTACTACGAGCACTAATGATTACACCAAGAAGTTGACTGATTACATAGGAAAGATTGACTCCCACGTGGAGAAAATCGTCGGGCACCTATCTGGGAACGTTGACGAACTCCAGTCGACCGTGGATGCAATGACGGTCTTGGCGAAGACTATGAAAAGGTCTTAACCATGACGCTCCAGGCAAGAAATCGGGTGAAGTCATCTCATAATGACGAATCTTTTTTTGTGTCGATGACTGATATGATGGTTGGCATGCTGTTTTTGTTCATCGTGATGCTGATGTTTTTCGCGATGAAGTTTAATGAAGCTGCTGTCAAAAAAATTGAGGTTGTCGAGAATGTCACAAATGCTGAAGAGACCCGAGGAAAAATTCTCCAAGATGTAAAGCGGGCACTTGATGTAGAAGGTGTGACTGTCTTCATCGACCCCGATTATGGAATACTCCGTCTTCCTGAAGAAATACTGTTCGAGCGCGGAAAGTCGATGCTATCAGTGCGCGGACAGAATGCCGTCATCGCTTTATCAAAGGCACTCTATCGTGTTCTGCCGTGTTATACCGCTGCGGCAACACCAGAATGTGGGAAGAATAGACATCAGGTTGAGTCTATCTTCATCGAGGGGCACACCGATACTGATGGAGATGAAACCTTGAATTGGAACCTATCCTTTCAACGCTCACTCTCCACGTTCCAGTTTCTTCAAAAAGCTAGTCCAGGACTGGTTATGCTGAAAAATAGAGACAGACAGATAATCATTAGTCTCTCCGGGTATGGCAAGCAGCGTCCTATAAATGCCGATTCGACGATTGGAGAGAAAGCGCAGAATCGCCGTATCGACATCCGCTTTATCATGTCAACCCCGAATTTGAAGGAATTACGTGCCAACGATGGTACAGGAAGTGGTGGGTGAGCATCTCAGATGCCGTGCGGGAAGCTCGATCTAGCTGGCAACCGTTAAAGTGCTCCCTGCCGTCTGTGAGTAAAACCGAGCAGAAGATGCTGGAGATCGTCACGGCTCCACCACGTCCGCCTCCCCTTCCCGTCGATCTAAATGATCTGCATGCCCGTTTGGTCGTATCGAATACTGATGGAAACTGGGGCAGGGTTGAGCCTGTCGAGTGGCGGTACGCATCAGAATGTTTGTCGATGGGGCAAACTCCGCTAGTCTCAGACGATTGGTTTGTCAAAAACTACCTTTCGATTTTGGATCGACTCGGCTCTCCGGTAATCGTAAAACGACTCGTCCGTTATTATCTCGTGCACTATAACCGAAAGCTGCGTGGTTTCCACCGCATTGCCGAATACCTTGCTATGCATGCTGGGGATTGTGGGGTCTGGGGGGAACGTCATAACCAATATCTACTTTTTGATATCGACGCAGCACCTTATCGACTGGCAGCAGCAGTCGTGGACTCTAAAGTGGAACCTCATCGGTTTTTGAAGAGCGTAGGCTTTACAGGCACTCTGGCGAATTCAAGTTTTATGGCTGCTACCTTTCGTGTTGCCTGCCAAACGTCTAAGGATTGTCTGGAAAAAGGCAATTGCCCCGGTGGCAATATGGAGGAACTCCGTCGTCTCGTGTCTTGGATCGACGCTGGCCTGGAGGGGAAGATGTTCCCATTCGGTGGGTTCCACGAGGTCAAGTCAGCGTTTGCTGAGGCAATGACGTTGCCTTGGCAGAATAGAACACCATCCGATGAGGTGCGCGAATTCAACACCTCGACTCTGCTAAGTTTCTTCAAAGATCCGCGTATTGCTCGCTCGAACTGGATAGGTATATCTGAGAAAGCACTTGCCGTTCTTCTGAGGTGGTTGACCAAAGCATCCCTAGAGCAGTTCTTCGCCGTAGTCGATGAGATGGTGGCACCCAATAATAAACACATGTGGGATGCTCGCAAAAAGTTCTGGCGTTCATACTATGACCGCGGGGTCATGCAGGAAGCCTGGGTGGTGTTAGGCAGACGTGGTGTCCGGTACATTCGAAATCTAACTCGCAGTAGTGAAAGGCTTGACTTCGGGGTTTTTAAGTCAGGTTCCGTTCAGGATTCAACGCAGGCAGTGTTGATAATGCGTATTGGATCCCTGATTGTCGCAGACTGGAACCACAACGGGGCCTGCCACATTTGGCCTGAAAGTTACAAAGGTGCGCCAAAACTCTACGAGAATGAGTATACGAGGTTAGATTTAATCACGGGTTCTAAGCTCAGACAGGTGCACACCCCCAATGTATGGCAAAGACACGTCTCCGAATTCATTCTCGACGAAACTGGTATTGGCAATGAATTAAACGAAGACCTTCGCCGCTGGCGATGAAAAGATACGAATGACCGCTAAGTTCGAATATGAGGTATCCACCAAGGGAGTTCTGATCCGTCTGGTAGCTAGTCGGCTGTTCGGTGCACAACGTGTGATTCCTTTCGAAAAATGGGTTAATGAGGCTCCCACGTCATCTTTGGCTGCGATTGGAACACTAAACCGCGTGTTGACCGAGTACGGAGGAATGTCTGAAGCCCCCGTTTGTTTGAGTGCGGACACGATTTTCCTGGCGCACTACGTAGTAGCAGGGTTGGCGGAACACCAGGCACTCGGACTGGGGTTGCCATCTTCAACTACGCTCATGCTAAGTATTCAGTCGAAGGGTGACATTGCCCAAAAAGAATTCGACATTTCCTGCCAATGGACTGAATCTGCTGTAATTAGGACAGCGGACGTCAAAGTCATCGGCAGCATCATGCAGTACAGGCGGATTCCGTCGAGAATTCCAGAGCCTTTATTCAGCATTCATAAATCCATTATTAGCTACCAGTCGTGTGAAAAAAATGATGATGGTACGCGTTTTCGGCATCTAGCCGTATTGAAGGAGCTTCTCTTCGAGCAAAAACGTGGACTTGATATAGATCCGTACATCAGGAATACGACCATTGCCGTAGCGTCATCTTTCTCACTGGCTTTCTCAACAGGAACGAACGGTTTTGACTTGGACCCCGTGCTATTCGGACATAGGACTAGCGAGGTGTGGGCTGATAGCGAGGGTATGGCGGCAATCGGAGAGTCTGAATCACTCCTACCTGAGGCCCATCAGGAAAAGTTCGCTAAGCATTTCAGGAACTGGTCAGATTGCAAGGATCGCTATGCACTCGGGAGTCGTTACTACGTCTATGTAGAGTCAGGACTGCGCCAAGCTCTGGACGTTGTCCGGAAGGTCCAGCGATCGGACGCACAAACTCGGCGAAATTTTGCACGCAATCCTCAAGCACACCTAAAGGCTGCTCTTAACAGTCATTTCGATGAAACCGCTATCGAATCCATGTTCATTGCCACTGATGAATATTCCCGTCGAGTCTTGGACATGGCGATCTGGCAGCCAATAGTACTGCCATGGATCAAATCTATTCCAAACACATGGCTTCCGGAGTCCTTCGGCATCATGGTTGGAGATATCCGGATTACCCTGAAACCGGACGACGTTGAAGAAGCTCGGCGCAAGGTCGACGCAGCGATGGCAAGAGGTGACGAGACAGTGGAAATCGGGGGATACTCGGTTCCGGCATCCCTCGCCACAACAGCCGTGCTAGACAAACTGATCGGACTTGCGCGCCCCATTGCGCCATCAGAACACGAAGGGTGTCAGGAGAGCAGGAAACAGTTCCTGACGGTCGACGAGAATTTTGAAAACACGGAGTTCGCCCCCCTTCCTGCTCCTAGGACAAATACGCTGTTCCGGTTTACTTTACCTCAGTCACTAAGGACGACGCTCAAGCCACACCAGGTTGAGGGTCTTAGCTGGCTCGAGGAGTGCTGGTATGCAGGCTATCCAGGATGTTTGCTCGCCGACGACATGGGGCTTGGAAAAACCCTCCAGGCACTGACATTTCTCGTATGGCTACGAAAGCACCGAGAGTTGAGCAGGTTTGAAAGACTTCCAATGCTCATCGTTGCCCCCGTGGGTTTGTTGAAGAACTGGATAGACGAACTTGCTATCCATTTCGAAAATGGCGTTTTGGGCGATTATCTTGCCGTTTACGGCTACGGTGTCACTAAACTCAAATCTGCTTCATCGCCAAAAGGTATGGATACCACGCATGGTGTCTCAACACTCTCGAGTGATCGCATTGCCAAAGCAGATCTTGTGTTGACGTCATACGATACACTTCGCGACTATCATTTCACCTTCGCTAAGGTGAAATTTGCAGCTGTCGTCTATGATGAAGTCCAAAAACTCAAAAACCCTGCTTCCCAATGGTCACGGGCGGCAAAGACGGTCAACGTAGATTTTTCCGTCGCTATGACCGGAACACCAATCGAGAACCGGTTGGAAGATCTCTGGGCTATCACCGATGTTGTTTATCCGGGCTACTTCCCCGATTTGAAGGCCTACTCGAAGCGGTACGCTACTGATGATCTCGATGCTCTGCGCCAACTACGCTTAGCAATGCTAGAGCGACGGTCTTCCAACTATACTGCTGACAAACCGTCCCTCATGCTACGGCGAATGAAAACCGACAGTCTCAAAGGACTGCCGGATAAATGTGAGTGCCCGTTTGAACGCATAATGCCCGTTCGACAGGCGGAAGCGTACCGTGAGGCGGTCGTCTTTGGCAAAAAGTCGTCTTCTCCAGGTGATATGCTCCGAACTCTCCATGCACTGCGCGGGATTTCCCTGCACCCGATAGACCCACAACAAGGCTGGGGAGTTGCCCATGACGACTATGTAGCGTGGTCGGCACGGCTATCAATCACGCTTGAGTTGCTTAGGAACATTGCGAAAAAACATGAGAAAGCACTGATATTCCTTGAGAGTTTGGATATGCAGGATATCTTGGCAGTGATACTCAAACGCGAGTTCGGACTGAAGAAGCAACCACTACTTATCCATGGCGGTGTCCCTGGTGACCGTCGAAAAATTTTTGTTGACGAGTTCCAAGACGAGCGGCGCAGAGGCGAATTTGACGTCATGATTTTGTCCCCAAAAGCGGGGGGCGTAGGTCTGACACTAACCGCTGCAAACCACGTCATTCATCTGTCTAGGTGGTGGAACCCTGCCGTTGAGGACCAATGCACTGACCGTACTTATCGTATTGGCCAGAACAAGACGGTTCACG
>CAUYTX010000448.1:0-12849 GCA_963575665.1 Gammaproteobacteria bacterium | reverse complement strand
CTTTCATTATTTGCTTAACTCAGGCTACACTCAACTTAATCGAAAAACGCTCTAGTTATATTAATTTGAAAACCAATCCTTCTGTTTATTCCGTAAAAGAAATTTTCTACAGTTTGCAAGGAGAAGGTGCTCATTCTGGACGACCTGCGGTTTTTTGCCGATTTTCAGGATGTAATTTATGGTCCGGGCGTGAAGAGGATCGATCTAGTGCCATTTGTCAGTTTTGTGACACTGATTTCGTAGGGATCAATGGCCAAAATGGAGGACGTTTCTCGAGTGCGCAGACTTTAGCAGAAAAAATAATCTCCCTTTGGCCAAAAGCAAGAAAACCTTATTTAGTTTGCACTGGTGGGGAACCTCTTTTGCAAATTGATGATCTGCTTATAGACACCTTACACAAAGCAGGGTGTCAAATTGCGCTAGAAACTAATGGGACATTGCCTGTTCCAAACGGAATTGATTGGCTTTGTGTGAGTCCAAAAGCAAATACTAACTTATCTCAAACTTTTGGGAATGAATTAAAACTGGTCTATCCACAATTTGGTTTAGACCCTTCTAATTTTGAATTTTTAGATTTTGATCACTTTTTCTTGCAACCCATGGATGGGCCAAAAGCCTTAGAAAACAAAAAACTTGCAGTGCGATATTGTTTAGAGCATCCTCACTGGAAATTAAGTCTTCAGATTCATAAATATCTAGGAATAAAATAGAGTTCAAGTGGGCACACTTAAGTCGGTTAGAAGGTGCCCACACACTCAGCGGTTAGCTGCAACCCTTCGGACGAGGCAAGCCAGCTACTTTGTTAGCGGACTTGATGAGACCGTAGGGAAATAGGTCGTAGATGTACTTACTGCTAGATCGGTCAGGTCCGAACTTTTCCTTCATAATTTTGGAGAAGATGCGAGGTTCGGCTACCGTCCCGTTTTCTTGGTAGTACTCCCGAGCTGTATTGACGATGTCCCAATGTGCCGGAGTCATCTCAACCTTTTCATTTCTGGCAATGAGCACCGCTGCTTCCTCACTCCATTCGCTTAAGTCTTCCATCCATCCCGCTTCACTGAGTTGGATGGTCTTCCCATTAACTTCGATTTCCATAATATGTCCTCTTCTTGATTATTGTCATTGGACTTCTAAGTGCTGACAGTGTAACAAATCTTGATTAAAATAGTCAACAATTAAATACTCTCAAACTAGCAATTTTAGAAAAATTTTAGCACCTCGCTTCCAATTGTAGAGGTTTTGTCTAGTCATAGGCAAAGTGCTGAGCGTGACGGGTTCGAATCCTCGCTCTTGAAACCAATGTGCCGTGTGGGTAGTTAACACAAACATTCCATGAATATTTTGTTTTTTCGCAAGTTGTTCCATATAAGCCAACAAAGCTTCTCCACGCTTTTGACCACGATAGTCTGGATGCACGGCAAGACAGGCTAATTCAGCTAAACGATCCTCTGGAAAAGGATAAAGTGCAGCACAAGCCAAAATGGCACCATCCCGCTCAGCCACTACGAATTGATCGATTTCCATTTCTAATCGTTCTCGCGGCCGGCGTACTAAAATACCCTCAGTTTCTAGTGGTTTAATTAACTCCAGGATACCACCAATGTCCTCAATAGAAGCAGGGCGCAGTCCTTCGTAGTGACCATGGTCAATCAAGGTCCCACTACCATCCCGGGTGAGAAACTCTAACAGGAGAGCACCATCAGTCTGACTGCTCACTAAGTGCACCCTTTTCACTCCATGTTTGAGTGCAAAAACTGCGCCTACCAACTGGTTAGATACTGTTTCTTTAAGAGTTTCGTTTGCATTGTTCAATAGTCTTTCAATCTCTTCTAAAGTAGTTTGACGAACCCACCGATTTTGCACGAAGAGACCAGGATCATCTGCTAAAAAAACCAATTTATCTGAGGAAAGAGCTACTGCAGTAGCAGTAGCGACTGCTTCTCCGTTTAGGTTAAAAACTTCTCCAGTAGGAGAGTATCCAATAGGAGATAAAAGCACGATGCTACCAAGATGTTGTCGCAAAGCTTCGGCATCTATTCGGCGCACCTCTCCCGTGTGTTGATAGTCAATTCCGTGGCGCACTCCCAAAGGACGAGCAGTCACGAAATTTCCGGAAGTGACGCGTACTTGCGCACCGGCCATTGGTGAATTGACAAGCCCTTGTGAAAGTAAGGCCTCTATTTTTGTTTTCACAACACCAACGGCTTCTAAAACACAAGTCAAAGAAACGGGATCCGTAACTCTCAGGCCATGCTCGTAATGCATTGAAAGACCTTGCTGGCGTAATCGCTCTTCAATTTGAGGACGGGCACCGTGTACCAGTACTAGCTGAACTCCTAGGCTAGCGAGCAAAACCAAATCATGAATAAGGTGAGGTAGTCCTTTTCCCTGAATAGTTTTTCCACTCAAGTAAATTACGAAAACTTGTCCACGATGTGCATTGATGTAGGGTAGAATACCCCTCAAAGAAGCAACCAAAGTTTCTGCAGAAGGACAGATAGAGGACACAGATCAATTTACCTTGAAACGATGGCCTAAAAACTTGTTACAATCTAAAAATTCATTTTGTTGGAGATACAGTTGATTATTAAAAGCCTAGATCCATTACGGTCATTTGCTTTTTTGCAGGCAAACCCAAATGCGATCTTGATCGATTGTCGGTCTTCTATGGAATTTCTCTTTGTAGGCCACCCGGTCGGAGCAGTTCATATTCCTTGGATCGACGAACCTACGTGGGACGTGAATCCAAATTTTGTTACAGAAATCCAAAAGACACTGCAGATGAAGGGATCTCCTGAGCCCAGCGTGCCCATCTTATTGATTTGTCGGAGCGGTAGAAGGTCCTTAGACGCAGGCAAAGCTCTCCTTCAAGCTGGGTTTCAAGAAATCTATAACGTAGAGGAAGGCTTTGAGGGCGAGCGGAACGGGTTGCATCAAAGAAGCACCTTAGGGGGGTGGCGTTTCTGCGGTTTGCCTTGGGAACAGTGCTAGCTCTTTAGTGTCGAAAATGTCTTATGCCAGTAAACACCATGGCAATTCCGTGAGCATCTGCCGCTGCAATGACTTCAGCATCACGTAAAGAACCACCGGGCTGGATCACTACCGTAACACCTACTTCAGCAGCTTGATCTAAACCATCCCGAAAAGGAAAAAAGGCATCTGAAGCCAACACCGCACCCTGCGTCGAGAGCTTCGCCTCGGCAGCTTTCATCGTTGCAATGCGTGCTGAGTAGACTCGACTCATTTGCCCAGCACCTACCCCTAGAGTTCTTCCACCTTGCGCCAACACAATGGCATTGGATTTTACGAATTTCACCACTGTCCAAGCAAAAGCCAAGTCCACCTTTTCAGATTCCGTAGGCACTCGAGTAGTTACCACCCTCCAATCCTCTTCTTTTACTTCGGCTAAATCACGATCCTGCACCAACAAACCGCCAGAAACTCGTTTGAAATCAAGACCAGATGCACTCTCCCAAGTACCCACTGCCAACACGCGAGTATTTTTCTTAGAAGCCAGAATAGGAAGAGCGTCAGGTTCAATTTCAGGTGCCAAAATAACTTCTACAAATTGACGTGACAAAATTTCGGAAGCAGTGGCGCGATCTAGGGGACGATTAAATGCAATGATTCCGCCAAATGCTGAAGTAGGATCCGTTTGGTAAGCAAGATCATAGGAATTTAAGAGATTTTTGCCAATCGCGACGCCGCAAGGATTAGCATGTTTTACAATGACACAAGCAGACTCCTTAAAAGATTGCACGCATTCTAAAGCGGCATCACTATCTGCTAAATTATTGTAAGAAAGTTCTTTCCCTTGAATGATTCGTGCATTGGAAAGACTTACCCCTAAATAGCGATTATCTCGGTAAAAAGCAGCGCGTTGGTGTGGGTTTTCTCCATAACGCAAAGTCTGTTGTTTAGAAAAGGATAAATGTAAAGTGTCCGGAAAAATTTTTGGCTCTTCAATTTGAGAAATCAAATATTTTGCAATCGTAGCATCATATTGAGCAGTATGTTTAAAAGCCTTGGCCGCGAGTGAAAAACGTGTTTTTGTGGAGACCGTTCCGGAAGAATGAAGCTCACTTAAGACACTTTCATAATCATTAGTATCCACTAAAACGGTCACAGAAACATGGTTTTTAGCACCCGCGCGTAACAAAGCGGGTCCACCAATATCAATTTGCTCAATGGCTCCTTCCAACGTGCAATCTGATTTGGCGATAGTCTGCCTAAAAGGATAAAGATTTACGACTAAAAAATCGATGGGTATGATGCCATGAGCGGCCATAATGTCCTCATCGACGCCACGTCGCCCTAACAAACCACCATGAATACGGGGATGTAACGTTTTGAGCCGACCTCCCATCATTTCTGGAAAATCTGTGTAGTTAGAAACTTCAGTAACGGGTATTCCGGCTTCAGAAATCAGTTTGGCAGTGCCTCCCGTAGAAAGGATTTCGATGCCAAATTCAACTAAAGCACGTGAAAATTCTATGATGCCTGTCTTGTCAGAGACACTAATCAGTGCGCGCATAATATTTCCCAAAAAAAGCTAAGAAATTCTTTTTCGTGAGGAAAAAATAAAAATTCCTGCAAGAATCATTGGAAAGGAAAGAACTTGCCCCATGGTCAGCCATTCCCACGCAAGATACCCGACCTGTGGATCTGGAGATCGTGCAAACACCACAATGAACCGGAAGAACCCATACCCTATCAAAAATACTCCAGAAACGGAACGGACCGGACGAGGTTTTTTAGAATACAACCAAAGAATCCAGAAAAGAACCAAACCTTCCAGAAATGCTTCATATAATTGTGATGGATGACGTGAAAAGGATCCAGCATTTGGAAAGACCATCCCCCAAGGCAAGTCGGTAGGTTTTCCGACTAATTCCGCATTGATAAAATTCCCAATGCGACCTGCTCCTAAACCAATGGGAACCAATGGTACAATAAAATCACTTAAACGAAAAAATTCGATTTTTTGTTGTCTTTGGTATAGCCAAATTGAGAAGAGAACACCGAGCATTCCTCCATGAAAGGACATGCCTCCTCTCCAGATTTGAAGAATAGCATTAGGATGTTCCCAATAGAAATTAAAATCGTAAAAAAGAACATAGCCAAATCGTCCACCCAATATGACACCGATGGCACCCCAAAAAATGACGTCAGCTACTTGTTCAGGTGTAATTGGGCTGTTAGGTTGCGTGGCACGACGATTTCCCAACCAAAAAGCGGCCGAAAACCCAAGAAGGTACATCAGTCCATACCAATGCACAACCACGGGACCAAGCCGCAGGGCAACAGGATCAATAGCAGGGTAAGTTAACATAGTTCCTCAATATACCTTAAAAATTTGCCTCAAACAACTGGGCTACCCTTTCGCACCTTCAGGCGTATGAATGTATAAAACCACGCCGGACAACTTTAATTCGTCCCCATTAGTAAGTGCTGCTTTAGTACCAGGAGAAACCACGCGACCATTTAGAAAAGTGGGGTTAGTAAAATTTCTTCCAAGTGGTTTTTGGTCTATCGCAGTTACGTACCAACGTGTTCCATCGTGTTCAAAACAGCAATGTTGTCGATGAACAAATTCGGAACCGGCAAGTGTTTTTGGTAATTGAATTTCAGCATCATTTTTCGAATGTTTTTGACCGAGGCGGTGACCAGATCGTACCGCCAATAATAATCCTCCTGCTTCTAAAAAAAGTGCTGGTTCGACATAACGTTTTGTTTCCGGAATTTTTTTAAGTTCTGCTGGAGTTTCTACTACTTGTACTAGTACAGTAGGTTTCGGTGTAACCTCCGCAGCAGGAGGAGAAACTTTTTTGGGAGCTGGTGTCGGATCTTCCAAACCAATAAATTGACGGCACGAGTTGCAAACATCATCGTGCTCTGGATTTTGGAACTTACAACGTGGGCAAATGCGAACATATTCAGCCATGACTGGGTGAGTGCTCAGAGAGTCGCCCATTTTTGATGGTATAAAATAACACGGAATGTAGCATAATGAGAAAAAGTGTATTGACAAAAATACTAGCTAAGGAAAAACCCAACAGTCCGTTTTGTTTTGCAAAGAAAACACCGATAGTCACAAATAAAAAACCGTATACACCATAGGCATAATTTAAAAGTGTAATAGAACAAAAACGGATTAAAACTGGTCTAAGAAGCATTACCCCTGAATAAATCGCAGCGGCTAATGAAGTGTACAAATAAATTTCCATTGCAGCTTGGTAAAATTGAGGATATAAATACCAAATTAAAACTGGTGAAATAGCAACGGATCCTAAGAAATAAGCTATCATAATAATGAATGAGAAAAAAATAATTTTTGAATATATTTTTGGTAAATTATCTTTCTTGATCCTTGAAATCCAAGCAAGTAAAACACCAGTGATTGGGTTCAGGATCAAACTACCCATTTTAGAAAGAAAAGAAGAAGCGTAGTATACGCTAACGTTATAACTTCCTAAAAGAGGGTAAATCGAAAATCGATCTAAATAAGATAAAGAAGAAGAAATTCCAGAATTAAAACCCAGTCGAATACATTTGATTTGGGTATCACGCAACAGATGTGTAGTATTTTTCAAAGGCTCTTGGAGCAGAACAGTATTCCGAATGGAATAGCCAATGCCGACTGCTTCTCCAGATAACAAAACAATCGTCCAAGAAATATCGAAAACGGAGAAGATTCCAAGACCGAGCAAAATCCCAAAAAGATAAAATACATTCTGCGTTAGAATATAAATAAATTTTAGTCTTTCACGATACTCCGTTACCAAATATACTCGAACAGTAGAAAGTGTCGTAATGAAAGTAAAAAGAATTGTTGTTTCCGCGGATAAATGAAAAATAGCCAAAGATAGAAAAAGCAAAAGTATAGATTCTAAAATCAAAGTTCTGATGAGTATCCACTTAAAATCACCATTGATTGGAAACTCACTATATTCCTCTCGTGTGATGAGCCGAACATTGCCAATGCTCCCACCAAACATGACAGAACAAATGTTAATGACCCCAAACAATAGCAAAATGATCCCAAATTCGCTTGGATCATTGATTTTCCTAGAGATAATGGGTAATGCTACTAACTGCTGGCTAGAGATCAGCAGCGCAAAAGCTAAGGTGTTGACCAGCACATCGTTTAAGAAAAGTTTAATTTTCACAGGATGAAGACCGTACTTGTCTGGAACTAGGAAAATTGTTGGCTATCTTCTTCTAATCTGCAAGGTTTTGATAGAGACATATCAAAAATCTAAGGTTCTTATTGCACCTAAAATAAAACACTTGACTTGCTTACTTTAAGCTGTATGATGCACGAGTCAGTTGCGAGGTGGAGCAGTCTGGCAGCTCGCCGGGCTCATAACCCGGAGGTCACAGGTTCAAATCCTGTCCTCGCTACCGATTTTCTGGGAGTATTTTAAGAGAAATTGGTTTGGTTAGTGTAGCTATAAATTAATTGCGAGGTAGGGCAGTCTGGCAGCCCGTCGGGCTCATAACCCGGAGGTCACAGGTTCAAATCCTGTCCTCGCTACCGATTTTTCTCCTTATCTTTTTTTCCGAAGGCATTCTCTGTGACTTCCTCTTGGACCAACGTAGATCCAGAAGAGCTCGCTAAGTTTGAGGAGCTTGCTTCCCGTTGGTGGGATCCAGAAGGTGGGTTTCGTCCCCTACATCAAATCAATCCCCTTCGTTTAAGTTTTATTGAAGAGCGCGTTCCACTTTCTGGCAAGCGGGTGTTAGACGTGGGTTGCGGAGGTGGTATTCTTTCAGAAGCCATGGCGGGTCGTGGTGCTGAAGTTGTCGGGATTGACCCGGGACATGCGCCTTTAGCAGTGGCTAGGTTGCACCTTTTGGAGTCAGATGTATCAGTGGACTATCGAGAAACCTGCGCGGAAGACTTAGCAGTACTTGAACCTGCCTCTTTTGATGTGGTGACCTGTTTAGAAGTACTAGAGCATGTCCCTAACCCTGCTTCTACCATAGATGCATGTGCTGCCCTCCTCAAACCAGGGGGACACGCGTTCTTTGCAACCATCAACCGCAATGTAAAATCTTATCTGTTTGCCATTGTGGGTGCGGAGTATGTCTTAAAACTTTTGCCTCGCGGGACTCATGACCACGCGAAGTTCGTTCGTCCTTCTGAAATGGCGGTTTGGTTACGTGTTTCTGGGTTGTCTCTTAGGACATTGTCTGGCATGTCCTACAATCTGTTGACCCATGTTTATTCCCTCTCTCAAGACTTGAGCGTAAATTATCTCGCTCACGTCGTTCGGGATGTAGTCTAAAGTTGTCGGAAGTCTCTCACTCTTGCATGACCCCAACAGAACGTCGTACCTCTTCGGCGTTGGCGTTGATATTTTCTCTCCGGATGTTGGGATTGTTTTTAGTTCTTCCAGTTTTTGCTCTTTATGCAGATCAGCTCAGCGGTGTAACGCCAACGCTTGTGGGTGTGGCCATTGGAGTGTATGGCCTAACTCAAGCTATCCTACAAATTCCTTTCGGAATGCTATCCGATCGTTTTGGACGGAAGCCCGTCATTGGGTTAGGTCTCCTAATCTTCGCTGCTGGTAGTGCTGTGGCAGCAGTCTCGACTTCCATTTATGGGGTTATCTTTGGCAGGGCTTTGCAGGGTGCGGGTGCCATTGCAGGCCCAGTCATGGCATTGGCTTCTGATCTCACCCGCGAAGAACAACGCACCAAAGCCATGGCCATGATTGGCATGAGCATTGGATTGTCTTTTGCGATTGCTATTATTGCTGCTCCCACGATAGAACATTGGATCGGTGTTCCCGGCATGTTTTGGCTGATCGGTGCTCTGGCTATTGTCGGCATGGGTGTGCTCTTTACCGTAGTGCCCACCCCCGCAAAAACCGAACCAAGAGATATTCTCCCTTCTGAACACGATGTCTACCAAAATAAAAAATTGCGTCAAATCAATCTTGGGATTTTATGTCTGCACACCATTTTGACTGCTAACTGGGTAGTCGTTCCCTTAGAGTTGAATGTTTATTTACCTCGTCCAGATCATGGTTTAGTGTATCTACCCGTGGTTCTGCTCTCGATTGCCGCCATGATCCCTTTACTCACAAGGGTGCGTAAGCCAAAACAGCAGATGCCTATCTTGTTAGGTTCTATTGCTCTGCTTGGATTGGCAGAAACACTATTGATTCCTGCTACAGGAATAAATCTTTGGGCGATCGGTATTGTCTTATTCCTCTTTTTTACAGCATTTAATCTTTTAGAGGCACTTTTACCCTCTCTAGTCTCCACACACGCTCCCATAGAAGCAAAAGGAGCTGCCATGGGAATGTATTCTACTTCACAATTTTTAGGAGCATTTCTGGGTGGAGCATTGGGTGGTTGGATACATGAACATGTTGGTATTCCTGGCGTATTCGTAATGGGAAGTGTGGTAGCTGGTTTTTGGTTTCTAAGTGTTTTAAAACCTGAATACTCTAACAAGGATTAAAAATGGCGAAAGGTACTGTTAATAAAGTCATTTTGGTCGGACGTCTAGGTTCAGACCCAGAAGTTCGTTACACCGCAGGCGGTATGGCCGTTGCTAACCTACGTCTCGCTACTTCTGACAAGCGAAAAAATGCTGGAGTTTGGCAAGATTCTACAGAGTGGCACAGCATTACCCTATTCGAAAAAACTGCAGAAGTTGCAAAGGAATATCTAAAAAAGGGTTCTTTAGTGTACATCGAAGGACGCCTGCAAACTAAAAAATATACAGATAAAGGCGGGATAGATCGGTACTTCACGGAGATTATCGGTAGCGAAATGCATATGTTGGGTGGTAGAGGGGGTGGTACTGTGCCCATGGAAGAGCCAATGCACAATGCACCCCCGGTGCAAGAGCAAAGCTCTCACCAGAGCTCACCCCGTGGTGAGTATGAAGAACCAGATGTTCCTTTTTAGTTAATAGGGGCGGGAGATTTGCCAGATTCTGCGGTAGGTCATCTTCGCACTCAAGTGTTGGCCTACCAGTCGTGCGATTTTGAGATTTTTCTTGAAGACTCAAAGACAGTTTCTATTTCCGGAGAAGATTTTCTCGCCACTTTACCCCTCAAACCTCCCCCTGCCATTCGTCTTCGAGGGCTTCGCGCAGCGGTGGCACAGGCTGTCCGGAAAGGTCGCTCACCCGATCAATGGTCTTTATGTTTGTTACGTGGTAGCGGGTGGGTTGTCTTCGATGATGTACCCGCAGAGTATGCTTTAGGATCGGTAAAATCCACTCCGCTTATCCATGATCCAAACTTTTTAGAAAGGTACCTTTCCGCTCTGGAAGCCCGTGGCAATCTTTTAGGTGGACGGGTCTTGTTGTATTCCTATTTGCGTAACTACCCAATTGGACGCGATTGCCTAGAGCCAATTCGTCTTACCTTATTCCGAATGCTTACCTGCGGTGAAAGTTTTTCTACCGAAGTACGGCGTATATTTTTAGAACACTATGGCTTACTTGCTCAGGATGGCCCTGCTTGCCTCACAAAACACCTCCTTGAATCCGATATTGGGTTGTTATTAAATGCAGTAGGTTTGAGTGAAGAATTGAGCCGCGGACGTTTTGTCGAGGCTATTTGGTCACATCTTGCTAATGAAACGCACTCAGTAGAGAGTCCAGCTCTTCGAGTTTTACTCGCGTTAGCACTGGATTCCGGAACTCAAGGTTCAGTCTCTAAACCCAGTTCAGTGTTGCGCTTTCCAGAAAGAAAAAAAGAATTTGCACAATCTGTGTTGCTCCCTTGGGCAGGCAGAGGTGCAGATCTCCCCCTAGGGATACGTAATTTGTTGTTGGCGCACTTGGGAGATCCTCGCAAAACTTTCAAAAAAACTAAAAATAACCCTTGGAAAGGAGTTTCGGAGATTGCTTGCACGGTCATCCGACAATCCTTGGCGGGAGAAGTACTAAAAGACTTCTTTACTTTGTTGGAAGTGTTAGCAGGACGAGATTTGGAAATCGATCGCAATCGCGTTCAACAACATGCTTTTTGGGAAAATTCTCGCCAACGAGGAGAATTGACAGATGCTTGGATTGCGTTGGGACCTGCCCTTTTGTCAGAAGCAAGCCGTTGTCTCGGAGAATCTGCAGGACAATACGCAGTGCTGGGTACGCCAATAGAAACCCGCACTCGGCAAGCGGTGTTGTTGATTCGAATTTCCGGAACGACCATGCTAAAATGGTCCAATAGCAGTGCTTGTTACGCCTGGCCACCTGCCGATGAAGTTGCTCCGTTGTTTTACCAATCTCGATATACTTACGAATCCTTGGAACGTGGTGCAGGACAAGTCCGATGTTTAGAACTAGACCGAATACGAGGATCTCTTGGGTGAGGATTGTAGGTTGGCATTTTCTAGCCCTCTTGGTTGGGTCTCAGGTTTCAGCAGCTGAAGCACCTTCGGATTTTAGCGGTTTGGTAGAACAGGCAAGCCGTGCAGTAGTTAACATCGGCACTACCCAAAAAATTGCACAAGATAAAAAACAAGGTGTGTTACCTGACTTGAATGATCTTTCTCCAGAATTGCGAGATTTTTTCAATCGCTTTTTTGATCGTCCACCGCCCGGTGGGGAGTCACGCGCTCGGGGCCTAGGTTCTGGGCTCATTCTCTCTTCTGACGGTTATATCTTGACCGCAGCACACGTCGTGAAAGATGCGGATGAAGTTGTGGTACATGCCTCGGATCGGCATGAGTGGGCTGCCAAGATCGTCGGAGTAGACACTTTGATCGATGTTGCTCTACTCAAGATAGAAGCTACCGGATTACAGGCCGCACGTATTGGAAATGCAGATACTCTCAAGGTGGGTCAGTGGGTACTGGCCATTGGTCAACCTTTTGGACTGGATTACACCGCCACGGCGGGTATTGTGAGTGCTCTGGGTAGAAATTTACCAAACGATACCTACGTTCCTTTCATTCAAACCGATGTGGCAGTAAATCCAGGCAACTCTGGTGGCCCCCTTTACAACATGGAAGGATCGGTAGTAGGTATCAACTCCCAAATTTATACTCTGAGTGGTGGCTACGCGGGATTATCTTTTGCGATTCCCATCGGAGTAGCTATTGAAGCGGCAGAACAAATCAAGACACGTGGTCGGGTCATTCGCGGTTGGCTCGGCGTAAGTATTCAACCGGTGACACAAGACTTAGCAAGTTCTTTTGGTTTAGATCGGCCTAAAGGTGCTTTGGTGGCGCAGGTGGCCAATCCGAGTCCTGCGCGTGCTGCGGGGTTTCAACCCGGGGATGTAGTTATTTCCTATCATGGGCATCCTGTCGAGAGTGCAAGCGATTTGCCACCTTTAGTTGGCAGGACGTCTCCCGGAGAAAAAGTACCCGTTACCCTTTTCCGAGAAGGACACGAACAAGTGTTAATGGTCACGGTTGCCGAGCTCCCGGGAGAGAGTACGCGCCAAACAAAACCCAAAAAAACTAAAACTCGAGAAGCTCCTCTACTTGGTTTGACTGTTACTGATCTACCCGTGGGGGATCGACCTCCCAAAGGAAGCCCAAATACAAGCGGCGTCATGATTAAACGAGTAGAAGAAGGAGCTGGACGCGTAGCAGGTCTACGACAACATGACGTGATTCTTCGGATCGGCACGACCATGATTCGGGATGTGGAACATTTTCGGTCTTTGACCAATGGTCTTTCAAAGGGTCACACCTTCCCGATGTTGGTACTTCGAGAGGGAAATCCTTTGTTTTTGGCATTACGGATACCTGAATAGATCTAGTTGACACAGCTGAATCAATACCTGATAGCCTTCCTAACCTGAAGGGTAATGCTATATAGCAAAGCTATGGTAGAATGGTTACAAAGATCAAGAACATGATAGGAAGAAG
>CAUYTX010000447.1:0-13088 GCA_963575665.1 Gammaproteobacteria bacterium | reverse complement strand
AGCGATGATGGGGACTGCGTAAAACGAAAAAAGATACCCTTGTAAGCCTGCCAAGAGGGAGTACGCCGAAGGCGGGAGGGGGTTCGTTTTGCCTGTTAACCGAACCACCAGAAACAGAAATTACTAATTTTTCCCACTTTTTAGGTATAATTTTAGGTTTACCTTGAAAGTGGGGTCTCTAACCATGTTGAGACTGCGTGGGCCATCCGCCCTCTCTGTTTTTCGTTTGCATAAACTGCATAGCCTGCTCTCCTCTGGAATCTCTGGATTGCGTGGTGTGAGTGCTGAATTTGTCCACTTTGTCGATCTCGGACAAAAACTCACAGAGGCTGAACAGGAAACGTTAGAGGCTTTGTTGGCCTATGGCCCTCACTCTCCTGCCACCTTGCCCGGGGAAAAACTCTGGGTAGTGCCTCGCCTTGGCACACTTTCCCCTTGGTCTAGCCGCGCCACTGAGATTGCACATCAATGTGGTTTGTTGTCCGTGCGCCGTTTAGAAAGGGGTATTGCCTACGGATTAGAAATTGGAGAGACCGGGTTAGATACTGAAGAATCATCTGTAAGCACCAAATTATCCGAAGAAGCAATCACTTTCGCAGCAAGCCATTTGCACGATCCCATGACCGAGACCGTGCTTTATCACCCAGACGAAGCCGATGGTCTGTTCCTCAAGGCAAGCCCAACACCACTATCTTGGGTAGATGTCTTAGGAGGAGGGCGAGTGGCACTGGTGCAAGCTAATCGCGAATTAGGACTGGCACTTTCTCCAGATGAGATTGATTACCTATTAGAAAGTTTTTTGAGTTTAGGGCGCAATCCCACCGATGTGGAATTGATGATGTTTGCGCAGGCCAACTCGGAACACTGTCGACACAAAGTTTTTAATGCAGATTGGGTCGTAGACGGGCATCTTGCTAGCCATTCGCTTTTTTCGATGATTCGAAATACCCACGAAAAATCTCCTACTCATGTCCTTTCAGCCTATCGAGACAATGCTGCAGTTATGCACGGATGGTCTGGTAAGCGTTTTTTTGCCGATCCGACTACTGGTAAGTACCAGAGCCAACCCGAAGAAATCGCAATCCTAATGAAGGTGGAAACCCACAACCACCCGACCGCGATTGCTCCTTTTCCTGGCGCGGCCACCGGGGCGGGTGGTGAGATTCGAGACGAATCAGCCACGGGACGTGGTGGAAAACCAAAAGCGGGCTTAGTCGGTTTTTCTGTTTCTAATTTGCATTTGCCTAGCGCGGTGCAACCTTGGGAAGTGGAGTACGGCCGTCCTCGGCGAATTGCCTCGGCACTTTCAATCATGTTAGAAGCACCCATCGGCGCAGCCGCTTTCAACAATGAATTTGGCCGTCCGAATTTATGTGGTTATTTCCGAACCTATGAAGGGTATGTCCCAGGGCCTAACGGCCTTGAATTGCGCGGTTACCACAAACCCATCATGTTAGCAGGAGGCATGGGAAACCTCCGAACAGAACATGTTGAAAAGGCACCCCTGTTGCCGGGAACCCCGATTGTGGTTCTTGGTGGCCCTGCCATGCTCATTGGTCTTGGGGGAGGGGCAGCCTCTAGCCAGGCTAGTGGTGCCAGTAATGAATGGTTAGATTTTGCTTCGGTGCAGCGAGGCAATCCGGAAATGCAACGTCGTGCCCAAGAGGTAATCGACCGTTGCTGGGCTGCGGGTACTGAAAACCCAATTTTATCGATTCATGATGTAGGGGCAGGTGGTTTATCCAATGCTTGTCCAGAATTGGTCGCGGGGGCGGGTCGCGGCGGACGTTTTGAGTTGCGCGCCATTCCCAGTGCTGATCCGGGCATGTCTCCTTTGCAGATTTGGTGCAACGAAGCACAAGAACGTTACATGTTGGCCATTCGGCCGGATGCTTTAGAGTCTTTTCAGGCATTGTGCGAACGGGAACGTTGCCCGATGGCCGTCATTGGCGAAGTGACCGCCGAACGAGATTTGTTTTTAGGGGATGCACTACTCGAAGAAACTCCAGTAGCCATGCCCATGGCACTCCTGTTTGGCAAACCACCCAAAATGTTGCGTCAAACACGCCATCATCCCTTTCCAAAACCATGGTTAAATTTTTCTGGCATTTCCTTACGAGAAGCAGCCTACCGGGTGTTACATTTGCCCAGTGTGGCCAGTAAAAAATTTTTAATCACCATTGGAGATCGCACAGTAGGTGGATTGACTGTCCGAGATCAAATGGTAGGGCCTTGGCAGGTTCCCGTGGCAGATTGTGCCGTGACAGCTACCGACTTCTATGGCCACACCGGAGAAGCCATGGCTATTGGTGAACGGACTCCAGTAGCTCTCATCGATGCTCCTGCTTCAGGACGAATGGCCGTTGGTGAAGCCATTACTAACCTTGCTTGCGCTTCTATTGATTCCCTTTTGGATATCAAACTTTCTGCAAATTGGATGGCTGCCATTGGCCACCCAGGAGAAGATGCCAATCTGTACGACACCGTGAAAGCATTGGGAATGGAGTTATGTCCTACCTTGGGTCTTACCATCCCAGTGGGAAAAGATTCTCTTTCTATGAAAACCGTGTGGCGCAAAGAAGGAGCAGACCTAGAAATGACCGCGCCACTCTCGGTCATCATCAGTGCATTTGCTAGAGTCTCTGACACTCGACGATCTTTAACACCACAACTCCGCACGGATTGTGGGGATACCGATCTCATTCTCGTAGATCTCGGAAAAGGTCATGCACGCTTGGGAGGCTCGGCACTGGCACAGGTGTACCAACAAGTGGGTAGTCATGGCCCAGATCTTGACGACCCCCAGGCCCTCAAAGGATTTTTCAACACGATCCAAACACTCAACCGAGAAGGTCGCCTTTTGGCCTACCATGACCGTTCCGATGGTGGTTTGTTTGTTACGCTTTGTGAAATGGCGTTCGCAGGCCACACTGGATTGACGGTAGAGCTTGATGATTTGGGGGATGACCCCCTCACAGCCCTTTTTGTGGAAGAACTTGGAGCGGTTCTCCAGGTGCGCCACGAAGACGTAGACGAGGTATTGGCTGCTTTTCGAGAAGTGGGTTTAGGTCATCATGTGTATGTATTAGGCACATTGAACGAAAGCGATCACCTCATAGCCCGTTTCGATGGCCGTGCCTTTTTAGATGAACCACGAATTTCTTTAGAACGAGCTTGGTCTGAGACCAGTTGGCGGATGCAATCCCTCCGGGACAATCCCCAGAGTGCCAAAGATGAATACGACCACATCAAAGACACTTCAGATCCCGGACTAAACGTGGTCTTGCCTTTTGACCTCGAAGAGATGGTTCCGTGGATCGCACGTGAGGTTCGGCCCCGCGTTGCCATTTTTCGTGAACAAGGGGTCAATGGTCAGACTGAAATGGCAGCTGCTTTTGACCGCGCGGGTTTTGAAGCCATAGACGTCCACACCAGTGACCTTTTGGCAGGTCGTGTGAGTCTGGCTAATTTTCAAGGTCTTGCAGCCTGCGGTGGATTCTCCTACGGAGACGTACTTGGTGCAGGGGGTGGATGGGCTAAATCTATTTTATTCAACCCGTTGGCACGAGACGAATTTGCCACGTTCTTTGCTCGTCCAGACACTTTTGCTTTAGGGGTATGCAACGGTTGTCAAATGCTCTCAAAACTCCGAACTCTCATTCCCGGTGCAGAACTTTGGCCGGATTTCGTTCGGAACACCTCAGAACAATTTGAGGCGCGGTTGGCTCTCGTAGAGGTCTATGACTCCCCTTCTCTGTTTTTCAAGGGAATGGCAGGCGCGCGGTTGCCCATTGTAGTAGCCCACGGTGAGGGTCGGGTATCTTTTTCAAGTCCTGATGGTTTGAAAAACATCCAAGAGGCAAACCTGGTTTCTTTGGCCTACGTAGACAACCGTGGCAAGACTGCCGAGCGATATCCTTACAATCCAAATGGCTCGCCTGTGGGGGCTACGGGTTTTACCACTCCAGACGGTCGTTTTACAATTTTGATGCCGCACCCAGAACGAATGTTTTTAACCAAACAATACTCTTGGCACCCTGAAGAGTGGGGCGACGAAGGGCCTTGGTTGCGTTTTTTCCAAAACACCAGAGTTTTTGTAAATTGACTTACAGCTAAATCACCAACCACCCCGCCCTACGGGCACCCCTCCTTAACTAAGGAGGGGAGTTTAATAAACCAAGACTCAAAAATCAACATAAATTTTAGATTGATTTTACGAATTCATTGTGTTACAGTGAAAAAGTAGTTTTTTGAAAATCGGGGAGCTCTCAAGTCAAAATCGGGGAGCTCTCAAGTCAAAATCGGGGAGCTCTCATGTTAAAAGAGGCAGCGGTTGTTTCCTCTCTTGCCGTTTTTTTCGTAAACCCAGCACAGGCAGACTCTGCAAAGTTGCTCAATCCAGCCAATGGCCATGCTTACCAACTTTTTGATACTGCCGTGTATTGGCAGACTGCAAAAAACTCTTGCGCTAGTTTGGGTGGGCACTTGGCTACCATTACGAGCCAAGCGGAAAACGATTGGATCCAATCCAATTTTGGCACCGAAGTTTGGTTAGGGGGCACGGATGAGGCCCAAGAAGGAACTTGGAAGTGGATTACAGGGGAGGAGTGGAGTTATACAAATTGGCAATCCGGAGAACCAAACGACTCCTGTGGTGGTGAAGATTATTTAGAAATGAATTTTCCGGGTCATGGGCCGAGCACTTGGAATGATTATGGTGGTCCTGGTTGTTACAGTATTAACCTCGTAGCCTACCTTTGCGAGTGGGAAAACAATAACCAATACCTAGATGTTGCCGTGATGCCGGACGTGACTGGAGATGGCATTCAAGATCAAGCTGTGTTGTCGACTGATTCCGGAAAGTACTATCTCCGAACCATCAACGGTGCCACGGGCAAACAAATAAAACAGGTGACCTTGGGTGTTGTGGCCGATATTAAGGCCATTGCTCTCAGTTCTGGAGAAAAACAGATTTCGGTGCTCATCACGAAGGTCGCTGGTGGCGCAGAATCTCTCAACGTGGTTCAGTTGCGTAACAATGTTACGTTAGCACTTCAGAAGACAATCACTTTGCCGAAGTAGGGTTTTTGGGTTTTAACTCCCCTCCTTAGCTAAGGAGGGGTGCCCGAAAGGGCGGGGTGGTTTCTGCCCGAAAGATTCAAAAGAAGTGCTTCCATTCTATGCTATTTTAGATATAATGCAAAATGGCTAGGCCATGTTTTTTGGAACCCCCTCCCGCCTTCGGCGTACTCCCCCTTAGCAAGGGGAGAGTTTTTGAGTTTCAACCTATCAAATCCAAAAATAATGAATATACCTGACATTAGTGATTTTGCACCTTTGGTTGGAATAGCTCCGTGGGCGCGTCTCGCCTTTTTGGGAGAAAATTTAAGTCCCATTGGAGAATCCTTATTAGACCGTGCTATTAGAAATCCAGAAGATGCGAACGCAATTTTAGATTTTTCCATTATTTTACAATTGGTAGGACAACGAGAACACGCATTGGCAGTACAGTCTGAAGCTATTAGGATCCAACAAAATTACACTATTTTTCCGAAAAACAGGGAAACAAATTTCCGATTATTGGTGCTCATGGGATTGGGCGATCTTATGGCCAATACTCCAATAGAATTTTTAGTAGAAGATTCGGATATTCAATTAGATATTCTTTATCTTACGTTAGATACAAATTGGCCAGAAGAAATATCAGAACATGATGCAATGCTGGTAGCAGTCGCAGAATCTGATCAAAATCAACCTATTTTGAAACGCCTGATTGAATATGTGCACGCATGGCCGCGCCCAATTATTAATCATCCGAAAAAAATTTCTATTCTTTCTCGGGACGGAGTATACAATCTGTTAAAAGACGTTCCTGAATTATTTATTCCGAAGACTGTCCGAATTGCAAGAGAGTTATTGCAAACGCAGTCGGAAAACCATTTCCCAATCATCATTCGTCCTTGTGGTTCTCACGCAGGACAAGGTTTGGCAAAATTAGATCGCCTCCGGGATCTTATTGAATACCTAACGCAGGTTTCAGCGCATCAATTCTATGTTTCACCCTTCGTTCAATACCAAAGTGAAGATGGTCTGTTTCGAAAATATCGAATTGCAATGATTAACGGAAAGCCATTTTTTTGTCACATGGCCATTTCGGAACACTGGATGGTTCATTACTTAAATGCAGGCATGTCAGAAAATATTGAAAGGAGAAATGAAGAAGCAAGGTGCATGGAAAATTTCGATCAAGTATTTGCAGCACGACATGCGAATGCACTTCGGAAAATTCAAGAAAAAATTGGTTTGCCTTATTTTGGGATTGATTGCGCAGAGACAAAATCTGGAGAATTGCTTATTTTCGAAATTGACAACGCAATGGTTGTACATAGTATGGATTCGGAAAATTTGTATCCGTACAAAAAACCTGCAATGAAGAAATTATTTGATGCCTTTCATTTAATGCTAAAAAACGCTCATTAATCTGTTTTTCATGCGAGACCCAAAGTTTTTATTACCTTCTACTCAGGTATTACTTACTTCTGGTGGTGACGATCGGATTTTAATCGATCCTATTTCCCAAAAATCCCGCCACGGAATTTCACCAATCCCTAACCCAAGACTAACAGAACTTGGATCTTCAACTGCCTCTACCATTTCGAAAACTGCTTTTTTGAAAATTTCTATTTTGAAAGATCTTTGCGAGCAGGAATGCCGGCATCAATCAGAAAGTGATGTGTATGCATCACACATGGAACGAATTCGGTCTGAATTGTTCCAGTTAATTGACCTTTCAAAAAATCAGATAAAAATTGCGTTTGCAGCATCTGGCACAGATGTACATGCCATTGTATCCCAATGGATTCGACCAGAAAAAATCTTGAGTATTTCTGCTCCAGAGACCGGGAATGGACTCCCTTTAGCAGTCCAAGGAAAACACTTTAGTAATCGAACTGCCTACGCAAGCAATGTAGAAGGTTTGGTAAGCGACTGGAGAGGAGAATGGATTTCTATTTCAGCTCGAGAAGACACCGGAAAAGTTCGAAATCTATCCGAAATAGATGATTCTTTTGTCAAAAACGTTACGGAAAAGAAAAAGATTCTGTTAATTTTAACAGATGTTAGCAAAACGGGATTATTAGTTCCAAGTGTTGAAATAGCACTTACCTTAAAAGAACAATGGAAACCCTATTTAGAAATCCTAGTAGACGCTTGCCAATGTAGGTTAGCACCTGAAACAATTCAGGCCTATTTATCTAGCGGATGTATGGTTGCAATTACTGGATCAAAATTTATTTCAGGGCCGATGTTTTGTGGAGCGCTGCTCATTCCAGAAGAAGTATCTAATCGATATTGGTCTTCTTTCCCTACCATCCAATCATATTCTAGTTCGGTGGATTGGCCATTTAAGAACACGCTTCCCAATGTGACTAATTTTGGATTATTGCTACGTTGGGAGGCAGCACTCGAAGAGTTGAGAAGATTCTGTTCTGTTCCGACGATACAAGTTCAGCACTACTTAAAAAATTTTTCCAAAAAGGTGCTCAACCAACTGTATTCAACACCATGTCTCGAAGTTTTACCTGTCCTAGATCTCCAAAGAAAAACACTCTACAAACACGACTCTTGGGACACTATGCAGACTATCTTCCCTTTTCTAATTAGGGATCATCAAAAAGATTTTTTAGATTGCATAAAAGTTCGGAAGATGTACGAAAATTTACAGCATTTAGGTTTCCAATTAGGGCAGCCTGTAATTTGTGGGCAGCATAAAGGACACGAAATTTGTGCTTTACGAATTTGTGTAAGTGCTAGGATGATTGCCAATGCCGACATAAATCCAGAAACTATCGGCACTGACGCAATCTCTGCTTTGGATGCTATCCAACACATTATTTCTGATGGAGTACTTTACTCCTAAATTTCTTTCTCTTTCGTTTTGCTACTACCCTAGAACGCTGACTGGCAAAATCAATCAATTGATCCTGAGAACTGCAAAAATCGCCTTCGCCTACTAACCTTTGTACATATGTACCATCTGATTTCATGTCCCAAGAGTTCCTTGGGTCGTTGAGTTGCGTGTCTAAAATAAACCGCAATTCTTCACGTAAGTTTTGGTCTTCCACGGGCGCAACCACTTCTACTCGGCTCTCTAAATTTCGTTTCATGAAATCCGCAGAACCGATGTAGTATTCCTCATGGCCACCGTTCCTAAAATAGAAAACGCGGCTATGTTCTAAAAACTTTCCTACGATGCTTTGCACACGTATATTTTCACTCACACCAGGAATGCCGGGACACAATCTGCAAGTATCTCGTACGATCAGGTCTATTTTAACGCCTGCCTGAGAAGCACGATATAACGCTTCTACAATATCTCGGTCCTCGAGGGCATTCATTTTGAATTGGATACGGCCCGGATTATCTGATTTGTGAACTTTGATTTCCCGTTTAATGCGATCTAGCAATCCAGTTTTCAAAGTGTATGGAGCCACTAAGATTTTTCGATAACTCCTCGGCGGAGAATATCCCGTTAAGAAATTAAAGAGTTCAGTTACATCCTGACCAATGGCAGGATCGCAAGTGAGCAATCCAAAATCAGTATACAAACGTGCTGTTCCAGCGTGGTAATTCCCCGTTCCAACATGAATATATCTACGTAGACGATCAAAATCTTTACGAACAACTAAAATAACTTTGCTGTGAGTTTTTAAACCTACCACGCCGTAGGTTACGTGGATCCCCTCCATTTCTAAACGACGAACCCATTGAATATTGGCGGCCTCGTCAAATCGTGCCTTGACCTCTACCAACACTGCCACTTGTTTTCCATTCCGTGCCGCATTGATCAAATAATCAATGATCCTTGAATCTGAGGAAGTGCGATACAGGGTCATTTTAATGGCCATGACCTTCGGATCTTCGGAAGCCGTTCTCAAAAAACGTTCTACTGAAGTAGCAAAAGACTCGTAAGGATGTTGCAGTAAAATAGGACCGCCATCCCGAATGATGTAAAAAATACTCCTCGGATCCTGAAGACGTGGCGTATCAATAGGGTGGTGAGCAATATCGCGCAATTCTGGCAGACCTAAAGAAGCGATTTGCATCAAATCACGTGGTGCCATCATGCCGGTGACTTCGTGTACATCCGAAGCTTCGTCTAATCCAAGCTCTGCAGCCAACATGCCTCTATGAACTGTGCTCATGCCTTGCAGAATTTCTAAACGGACAATAGGTGCAAACTGCCGATCTCGCAATTCGGATTCAATCATTTCTAATAGATCGTCAGCTTCCTCTTCGTCTCTCTCTACATTAGAGTTTCGCGTCACCCTGAACAACTCGCAAGCGTGAACTTTCATTCCCGGAAACAATAAATCCAAGTTATGAATCATAACCTCTTCTAACGTAACGTAGGTGTATCCTTCCCCCACTCGTAAAAACCTCGGTACTACTCCAGAACGTACTGGCACCTTAACTCGTGCTAAACATGTCTCGGTGTCATTGGGAAAGCGAAGAGTCACCAAAAGATTTAAGGAAAGATTAGAAATAAATGAAAAAGGATGTCCTGGATCCATTGCCAAAGGCGTAACCAACGGAAAGATATTATTGAGGTATTGCTCACGGAGAATAGCTTGCTCGTTTTCCGCTAAATCTTGGTAGCGGCAAATTCGAATGCCTTGTGATTCTAAAAGCTGTAAAACTTCTATTTTCGTTTTTTGTTTTTCTATTTCCAAATGACGTACTACGGATTGACATTCGACAATCTGCTGCGCTGGAGTCCGACCATCTGGGCCAGACGTCATAACCTTGGCTGCTACTTGTTGTTTGAGCCCCCCGATTCGTTTCATGAAAAACTCATCAAGGTTCGAAGAGACGATGGCCACAAACTTAAGCCGCTCTAGCAATGGGTTCCGCGAGTCCTGTGCTTCATGTAATACCCGATAATTAAAGGAAAGCCAAGTTAACTCACGGTTGAGGTACAAACTCGGAGAACGAAGGTCTATAAGAACACTCGGTACTTCTGGCGTGCTAGATGATGCTTCAGTCATGAGGCTTCCTAGTGCAGTTAGATAGTTGCATTTGTAAATTTTAGCCTATAACATTAGAAATTATCTAATCTAATTTATGACCTTTCGAATTATAAGTTATTCGATCGGTACGTGGAATATAGCTTTCAGGAGAGGTGCCGTCTTTGCTTATTTCTAAAATTTAGCAAAAATGGTTGGGCTACGGTCCCCAGGGAGTGGAAGAACAATGCAGGTAGAGGCAACATGAATGTAATTCCTTCCCCGATCAACGTCGGGGGTTTCCTTGCGAGGAGTCTATGACGAGAAAAATGCGTTCTTCGTGGGCATTGACTAGCACCTTGTTGGTGGTTAGTGCTGGCGTGTGGGCAGAAGGGCAGAGTAGTTCTTTGCTCGCAGATACTTGTGCAGGTTGCCATGGAACCAACGGATCAAGTGTGGGTCCTGCAAGTCCTACCATTGCTGGCATGTCCGTAGAAACTTTTTTAGAAGCTATGAAGGGCTACAAAACAGGTACACGCCCTTCCACCATTATGGATCGTCTTACTAAAGGATACACGGACGAGCAGATCAAGGAGATGGCCGAGTACTTTAGCAAACAGAAGTTTGAGCGGTTCCCACAGGAAGTCGACACAGCTAAAGTCAAAGCGGGTAAAAAGCTGGCTGATGAACACTGTGAGAGGTGTCATGAGGATGGAGGGCGCGAGGATGAAGACGGGTCTGGCATCTTAGCAGGACAGTGGCTACCCTACCTGCGTTTCTCGATGGAGGACTTCCAATCTGGTGCTCGAGAGATGCCTAAGAAGATGAAGAAGGCAATCGAGACCATGGTCGGTGAAGCAGGTCCCGATAGCATCGAGAGCGTTGTTCAGTTCTACGCTGGCCAGAAATAGCATCTGATTGAGGAGATCACGCATGTCAGATCTTACCCGCAGGGGTTTTATGAAGTTGACCGCAGGTGCAACTGCGGTGGGCACGTTTGGCTTCCCTTTCATTGCCCGGGGTGCTGGAAAGAAAGTAGTAGTGATCGGCGGAGGTGCTGGAGGGTCTGTAGCAGCCAAGTACATCAAGAGAGCGGATCCTAGCATCGAAGTGACCTTGGTAGAGCAGAACACACACTACTATAGTTGTTTTCTGAGCAATGAAGTCTTAGCTGGAGACCGAACCCTAGACTCTCTCAAATTCGGTTACGACAACTTTGCTAAGCACGGCATCCAAGTCGTGCACAAAGCTGCGACTGCCATTGATCCCGTGGCCAAAAAGGTGACTTTAGATGGTGGCACGGTATTGGAGTATGACCGACTGGTTCTCTCCCCAGGGGTTGATTTTAAGTATGATGCTATCCCCGGTTATACGGAAGCAGTGGCTCAGAAACTACCTCATGCTTGGAAGGCTGGTCCTCAAACCGAGCAGTTGCGTAAACAGCTTGAGGCAATGAAAGACGGTGGGGTAGTGGTTATTGGTGCTCCTGCAGATCCTTCTCGATGTCCTCCTGGACCCTACGAGCGTGCTTGTCAGATTGCACACTACTTCAAACAACACAAACCTAAGTCTAAGATCATTATCCTAGACGCCAAGGAAAAGTTTTCCAAACAAGGATTGTTCACGGAAGGTTGGACTGCCTTGTATGGCTATGGCACGCCTAACAGCATGATTGAGTGGCGACCACCTTCTGCAGAAGGCAAGATCACTCGAGTGGATGCAGATGCCATGACAGTCTATTCGGGCGAGTTGGACGATGCCACTAAAGCAGATGTCATTGCCATCATTCCCCCTCAGATGGCAGGAAAAATTGCGCAAGTCAGTGGATTGACCAATGAAAGTGGTTGGTGTCCAGTAGATAAAGCTACCTTTGAATCTACCAAAGCCAAAGGTATTCATATCATCGGGGATGCAGCAGTCGCTGCTGAGATGCCGAAGTCGGCTTACGCTGCGAACTCTCAAGCAAAATTGGCCGCAGTAGCAGTAGTGGCTTCTCTCAACGGCACCACAATGCCCACACCTAGTTACGTCAACACTTGCTACAGCTTGATTAGCCCAGATTGGGGTATTTCGGTCGCAGGCGTTTATCGTTTGGAGGGTGGGATTATTAAATCCGTAGAAGGTTCTGGTGGGGTTTCTCCTGCCAAAGCCACTCCGGCCCAGCGGAAGCGTGAAGTCTATTACGCCCATAGCTGGTTTAAGAACATTGCCCACGACATGTTTGGTTAGTTAGAAGCCTCCTGCCCACCCGAGATGTTTTCGGGTGGGTTTCTCATGTCTTGAATCTCTAAAAATGTATTCAGGAGTTTGACCGTGCACGATCATTCAGATCACAACCCAAGCCCAGCGAGCGGGCGTTCTTGGCTGTGGCCTGCCGTAGGCCTCGTAGTAGCTACTCTCGCTCTCGTCGGCGGAATCAGTGCTGCTTTAGAATTTACCAGTACTACGGAGTTCTGTAGTTCTTGCCATTCCATGCAAGTCCCTTTCAAGGAATTGGAGGGGAAAGTCCACTGGAAGAATCGTCCTGGTGTGCATGCAGGCTGTGCCAACTGTCACATACCAAAACCTTTCTTGCAGAAAATGCAAGCCAAGATCATGGCGGGCAAGGACATTTTTCACGAGATGTTAGGCACCATCCAAACGCCGGAAAAATACGAAGCCAGACGTCAAGAAATGGCGGAGGCCGTCTGGGCTAGGATGAAGGCAAACGACTCCCAAGAGTGCAAAACCTGCCATTCGATCCAGCATATGAATTTTGCAGAACAAGATAAGTTCGCCCGTAAGAAACACGAAAGTGCAACCGAACGAGGCCAGACTTGCATTGACTGCCATAAAGGCATTGCTCACAAGATGCCTACAGGTGGTGACGAAGTAGACCCCAAGGCCAAAGAGTAGCAAGACAACTTACCCCAAAACCCTTAAAGGCGACCTCACCCCCTGACCCCCTCTCCATGACGAGAGAGGGGGAGACAAGATTAAAGATTTTTGCTTTTTCTTGTCTTTTACCCCTTTAACCTCACCCCCCGACCCTTACAAGGGTATCTTTTTTCGTTTTACGCAGTCCCCATCATCGCTTTGCAGTAA
>CAUYTX010000446.1:0-13160 GCA_963575665.1 Gammaproteobacteria bacterium | reverse complement strand
TAAATCAAATAAATACAGTGAGTTAGCTTTTTTTCTTACGTCGAACTCAGGTTAAGGTATAAAATTATGGATAGTCTCAAAAAAGATTTCAAGTTGAACGATGATGGGTAGCATCGTAGTGCGTATTCAAATGGACTAACGGAGAAAACAAATCGCTCTTCGTCGCGCTGGACAACAATCCTAGTTTCTATGCCAGATGATAAATGATGTCCCATTAGGGTTTCTCTTCGTAGCCCTTGGGTTTTGTATTTTGATGGCCGCTTTTTGTTCGATAGCCGAAGCGGGTTTTATGACGCTGAACCGGCATCGGCTACGCCATTTATATATTCGTGGTAACCCGCGCGCCATATTGGTTTCAAAATTATTGGAACGGCCTGATCGTCTTATGGGCCTATTGCTATTTGGAAATACCTTTTTTAGAGTTTGCGCTGCGGGGTTAGCAGCTTTACTCGGATGGCGGATGGAAGGTGATCTTGGGATCGCGTTAGCAGCAGTGTTACTGTCGTTGGTAGTACTCGTGGTAGGTGATCTCGTACCTAAAGCAGTCGCCATCTTGCATCCGGAAGAGATTGGATTGACAGCAGCCCCTATCCTGCTTCCATTAACTCATTTACTAAAACCCTTAATTTGGGTACTCAATTTCTGTACTCGTATCCTACTCAGGTTGTTTCTGGTTTTTCGAACTCGAGAGGAAACTTACGAAGAATCAAGTACAACCGAGGTGGCAGAAACTCTTCCAAGACGTCCCTTGGGAGCCCTAGTGGGATTCCTTGAGCTTCAAAATCTGACGGTTGAAGATGTTATGGTGCCGCGAGGCGGTATTCTTGCCATAGATTTAGAAGATCCGTGGTCAAAAACTTTAGCTCGCCTGACTCGCACCCGGCACACCTGTTTTCCGGTCTATCAGGAGAATCTTGATCGAGTGGAAGGAATTCTTCATGTGCGAGATATTTTATCGCAGGTCACTCGTCCAAATTTTGATCCTAGAGGGTTACGAGAGGTACTTCGGGAAAGTTATTTCGTACCGGTTGGCACTCCTTTACACACACAACTGTTACACTTCCAACAGCACGGCCAAGAACTCGGTTTGGTAGTCAATGAATATGGCGATATTTTAGGACTCTTAACACTACAAGATATCTTGGCAGAGGTAGTCGGAGAATTGACTTTAGAACCCGCGATTGGAACGCAAGATTTTTCCCTAGAACCGGAGGGTACTTATCTGGTCAACGGGGGGGTGAGTCTCCGGGATCTAAATCGTCAAACAGGTTGGCAACTTCCGACCAATGGCCCAAAGACTCTAAACGGCTTAATCTTAGAACACAGAGAAGCCCTGCCAGAAGCGGGTACTCGCTTTTCGATTGCGGGGTATCCGATAGAAGTGGTAGAAATTGGTAGTAATGTTGTGAAGACTGTTCGAGTTCGTCCAGAATCGCGATGGTCGTAAGTACTTTTAGGAAACACCCAATGTCTAGTCTACATTTTCAATCCAAAGTACTTCTATTGATTGTGGCGCAAACAGTGGCCCATGCAAGTGATTTATCTGATTTAGAAGAACCTACGAACCAAACACCTCCCTTGGTAAGCTTTTTGAATATTTTGCACACGGGAGTAGAACCTGGAATCGATTGGGGCTGGTGGGGCGTGGTTGCCAATGTTGAAGCAGGACATGTTTGGAGTGTTCATGAATTCTTACCCCGAGTTGCACAGTTTGTGCATGACCCCAAGATGGTCGACTCAGATGCTAATCCTTTGACACCTGAATATGATCGACACGCCACCGGGGTGGCGAGTTTCTTAGAAGGTCCAACTCCCATTGAGTTACACTCTGGTGCTTTGGCTACCAAGTGGAGTGGAAAAGCCTATTCTGGAAATTTTTCTACCACTCCGCAAGCCATGGCTACGGTGTACGGGGCATTCTTTGGTTTAGTCGATGTCATCAATAGTAGTTGGGGAGGACATGACCCGACTGGAGATTCTTTTCCTGCGCTAATCACAGATGGTTTGGCAAACCAGTACCCTTCCACAACATTTATTGCTTCAGTAGGAAACAGTGGCCCTGAACCCAACACGGTAGGAGGTCCAGGATCTGGTTACAACAACATTGCAGTTGGTTCGCTTCAAAATACGCAGGGACAGGATACAGTTGCAGGATTTAGTAGTCGTGGCCCTCATGATTACTCGGATCCGAATGGAGTGGTGCTAAAAGTTCGTGCTGAAGTAGATCTCGTGGCTCCGGGAACCGATTTGACCATGGCCTATTACGGTGGCCAAAGCGGAGGTAATCATCCGTCTCTGCTAGGCAGTACACCCGTTGCGGGAACAAGCCGTATTGCCAATAATGTAAAGGGGACCAGTTTTTCAGCTCCCATGGTTGCCAACGTCGCAACCCAACTGCATCAAGTCGCAAAAAATATTCCGGGTCTATTAGAAAACCGGTACGCCCGAGATGCTCGCGTGATTAAATCCGTTTTATTAAATAGTGCCGATAAGATTCCAGGATGGGACAATGGCCAACGTGTTGACGCAAATGGGAAGATTATAACTACCCAATCTTTGGACTGGGCTAGTGGGGCGGGAGCTCTAAACATGAGCAAAGTATATGACCAGTATTTGACGGCAGGCACACGTGATGTTGTGGGTTTGAGTAGTGGATCGATCCAACCAGTGGGTTGGGATTATGGCCAAGTTGGATTAGGCAACACTAATTTTTACCGAATGGATGAAATTTTGCAGGCAAATACCCAACTTACGGTGACCCTAAATTGGTTCCGAGATCGTACGTTTGACACGAGAGACATGGTTTTTCAAGACCTCGGACAAGCAAACCTAGATTTGTTTGTTCGAGACGTCATTTCCAATCGAGTAATCGCAGAGTCTAGTAGCATACACAACGTGGTAGAACACCTATTCTTTACACTACCGACGGCTTCTCTCTATCAAATCGAAGTGGCTTACAACCGCAACTTGTTCGGTCAACTGAAGAAAGAGGAATATGGATTGGCTTGGTCTGCAAAACCCGTGCGCCAACAAAAGTTAGAAGGGTCTCCTAAAGCTCGCGTAGAGCCTCACCCGCAATCTGCTCTTCCTGCGGAGCCTCACCTTCCTCGAATGGCTGCTCGAGTGGCACGACCCAAGGCGGCAGGGGTGCATCCGCGTGGCGGATGGTTAGTTGCAAAGTAAAGCATTTTTCGGAAAGTGATGAAAAACTGGACACAATTACTTTGGCTTTTCCTCATAGCAACCTCCGCTGAGGATTGCAATCCAGAAGGATTGAAAACACCGTCCCACGAAGTAGCGACTATCCCCGCTGCTGCCGGGGCAACGGGTGCAGCTCTCATGCTCACGAGATTGCCTTCTTCCGTGACAGCTGTGGCCATTGGTGGCGGGCTAGGTGCTCTCAGCCGATACGGCGTTTCTAAAGCCTTTGGTGTTTGGTTTGAAGGATCACCCTTTTACAGCACAATGACTGTCAATATATTGGGTTCTTTTTCCTTCGGGGTGGTGAGTGGTTGGGCAGGAGCTCGCGGGGGCATCCCACCAGTCTGGCTACAGTTTTTAACCACAGGTTTTTTAGGAGGATTTACTACTTTTTCTACATTTGCCAACGACAGCGTTCAAATCGCCCGAAAAGAAGGACGCTTTCTCTCCGGACTGTACGTAGGTGTTTCCGTTCTCGTTTCAGTGATCGGCGTCTTGACAGGTGAAGTGGTTGGATCCGTGATTGCGAGTAGACTCTAAAATTTAGTAATTTGGTCACGGTGCGATTCAGTGCTGCATGTGTTATCTACCCAGACTTTTGGGAGAGGAGACTCTTTTCGTGGAGCAACCGTGCGGTTAGGCGCGAATCGTTGAAATCTAGCGGGGATAGGCACCTCTTCATTTGGGTCTTCACTACGAGATAGCCGATTTAGGCAGCCATGCCGTAGACACATACCGACCACGAACAAAATAGCGACCAGCAACACTACAAAGGTGAAGAGTAATAAGATTTCTAGGCTACTCAAGTTTTGCATGTCTGCAACACCTCTGTGAAGGTGCCAAATCATAGTACTCAGAGTGGTTTAGCTCAATATGCCCTGGAGGATACTTACCCTCCCCTGCAGTTGGGAGAGTTCTGAATGCACATTTTTTCTAAAGATATTTTTTCTTTAGGGTTTCTTCTGCTGTTCTTGATCATTAGTATCGATTCCTCCCGGGAATGGCTCCGACTTCCACTTTCCTATTTGATCAGTACCCAACTTGGGAGAGAAGTAACTTTTTTAGGAGGGTTAGATCTTAGATTTCATGATTACTGGTATTTTCAGGTCACTGCCAATGAAGTGCGAGTAGCCAACGTGCCTTGGGCTAGAAGATCGTTTTTTGTTCAGGCAAAAGAAATTAAAATCTCGTTAGATATACGTTCTGCATTGCGTGGTCGCTGGGTGTTTTCTGAAATCTGTCTCGTTCAACCTATATTGCATTTAGAAAAATCTGACAAAGGAATAAAAAATTGGCAAATTGGGGAAAATAAAAGCTCTCCTTTATCTGTTTCCATTAGGAAACTTATTATTCAAGAAGGTCTCGTTTCGTTTTTGGATCCAAATTTACCAGCAGGTCTTATTATTCACGTTACCTCTCCTTCCGTTTTTGGTGAAGATACCATGGTTTTGCAAGGAGAAGGACACTTACGTGGGCAACACACATCCTGGACTTTACACGCTGCTTCTCCAATCGCTTTTTTGGAAAACAACGCACAGTTTGTAGAGGGAGCTTTTATTTGGGATAAAAGTTACGTCCGCTGGGTAGGCACTCTCCAGAAACCCTTGACACTGGAAGGTCTGGATTGGAACGTGGAATGGATCGGTCCAAATCCTGCGGATCTTGCCCCATTGTTAGGGGTATCTATACCAGATTTGCCCAATTATTATCTGAAGGGACATCTTATCCAATCAGGTGATTTTTGGGGGCTAGACCATATTCAAGCTATTTTAGGCAAAAGTGATTTTTTTGGAAGTCTATTTTTGAGCTCCTCTAAACGAATCTCTGGGCAATTAGATTTTAATCGACTCGATCCAAGTGATTTCGAAAGTAAGAAAGATAAAAAGTTCGAACCAAAACACCCAATGCGCCCTGTTTCCCCTACATTAGAAATAGACCTTGATTTACATGTAAAGGAAATGGTTACTACTCCAGTTTTGAATGAGGTAAAGACTCATCTTCACCTAAAGAATTCGAAATTTTATTTGAGTCCATTCGATTTTAAAGTAGGTGGCGGTAAAGCGCACCTAGATTTTATTTTTGACACTCAAAAGATTCCTCCACATTTTGAAATGGAAGGCCAATTTCAAGGTGTTGACTTAAAAAAGGTACTGGCACTTCCAGAGGCGATTGGGCCAACTAATCGCCTCGGCGGGAAAGTGCGCCTCCAAGGACAAGGACAAGAATTACATGACTTTTTATCCAGTGCAGAAGGAGAGGCATTTTTTATCATTACGCACGGGCAACTGGATAGTTTGTTGTTGGCACTTACTCGATTAGATTTAGCTGAAACTTTACATTCTTTTTTGTTTCAGGATCAACAAGTCAGTTTGCGTTGTGCAGCAGCACGAGTAGAAGCCAAAGAAGGCATTTTATCCATAAAACCTATGATCATGGATGCCACCACTACTAAGGTTACAGGGGAAGGAACCATCGATTTAGGCCGAAAACAACTAGATTTGACCCTAGAGTCCCGACCCAAAAACCTTGGTTTGTTCACAGCACACACACCCATTCGTATTACGGGTACATTCTCCTCTCCAGAAATCCGTCCAAAGGCAGGTGTTTTAGGAGGAAGAATGGCCGCTGCGGCTACCCTCGGTGCTTTGATGGGGCCAGTGGGTGCTATCATGCCTTTTATAGAGCCTGGTATCGGACAAGACAATGATTGTGTAGACTTAATTTCTAAGCAAGAACCCCCATATTAGGTTTCCAAAAAAAAATAGATTCGGGTTGTTTTGAATGCTACTAGCGTGCAGCTGGCGGGGCGGGGGCTGGTGCCCCGCGTGCATTCTGGAAAAATCGGAAAAAGGGTGCGTCTTGAGACAAGATCAAGATATCCTTATTGTCTCGAAAGGCCGTTCGGTAAGCTGCAAGACTTCGATAGAAACTGAAGAACTCTGGATTCCGTCCGTAGGCACTGGCATAAATGTTAGTGGCCACGGCATCCCCCTCTCCACGGATTTGTTCTGCATCTCGAAAAGCTTCTGCTAGTGTGACTTCACGTTGGCGGTCTGCATCTGCTCGAATCCTTTCGGCAGCTTCTGCACCAAGAGAGCGGAGGTCTTTGGCAACTCGTTCTCGTTCTGCTTCCATTCTCCGGTACACCGAAGTACTCACCTCACGAGGTAGGTCGATGCGCTTAATTCGGACATCAATCACATCAATCCCAAACCCTTGTGCCACTTTATTGGCTTCCGTAGAAAGGAGTGCCATGATTTGGGTCCGTTCTCCAGAGACTACATTTTGGATGGTCCGTTTTCCAAACTCCCCTCGAAGCCCGTCTTTAATGACCTGCAGTAAACGGACATTGGTTGCTGTCTCATCTCCTCCTACTGAGGTGTAGTAACGCTGTACATCACGGATTCGCCATTTTACGAAAGAATCCACGAGAACGTTCTTTTTCTCACTGGTCAAATACCGTTCTGGCTCGGCATCTAAGCTCAATATGCGCCCATCAAAATAATACACATGGTTAATGAGTGGTAATTTAAAATAGAGGCCTGGAGTGCTAATTATCCGTTGGACCTCACCGAATTGCATGACCAAAGCACGTTGCCACTGCTGAACCGTAAATAAGGAAAAGAACAAACCACCGCCAACCAGTATTGCTACTGCCACTAAGAAATTCATTGCTTTTTGCATTAGCGTTCTCCGCGGCTACGATCGTGCCTAGCGCGTCCGGGATCATTGGCACTCGATACGCCCTGCACTTCTGTACCAGAAGTGAGAGCAGGTTCTAAACGTGTGGCGCGGTGACCCCCAAGCAACTGATCCAATGGGAGATAGAGCAATTGGTTAGATTCGCTGCCGACCAAAACTTTGGTACCATTGGCAAGGATCTCTTCCATGCTAGATAAGTACAATCGTTCACGAGTAACCTCTGGAGCCTTTTCATACTGTTCCAACACTTTAGTAAATCGATTGGCCTCTCCTTCTGCGCTGGCTACTACCCTAGACCGGTAACCATTGGCCTCTTCGAGCTGTCTAGCAGCAGCTCCGCGGGCTTTGGGCAAGATGTCGTTCGAATAGGCTTCAGCTTCGCTTTTTAAGCGTTGTTCATCTTCACGTGCTTTCACAGCGTCTGCAAAAGCAGCTTGTACCTCTTCGGGAGGTTGGGCATCTTGCATATTGACACTCGTGACGTCAATCCCAGACTCATAACGATCTAAAGTGTCTTGAATAAGACGCCGTGCCCGATCGACAATTTCTCCTCGACCTTCTGTGAGCACGAAATCCATTTTGCTCTTGCCAATCACCTCACGTACTGCACTTTCCGTGACTTGTTGGAGGGTCAGTGCGGGTTCCTTGACGTTGTAAAGGAAATTCTTGGCTTCCTTGACGCGATATTGCACAGCGAATTTAATATCGATGATGTTCTCATCTTGTGTCAGCATGAGCGATTCCGCAGGAACGGAACCCATAGGAGGATGTGCACCCCCACCCCCTCGATAGCCAACTTCAATATTTCGTATCTGCTCGGTATTGACAATCTGGACGGACTCAACGGGGTAAGGCCAGTGCCAACGCAAACCGGGAAAAGTCGTTGCCTCGTAACTACCAAAACGCAACACCACACCACGCTCTGCTTGATCCACGATGTAGATACCGGTAGTTATCCAAACTACCCCGATCATGACCAAAAGTAGGATCCATTTTCCTGAGAACCATTCGCCCTTGCCGGGGCCTCCCAGTTTTTGAAAAAATTTACCGATCTTTTGCACTACCTCATCCAGATCGGGTGGACCGGAAGAATTGTTACGTCCACTCCAGGGGTCACGTCCTTGAGAGCCATCCGGTTCGTTCCAAGCCATTCCAAATCTCCGAAGTGTTACTGAATCTTGTAATTTTTTAGAAGCAACAGTGTTTGGTCCACTAGATTAGGATCTATGCTTTCGATCCGTTGCGCATCTAGTTCTGCTCGCATCCAAGTCAGTTGCCTACGTGCTAGTTGGCGGGTGGCTGCCACGGCCTTTGCTTGCATCGTCGGAAAATCCACGGTACCAGACAGGTACTCACAGACTTGACGATATCCCACTGCTCGCATGGCAGGTAGTTGAGAACTAAGCTTTTTATTGTACAGGATCTGTACTTCTTTGAGTAAACCTATGTCTAACATTTCTGCAAAGCGTGTCTCGATGCGCTGATGGAGTAATGAACGATCCACAGGTGCTAGTGCTAATTTAGCGACTTGGTAAGGAAAAGAAAAGTTTTCTGTGGTTTTGAATAGCTCTGTGGGTATTTTTCCGGTTTGTTCTGCGATTTCAAGGGCACGTTGTATCCGTTGTGGATCGTTTGGGTGGATTCGTTTTGCCAAAATAGGGTCAATGGTACTGAGACGATTATGCAATGCAGCCCAACCTATTTGACTGGCTTCCTCTGATAGCCGTGCGCGTATTATCTGGTTAGCCTCTGGTAGTTTTGTTAAGCCCTGTTCTAACACGCGAAAGTAGAGCATGGTACCGCCGACTAGCAATGGGATCCGACCAGATGCCGTGATCTCTCCCATGGCTTGAAGGGCATCTACTCGAAACTGTGCTGCTGAATAAGGTTCTTGTGGGTCCCGAATATCAATCAATCGATGTGGAGCGATTACTTGGATTTCAGGACTTGGTTTGGCACAACCAATCTTTAGGCCACGATAAACCATGGTAGAATCAACACTAATCACTTCACAGGGTAAACGCTTCACCAATTCGACTGCGAGTTGGGTTTTTCCGGAAGCCGTGGGTCCAAAAAGAAAAATAGCAAGTGGGAGCATGTTTGGTTTTAGGAAACTGGTATCATAGTCGACTGGTATCTTAGATGCTAATTTACCTGCGGGGCATAAAAGTGATTCGAATCACCATTTTCTTGGCCTTGATTGTAGGAAATAGCACGTTTGCGGAAACCCTGCTACACCTTCAGGATGGTTCGCCGATCATCGTCGATGAAGTAAACCACGCCGTTTTTTTACCTGGAAAAGAAAAACGTCCTCTTTGGGACGGCGTGCATCGTTTAGACAACGGACAAGCCGTTACCGTGAGCGGAGGCATCTTAATACAACAATTTTCAGTAGACCAACGGGTATCCTCTTCTATTACAGCTTGTAAAGCTTTAGTACGAGAAGTCTGTGGTACAGAAGGTCATTGCGACGACACCCCAGCATGTCATTCTGCAAAACAACTGTTAGAAATGGAACAAGCACAACCAAGCAGTAGTGCTTGTTCGGAAGCACGATCAGAGGCTACTTATTTTACCTCCTGCACCGAGTAAAGATCAGGAAATCCCGGAGGACGAGTCTTAAAACGACGATGTGCCCATAAATATTGCTCTGGGGCGCATCGGATCCAATCTTCTAACAAAAGATTCAACCTAGCAGTATCTTGAGTAGCTTCTGTTGGAAAATCTTCTAAAGCAGGGAAGATTTGGAGGTGGTACTGGCCTTCTGGGGTTCGGGTCGGCCAATAGGGCACTACTGCGGCTCCCGTGGCTTTAGCTAATCGGCTCGTGGTAGAGAGCGTAGCGGCCAGTTGACCAAAAAACGGCACAAATACGGAATGCCCACCACCCTGGTCTTGATCTGTGGCATACCAAATTGCTGATCCTGCCTTTAAGCTTCGAACCATCCCGCGAATGTCATTGAGCGCAATGAGTTTTGGGCTACGTTTTAGGCGAGCACGCAACATAGCAGCGTTGGCTAAAGGATTACGCAAGGGTCGGTACATTGCTTCAAAAGGTAGCCGAATAGCCAATAGATGCCCTGAAATTTCAAGGGTAGTTGAGTGTCCAGTAAGAAAGATAACCCCTTTTCCCTTCGATAACGCCTCCCAAAAATGAACTTCTCCTTCGATGTGTACCAAAGGACTTAGTTCTTCATCCTTTAGCCACCAGCTCATGGCCATTTCAATCATCCCCATGCCCAAAGAGGCAAAGTGGCGATTTGCGAGCTGATCTCTCTCCACTTGGCTTAATTCAGGAAAACAAAGTTTTAGATTGATCTCTACTGTGTGTCGTCTGCTAGATACCCACTGTCCTAGGCGGGTGCCTATTACGGCACCTAGAGAAAGTTGCCAATCGTAGGGTAAAGTAGCGATGGCTCTGGAGAAACCCAAACCTAGCCAAGTAGGCCAATGGCGCGGGCTAAGAAAGTGTGAAAACGCAAGATCGTGAGGAATAGGCATCGTGGGAGCGTTTTTTGTGGTACCCTAAAGAAAATCTTGATTCTCTCAGTATACCCATGGCCGAAACGACTGTCCTATCTCCTGAAATGCGGGTGCCGTTCCCTGCTTCGCGCAAGGTCTATCTCACGGGTAGTCGCCCGGACATTCGGGTACCAATACGTGAAATATCCTTAACAGATACCCCTACTAAATGTGGATCTAGGCAGAACACTCCGGTGTTGGTGTATGACACCTCGGGGCCCTACACAGATCCTGAAGTTTCCGTCAATCTTGCCAGTGGATTATCTCCACTGCGGACTGCTTGGATCTCGTCGCGTGGGGATACCGAAGAATCAAAGCGTGTGATAGCTCCCGGTTTCCCGAGTCCACTCCGACCTCGCCGTGCTCGCCCGGGAAACAACGTGACCCAAATGCAGTATGCCAGACGAGGGATTATTACTCCAGAAATGGAGTTCGCTGCTCTTCGAGAAAATATGCCTCCGGAGTTTGTTCGTTCTGAAATCGCTCGTGGGCGCGCAGTCCTTCCAGTAAACATCAATCATCCAGAATCTGAACCGATGGTCATCGGGCGAAATTTTTTGGTCAAGATCAATGCCAACATTGGAAATTCAGCTTTAGGCTCCTCGATTGCTGAAGAAGTAGAAAAGATGGTGTGGGCAATCCGTTGGGGAGCGGACACCGTAATGGATCTCTCGACCGGAAAGAATATCCACGAAACCCGGGAATGGATCTTAAGAAATTCTCCCGTGCCCATCGGCACAGTGCCTATTTACCAAGCATTAGAAAAGGTAGAAGGACAAGTCGAAGATCTCACTTGGGAAATTTACCGAGATGCCCTCATTGAACAAGCCGAACAGGGCGTAGACTATTTTACGATCCACGCGGGTATTCGCCTTGCTTATATCTCACTGACTACCAAACGTTTGACCGGCATTGTCTCCCGAGGGGGTGCCATCTTAGCCAAGTGGTGTCTAGCCCACCAAAAAGAAAACTTTTTGTACACCCATTTCGAAGAAATTTGCGAAATCATGCGCACTTACGATGTAGCATTTTCTTTGGGAGATGGTTTGAGGCCCGGCTCAATTGCGGATGCCAACGATGCTGCGCAGTTCGCAGAACTAGAGACGCTAGGAGAATTAACGAAATTGGCTTGGAAACAAGATGTGCAGGTTATGATTGAGGGGCCTGGACATGTGCCAATGAATTTGATCCAAGAAAATATGACTCGCCAGTTAGCCCTTTGCGGAGAAGCACCGTTCTATACTTTGGGCCCAGTGGTAATTGATATTTCTCCCGGGTATGATCACCTGACTTCAGCGATTGGGGCAGCCATGATTGGCTGGTTCGGGACGGCTCTTTTGTGTTACGTAACCCCAAAAGAGCATCTGGGTTTACCAGATCGACATGATGTTAAAGAAGGGATCATTGCTTACAAAGCAGCAGCCCACGCGGCTGACCTCGCCAAAGGACATCCAGGAGCTCAAATTCGAGATAATGCTCTCTCAAAAGCACGTTTTGAGTTTCGTTGGGAGGATCAGTTCAATTTAGGACTAGATCCGGATCGTGCACGTGCTTACCATGACGAGACCCTACCGAAAGAATCTTCAAAATTGTCACACTTTTGCTCAATGTGTGGGCCTAGGTTTTGTTCAATGCAGTTAAGTCAGGAAGTGCGAGATTTGCCTGTTGAGACGCTACTACTTAAGCAATAGAGATAGGCACGACTAGCAGAAATGGAAAAATTTGATTTACAAGATGAGCAGTACAGCTTTCCATACCATTATTTAGTTAGTTTCCAAAACAATACTCTCTCCATATCAAAGTCATTGCCTTGGGGGTACGAATACCTTACTTACGTGGGAGCTATCAAAAAAGAAATTGAAAAAATTACGCCAAAATCTCTATTAGATGTTGGTTGTGGAGATGGTTATCTAATTAACCATTTAGAAATGGTTGACTGCAAAACGTTAGGAGTTGACCTCTCCCAAAAGGCAATCAAGTTTGCGAAAGCATTTGGTAAAGAAGAGTCTTTTTTATGTGATTCGATCAACAAGGTAGACTTAGAATTTGATGTGGTAACACTCGTAGAAGTTTTAGAACACATACCAGATAGTGAAATAGATCAATTTCTTCAGGAGGTGACAAAAAGAGTCTCGATTGGCGGATTTCTACTAATCAGTGTCCCGAGCACCGTACTAAAATTACAGAAAAAACATTACAGGCACTACACTGAAGTAGTTCTGGAGGAGCAAATATCCAAATCTAGCGGACTACACAAGTTACGTAGCTACCGAGTGGTTTCTAATTCACGTTTTAAATCACTTCTAGTAAAACTAATTGACAATAAATTTTGGACAATAAAAGTACCTTGGATCCTAAAATTATTTTACTCAGTAATCAATTACATTGATAAAAGAGTTACAAACGAAAATGGCAGACACATCATCGCGGTCTATACCAACTCCCTTGGACTTGAATACTAGGTCTTAACGCCCGAGTGCTGTGGTTGGGTGATTTGACCAACACCCCGTAGTCGAGCAATTAGCTGTCCAGTCAGTGCTTCTCCTGAGGCAATCATCTTTCCGGTTTTATTCGCTTCCTCAGATATCGCAGTGGTACCTTGACATAGCTCCTCGAGAACCGGCTGAGTATCTAATATCCACCATACTCTTGCGGGAGAGGAAAGATTGGAACACGCTAGGGGAACAGGAGACAAATCTAGGGCTGGATCAAATACAAATATGCCCTCTCGATCGG
>CAUYTX010000445.1:0-33970 GCA_963575665.1 Gammaproteobacteria bacterium | reverse complement strand
TGCCAACCGTGAACCGATTTTACGTGCGTAGAGAGAGCGTCATGGATGACGGGCGGCTGCGCACTCGGATCGGACTCCAAAAGTCCAAAGCATGGCCAAATCAGTAAAAAAATAGTTGTTGTATTTAGGATCGGGCATGCAATGGTACCGCGTCAGGGTGAGTGGTAGATTTTTTCGAGTTTTTCCATGGAAATATTGCAATGCGCAGCCTGTTAGTGTCGATGGTAGTACTTAGTAGTATCCAAAGTGCCCATGCCCTCCCAAGCTATGCTAGGCAGACTGGGGAGGATTGCGCAGCCTGTCATTTGGGTTCTTTTGGACCACAACTCACTCCCCACGGTATTCGATTCAAGTTGGAAGGATATGTGGATAACGACGGAAATGCAGGAAAGGTACCAATATCAGGTATGGTGGTTGGAACTTTTAGTCATACGCGTAAAGGACAGGATCCCGCTCCTGACCGTTCTAAAAGCAATAACAACGCTTCTTTGCAAGAGACTTCACTTTTTTTAGCAGGTGGTTTGGTGGAACATGTAGGTTCTTTCGTTCAAGCCACTTACTCGGACATGGATCGAAAACTAGTTTTTGACCACATGGATGTACGTTATGCAAAAACAAGCCAGATGGGTGACACAGACGTGTTATTCGGAGTGTCCATCAACAATCTTCCTACCATTCAAGATCCTTTTAGTACATTACCTGCTTGGGGATTCCCGTTTGTTTCACCAGACCTTGCTCCTGCCCCTGCTGGTTCAGTGCTCCTAGGTAGTGGTTTTGATCACCAAGCGATTGGTGCCACATTGTACGGGGTTTGGGATAATCGGTTTTATGCTGAATTAGGGGGATACCGCACGCTCCCAACCGGCATTCAGTCGGAATTATCCGTAGGTGGGTTGGGTTCGGACCGAATCCACGGACTTGCAAATTATGGACGGTTTTCCTATTTCAAAGATTTACATAAACAGGCTTATTCTGCAGGGCTCGTCTTCTTTTCTGCAAACGTCGCGCCTGGTGGCGTGGTAGGCCCACTGGATAAGTATCAAGATTATGGGATAGACGCTTCTTATCAATTTTTAGGAGACCGTAAACACGTCTTGAGTTTGTCTGGCAGTTTGATTCATGAAAACCAAACCTTAGACGCGAGTAGTCCAGGTGACGAAAAAGGACACTTGAATCAGAGTAATTTGAGTGCCTCGTATTATTACAACCAAACGTATGGGCTCCATTTCAAAGAGTTTGATTTGCATGGAAGTAGAGCTGATACGGATTCTCGAGGCTCTATCCTCCAGGCAGATTGGACGCCATTCGGCAAAGAAGCTTCTTGGGGTGCCCCCTGGGCAAATCTAAGAGTAGGACTTCAATACACCCTCTATAACAAATTCGACGGATCCAGTGATCATGCGGGAGATAATAACGCCTGGATGCTCTTTGGTTGGACCGCCTTCTAAGTAAAGGAAAGTAGATATGCCTAGTAATCGATCTTCTAGTGCTTACGTTGTTTTAACGCTTGCTTTGTGTCTTGAGATGCCTGTGTCTTTTGCAGCAGATGGCGCAAGTGTTTTCAGTGAGGAATGTGCGGATTGCCACAGCGTGACTTCTGGCAAAAATAAAAAAGGCCCAAGCCTCTTTGGTGTCGTAGGTCGTACTCCTGGAAGTATTGCAGGTTTTAACTATTCTGAGGCAATGCGTGCTAACCACACCGCCTGGAGCAAGTCTCGGCTAAATGCCTATATCTCCGCACCCAAAAAGATTGTTCCGGGTGGCAAAATGAAGTACGACGGATTGTCTGATGCTGGGAGTCGAGAAGCTTTGATCGATTACCTTGCCGAGCAAAACTAATCTGGTGTGCTTACCAAGCAGACGTGGCGGCCTCTGAAAAGGTAGTAGCAATTGTTCAAGCCAGAGTGGGCTCTTCCAGACTCCCAAGAAAAGTCCTTCTGGACGTTGGTGGAGAATCCATGCTGGCACGGGTGATGAGGCGTGCTGCGCGTGCGAAAACTTTGGATACCATTGTAGTAGCAACTACTACAGATTCATGTGATGACGTACTAGTGACTGAGTGCTCTCGGCTCGGGATTTCTTGTTTTCGAGGTAGCCAAGAAGACGTATTAGACCGTTACCGATCGGCAGCGGCTGCCCACGCCGCAGAGGTAATTGTTCGCATTACTTCGGATTGTCCCCTTATTGACCCTGAGGTAATTGATCAAGTGGTCTCCGCTTGGCAGAATTCTAGTGTTGATTACATAAGTAATGGGCCGACTTGGCCCCGCGGGCTCAACGTCGAAGTATTTTCACGTGCAGCACTGGAGCAAGCTTGGGAGCAGGCACATCTGCCATGGCAAAGATCGCATGTCACTCCCTATTTGTATCAAAACCCAAGTCTATTTCGAATAGGAAGCGTTTCAGCACCAGGAGATTACGGGCATCTACGCTGGACTGTGGATACCCCAGAAGACTTGGCACTAGTTCGGAGCCTTTACAAACACTTAGGCAATCAAGATGGTTTCGGTTGGCGAGAAGTTTTAGCAACAGTAGAACAGAATCCAAACCTTTTAGAAATCAACCGAGACATCTCTCAGAAACCAATCGAAGCTGGTTAGGTTTTAATTGAAGGACATGGTTTCTTTGGTCTGTCCAATTTGGTTCTTACATAATTAAATGATACAATAAATGGAGAGGATTTTCTAATCGCGTCAAGGAGTAAAGTCATTCCGAAATTTGACACACAAACCGCAAACCCCTTTTTCGGATCGGACAACTCTGAAATCTGTCGCCGAATGCCCGACCTCGCCATCGGAATCGGTAAATCTCCTAGATCCGGTTCCTCTGTGACCGATGAAGATGGTTCCCCGCTTCCCCATGGCTTGCGGGGTCACTCGACTTTCCTATCGAGTTCCAATGTTTCACAGATTTCTGGAATCCGACTCGGAACCGCAGAAGCGGCAATCAAACGCCCTGGGCGGCGTGATCTTTTAGTAATTGAGCTTGCCCATGGTTCGACTACTGCTGCTGTCTTCACAAAGAATGCTTTTTGTGCAGCACCTGTGCAAGTTTCAAAGAAACATATGATTCTAGCATCCCCGCGTTTTTGGTTGGTAAACAGCGGAAATGCCAATGCTGGCACTGGTGCCGCAGGATTGGAAGATGCCCAAAAGACTTGTCTTTCTCTTGCTACCCTTGGGGTTTGCAAACCAGAAGAGGTGCTGCCGTTCTCTACTGGGGTGATTGGGGTTCGGCTTCCTCTCTCTCGTTTGATTGGTGCTTTGCCAGAAGCCATTTCGAATCTCTCGGAAGATGGATGGCAAGATGCTGCATGCGCCATCATGACAACTGACACGGTACCAAAGTTAGCATCTCGTCGAGTTGCGGTAGGAAATGATGGTTTCACAATCATCGGGATTGCCAAAGGATCTGGGATGATTCGCCCAGACATGGCTACGATGCTTGCCTTCTTAGCTACGGACGCCTCGGTGCCGCAACCGATGCTCCAACAGTGTTTGGCGGAGTCTGTTGAAAACTCTTTTAATCGCATTACCGTCGACGGAGACACTTCTACAAACGATTCTTGTGTCTTAGCTGCTACTGGGCGTGGTAATACTAGAATCGATTCAATTGCAGACCCGGCTTGGGCAACACTAAAACGAGCAGTAAACGAAGTTTGCTTAGATTTAGCCAAAGCAATTGTGAAGGATGGGGAAGGAGCTACTCGCCTTGTGACGGTAACTGTCGAAGAGGGAGCTTCTGAAACGGAGTGTCTTGCCGTAGCCTACGCGGTTGCACACTCCCCATTAGTCAAAACTGCCTTGTTTGCTGGAGATCCGAATTGGGGCAGAATTTTGGCGGCTGTGGGGAGGTCTGGCCTCCCAGGATTGTCCATTCAAGGGGTGGACTTGTTTCTTGATGAAGTTCGCATCGTACATAGCGGTGAACCAGATCCAGAATACAAAGAAGAAGCTGGAGCTTTGGTTTTGGCGAAACCTGAATATACTGTACGAGTAAAACTCGGACGGGGGAAAACGAAATCTACCGTTTGGACCTGCGATCTTTCCTATGATTACGTGCGAATTAACGCAGAGTATCGAAGTTGAGAATCATAATACCGTTTGATTTGTCTTGAGAGAATTCTATGGCCAGCAAAGCACCCGATGAGCTCGGCAAGATCCTAGGATCCTTCCGCCGGGTCTTTTTATACGTTGCATTTTTTAGCTTTATTATCAATTTGCTGATGCTAGTTCCTTCTGTTTATATGCTCCAGCTTTACGATCGAGTCATGAGTAGCAGGAACATGGAAACACTATTGATGTTGACCCTTATCATGTTGTTTCTCATGATAGTCATGGGATCACTTGAGCTCATTCGCACCGTGGTTCTAACTCGATTGAGTAGTATGCTTGATGAACGATTAAGTACACGTATTTTTGACGCCGCTTTTGAGCGAAATTTGAAAGCAGCAGGGGGAAATCCGGTCCAGGCCCTCAGCGATTTGGCAAGCATCCGACAATTCTTATCTGGCATTGGGATCCAAACCATTTTTGATATTCCTTGGTTTCCCTTGTATTTAGCCGTAGTGTTTTTACTGCATCCTTGGCTAGGATGGCTCACTCTTAGTGGCGCATCAATACTTTTGTTCTTAACAATTTTGACTGAAAAAATAACGGCTCCACCTACTGCCGAGTCAAATCGAATGATGGTGGCTTCGTACTCCATGACCAATGCCAATTTGGGGAATGCAGAGGTTATCGAGGCCATGGGTATGCTAGGAGGAATACGACGTCGATGGTTAGAACGGCATAAAAAAATGCTCGCGTTGCAATCTTTGGCAAATGATCGTGCAGGCATGATTAGTGCCGTGACTCGCTTTGTTCGTGTCGTGATCCAAAGCCTATTGATGACAGTGGGAACTTTCCTCGCGATTGATGGACAAATGACCGGTGGTGTCATGATCGTGGGTGCGATCCTTGGTGGTCGGACGATGGCACCTGTCGAAATGTTGATTGGCTCCTGGAAACAATTCCTTTTAGTTCGTGAGTCTTACCAAAGGCTTAATGAACTATTAACTGCTTTTCCGATGCTTCCTTCCACGATGGACTTGCCTGCACCGAAGGGAGTGCTCACTGTAGGTATTTTGACTGCTGCACCTCCCAAAGGAAACTCTCATATACTTAGAAATGTGGTATTTGAGTTACGTCCTGGAGAGATTCTCGGAGTGATTGGTCCAAGTGCTACCGGAAAATCGACTCTTGCCAGAATGTTAGTGGGGGTTTGGCGACCTTCTGCAGGTAGTGTCCGCCTGGACGGCGCAGAGATCTCACAGTGGAAAAAAGAACACCTTGGCCCTTACGTGGGATATCTACCCCAAGACGTAGAACTCTTTTCCGGAACTGTGGCAGAAAACATTGCGCGGTTCGGAGAAATTGACCCTGAAAAAGTCACTGCCGCTGCACAACAATCAGGGGTACACGATATGATTCTGCATTTACCTAAAGGTTATGACACTGAAATTGGAATGGGAGGTGCTGCTTTGTCTGGAGGACAGCGGCAGAGGTTAGCACTGGCAAGAGCCCTGTATGGTGCACCTGTCTTAGTAGTTTTGGATGAACCTAATTCAAATTTAGACGACGCAGGAGACCGCGCTTTGTTATCTGCACTGCGTAGCCTAAAAGAATCAGAAAAGACTGTGGTCCTGATTAGCCACCGGTCCGTAGTGCTTTCAGTGGTCGATAAAATCTTGTTGCTTCGGTCTGTAGGGGAACCGCCGTTGTTCGGCCCACGAGACCAAGTGTTAGCGGCTTTGTCTCCGCCTGCTGCACAAGTGCATCCCTTACCAGCTGCTCAGAAGAAATAGCTCATGGCAGAAGGCACTAAAACTGAAAAACCGAAAGACCCTTGGGCAAATGTGCAACTCAAAACCAGTGTGCGAGGACCCATTTTCCTTTCTGCTTTGATCATAGGTGTGGCATTAGGTGGTTTTGCATTCTGGGCAGTACGTGCTCCCTTGGACCAAGGGATAGTGAGCCAAGGTATTGTAAACGTCGCAGGACATCGAAAAGCAGTACAACATCTTCGTGGCGGTGTGGTCAAAGAGATTTTAATTAAAAACGGTGATTACGTTCGAGCAGGAGACCCGCTGATTCGGTTGGACGAAGTTCAAGTCAAAGCAGAATTAGGTCAGTTGCGTAGTCAATACTTAGCAGTTCGTGCTAATGAAGCACGATTGTTTGCAGAACGTGATGACAAAGCCAGTATCAAATTTTCGGAAGAATTGATTTCTGCTAAAGAAGATAGTGCTGCTGAATTCATGCGAGCACAACGTGAATTGTTTATAACTCGTCGAAAAACTACAGCTGGCGAAGCCGCTATCTATCAAGAAAGCATTGCAGCCCTATCCGAACAATTAGAAGGTGTACGAAACCTAGAGAAAGGTAAAGCCCACCAAATTTCATTGTACGAAGAACAGATTCAATCGATGCGTGCCTTAATTGAAAAAGGTTATGTAGCACGTGTTCAGGTCTTTGATTTAGAAAGAGCTCTTGCAGGAGTGATAGGTTCTCGGGGAGAAGACCTTGGAAACATTGCCCGACTTCAAAAGAACATTGGGGAGACCAAACTTAAGATACTGTACATCAGACAAACACAACTGAAAGAGATTCAAACCCAACTTGAGCAATTACAACGAGAACTTGCTTCCCTAAGAGAACGATTGATTGCCGCTGAAGATGCACTGAAGCGCGTGGTCATCACTGCACCCGCAGAGGGATTTGTGATGGGACTCAATGTGTACACGCAAGGAGGGGTAATTCAATCTGGCGTGGAATTGATGTCTATTGTACCCATAGGTGAATCCTTAATCTTAGATGTGCAAATACAACCCAAAGATATTGACACTGTACATGTTGGACTCAAGGCTACTGTTCGATTAACGGCCCTGAACCGCAATACTACCCCAACCATTGACGGCACGGTCACGACCGTTTCTGCCGATCGATTCGTTGATGCACACGGCACGGCTTACTACGCTGCCCAAGTAGCAATCTCTAATGAAAGCATGGCGAAAATCGGTGACTTACGTGTTCAGCCCGGGATGCCCGCAGATGTTATCATTCGAACGGGGGAAAGAACGCTCGTGGAATACCTCTTCAAGCCCATCGCGGATCGGTTTGCCTTGTCACTAAAAGAATAATTTTAAGCCAATAATTCCGCAAGTCTTGAAAACTGTTCCAAGGACAAAACTTCTGGACGCGCTCCCGGATCCACTCCTGCGGATTGAATCTCGTCTGCAGTAAGCCACCCACGTAAATTGTTCTTAATAGTTTTCCTACGTTGTAAAAAAGCCTGTCGAACCAGAGAGGAAAATTGAACGATGTCCGATATTTTGACTGGTGGTGTCAAATGGGGTTTTAAGCGCACTACTGCAGATTCTACTTTGGGCAGAGGTCTAAAAGCACCAGCAGGTACCGAGAATAATCGCGTTACTTCACAACGATATTGGACCATCACACTCAAACGACCATAAGCACTTTCTCCAGGTTTTGCAGCCATTCGCTCTACTACTTCTCGTTGTAATAAAAAGTGCATATCTACGAACTTGGGCTCTCTTTCTTCGTAGAGTTGATCTAGCAAGTGGAATAAAATCGGAGTAGCTACATTATAAGGAAGGTTTCCTAGAATCCGAAGCGGCCTAGGCAAAGCAAGAAAATCAAAAGAAATAGCATCCGCTTGGTGTAAAACTAAATTGCCTATACCTGTACATCGTTCTTGTAACAAAGGAATGAGATCTCGGTCTAGTTCAATAGCTATTAACCGATCTATGGCACGCAATAAAGGCAAGGTCAGTACACCAAGGCCGGGACCGATTTCGACTAAGTGTTGGCCAGGTTGTGGCGCAATGGCGGAAACAAGTCGATCCAAAATAACAGGATCATGAAGAAAATGTTGGCCAAAGCGTTTTCGAGGTTGGTAATCTGGTTTTTGTAACATGAAATACACTCAGAGTTTTTTACCAATCAGACATTAGGTCACACGGCTCTTTTGCTACCTTGACTCGCTTGGTATAGTCTTAAGAACGGTTAGACATCGGAAAAGGATCCGCATGATTCAGGTAGAAAAACTAACAAGAACCTATGGTCACTTGAAGGCCGTAGACGAAGTCTCGTTCGAAATCCAACGCGGCGAAGTAGTCGGTTTGTTAGGCCACAACGGAGCGGGGAAGACCACCATTCTAAAGGTTCTCACGGGTTTTTTGGAACCTTCTGGGGGACGCGTGGTCTTGCAGGGACGAGACCTCCAAGAAAATCGCCAAGCAGCGCAACGCCATATTGGATATTTGCCAGAAAACTGCCCTCTCTACCCAGAGATGACAGTAATTGATTTCCTAGAATACCAAGCAGGTTTGCATGGCATTCCTGAAGGTCGGCGGCTGGGTCTCGTGCGCCAAGCCATCGCCAGAACTGCTCTTGAGAGCAAAGCTTCTGCCGTCATTGCTACCCTTTCTAGGGGCTATCGGCAAAGGGTTGGGGTAGCCCAAGCGATTTTGCATACCCCAGAAATCCTCATTTTAGATGAACCCACCAACGGGTTGGATCCAACGCAGATCCAGCATATGCGTGCTTTGATTCAAGAATTAGCCCGCGGTGCTACTGTCCTTTTATCTACGCACATCTTGCAAGAAGTGGAAGCAGTCTGTGATCGAGTCATCATCCTCCGAGCGGGCAAATTGGCACTCGACGCAAAATTGTCAGATCTTTCCTCTACCTTGCGTGGTTTGCAGATTGAGGTCGAGGCAGGATTCGAAAAGGTGAAAGCATTGCTTTCCCCTCTGAAAGAAGTGAAGGCAATCCATGCTAGCGGGAAGAACCGATACACCTTAGAGACTTCGGATCCGAAAACAGCGGCTCCAAACGTAGCCCGCGCGATCCTCGCAGGAGGAGTGAATCTTTACCAGTTACAACAGGAACGTCGTGACTTAGAAACTATCTTTGGGGAGATTAATCGAGTGACGGAGACTCATCATGTCTGAAGGATTTCGCATTGCACGTAAGGAACTGTGGGGATTTTTTTCCTCACCCGTTGCCTATTTGTTTATTGGTGCTTTCCTTTCGGTAGCACTGTTTACGTTTTTTTGGGTAGATGCTTTCTTTGCTCGAAACATTGCCGACGTTCGCCCGTTGTTCGAGTGGATACCGGTATTACTGATTTTTTTAGTAGCCGCCTTGACGATGCGCCAATGGAGTGAAGAGCGACGATCGGGCACTCTTGAAATCTTAATGACCCTCCCAGTCTCTACTTCTCAACTGGTTCTCGGAAAATTTTTAGCCAGTCTTGGACTCGTGGTTGTAGCACTTTTTTTAACGTTACCTTTACCCATGACGGTGGGTTTCCTCGGAAGTATTGACCCGGGCCCGGTAGTCGGAGGTTATGTCGCCGCAGTGTTGTTAGCCGCAGCTTACATTGCGGTTGGTCTGTTCATATCCGCTAAAACGGATAACGCCATCGTGAGCTTAATTGGGACTGTCTTGGTTTGTGGCCTATTCTATTTGGTAGGTTCGGACTCGCTAACACATTTCTTTGGCCATCGAGTTGGAGAAATCTTAGAACACTTAGGCACTGGTTCTCGTTTCGAATCCATTACCCGAGGCGTAATTGACCTACGAGATTTGTATTATTACGTAAGTTTAGTGGGAGTCTTTTTAACTCTCAATGTTTACACGTTAGAACGGCTCCGTTGGTCACCAGACCCAGAATCTTCTCAAACACATCAACGATGGGGATGGTTAGCAGGTTTGTTGATTGCTAACTTTTTAGCGGGTAACCTTTGGTTAGGCCAAATTTCTTGGGTGCGTGTGGATCTCACAGAAGGCCAAGCGTATTCGATTTCTCCTGCCACTGAACGTTATTTAGCGCAACTGCAAGAACCTCTTTTGCTCCGTGGCTACTTTACTGCACAGACCCATCCGCTCCTAAATCCTTTAACGCCTCAAATTCGAGACCTACTTAAAGAGTATGAGATTGCAGGAAAAGGAAAGGTACAGGTTGAATTCGTAGATCCACATGATTCTCCAGAAGTAGAGCGTGAAGCAAATGAAAAATACGGTATTCGTCCTGTCTCTTTCCAAAATTCTGGAAAGTATCAAGAATCCGTCATTAGTGCTTATTTTGATTTGTTGATCCGTTACGGAGATCAAACTCAAAAATTGGGATTCCGCGATCTAATCGAAATCAAAGCACATGGGGAGAGAGAGTTAGAGGTTCGGCTACGAAATCCAGAGTACGATTTGACCCGTACCATTAGAAAATCACTGCAAGGGTATCAAGCAGGAGGAGATTTATTTTCTGAAAAGCCGGTGGTATTCCGAGGATTTATTTCGAAAGAAGGAAAGTTACCTGCTCCTCTAGTCACCTTGAAAAAAGATTTGGACTCTACCCTTGAGGAACTGAAGAAACAGTCCAATGGGAAATTGAGTATTGATATTCGAGATCCAGAAGATGCGGATGGTGCTTTAGCTAAGGAAATCTCCGATAAATACGGGTTCCGTCCCCTTGCACTGAGTCTATTAGATGAAACGAGTTTTTACTTCTACATGTTGCTTGAATCGGGTGGGCAAACTGTCCCGGTGCCTTTACCAGAGGGTCTCAATGCAGAGGGTTTGAAGCGTTCCATCAGTGCAGCACTCAAACGCCTTAGCCCAGGGTTGCTTCGCACAGTCGCCGTGTATGCTCCTCTCAGCAATCCGCAAATGGCCCGTTTTGGCATGGATTCTGGTCCTTCCTTTCAAGAATTGCGCCGTGCTTTGGGAGAAGAAGCTTTAGTACGTGATGCGGATCTAAAGTCCGGTCAGGTGCCTGATGAAGCGGATATTTTGATTGTCTTGGCTCCAGAGTCGCTCAATGAAAAACAGGTCTTTGCAGTAGATCAATTCCTGATGCGAGGAGGTACTGTCATTATCGCAGCTTCTTCCTTTCACCTGGAACAAGGGAATCAGGCCATTTCCGCACGTGCCCAAGGAACTGGCTTAGAAAATTGGTTAGGAGCCATGGGCGTCACGCTCGAAAAAACAATGGTTCTCGATCCTCAAAATACCCCTTTTCCCATTCCAATCGAACGGGACATTGGCGGGTTCACTGTTCAGGAATTGCGTTCGGTGGCTTATCCCTATTTCCCAGACCTTCGGGAAAGTGGAATTAACCGAAACAACGGAATCACTTCCGGATTAGGTCAGGTGACTTTGAGTTGGGCTTCGCCTGTTTCTGTGAATTCCGAAAAGAACAAAGGACGGACTATCACGGAATTGCTTCATAGTTCTCCACGCTCTTGGACGTCGTCTTCTTCTAACATCCAACCCAACTTTTCTACTTACGGGAAGTTAGGTTTTCCAGAGGGCAAGAACCCCGCGAGCAGCCTACTTGGAATCGCGGTGGAAGGCCATTTCGAGAGCTATTTCAAAGGAAAGCCCTCTCCTTTGCTGCAAGATCCAAAAGCCAAACCAGAGGAGCCAGCGGATGCTGATTCTGAAGAACAAAACCCTGCAGGTGGCAAGAAAGAAAAACCTTCTTTTACGGGAAAAATCGACCACTCTCCCGCTTCCGCTCGGTTAATTCTTTTCGGATCTGGAAATTTCTTGAGTGATGGTGCACTGGACTTAGCAACGCAAGCCACAGGTACTCACTACCGAAAACCATTGCAGCTGATCCAAAACACGGTAGATTGGTCTTTAGAAGACCAAGACTTGTTAGCACTGAGGGGACGTGGGCAATACTCGAGAATGTTGCCGCCAATGGAACGTGAAAGCCAGATCTTTTTGGAATATCTCAACTATGCACTTGCTTTGGGTGGTTTGACATTGGTTTATTTTGTGCATCGCCGACGCCGCATGGCGCGTTTACAACACTACCAAACGGTACTCCAATTAGGGAGGGCACAACCATGAAGAAAACGATTCGAATATTAGGTGTTTTGTTAGGAGTCCAGGCAATTTTAACAGTCTCCGTTGGCATGACTGCTCATGCAGTTCGCGGAGTTTCCAAGGGTGACCCGTTTTTACGCTTTGATCCTAAAGGTGTAGATCGCGTAATTCTGTCTTCTCCACAATCCGAGAATCTGCTCATAGAAAAGCGTGATAATGGTTGGGTATTACCCGGCCTAGGTGCTTTTCCTGCTTTCAATGTGAAGGTAGATGCACTCCTTACTAAAATTTCCGGATGGAAAAGAAATCTGCCGATCTCTACCAGCACGGGGGCACTTAAACGCTTTAAGGTTAGTTCCTCTGAGTACGAACACACCGTTTCTTTTACCAGCGGAGAAAAAGTCCTTGGAACAGTTTGGTTAGGAAGTTCCTCTAATCTTCGGCAAGTCCATGGCAGGCTAGATGGTGAAAACACGGTATATGACTTAGATCTATCAGTACAAGAGATTGGTACCGATCCTAACCAATGGACTGACAAGACGTTTTTGCACTTAAAACCTGAGGAGATCAACCAAATCATCTTGGGAGATCTCAAAGTGGTGCGCAAAGAAGGAAAGTGGCAGGCAGAAGGGTTAGCCACTGGAGAAACCCTTCAAATTGCCGAGGTTGATACGTTGGCCAACCAAGTTTCTTTCCTAAGTTTTGATGTGGTGCTAGGACAAGAAGGGTACACACCACCGACACCCCCAGCCTTAACTTTTTCTGTTGGGACGAGTGGTGGAATATCACGTGAATACATTTTTTCAAAGATGGAATCCGATCCTAAAAAACCGGAGAACCCTGCTGACAAAGTGTATGTCTTGAAGACTTCGACTTCTCCTTACTACTTTAAAGTAGCTGGTTTCATGGTAAAGGATTTAGTGGAGCTAAACCGCGCAAAACTGGTGAAAGGACCCCAGCCTGTTGCGACTCCTGCACCACAGGCTGTTGTTCCTACGCCTTCTGCTCAGCCGCCGGTGGCTCCTACTGCTCCTACTTCAGAGGTGGCGCCCGAAGTGACTCCTGTGCCTGCGGATCAGAAGTAGCACAAAAAAAAGGACGCCGGTTCCCCGGCGTCTCATGAGGTTTTTTGTAATTCGAAAAAAATTTGACAATGTTTTTGAAGTCATACACAATGAACCACCTCCAAGAAGCGGGAGTAGCTCAGTTGGTAGAGCACAACCTTGCCAAGGTTGGGGTCGCGAGTTCGAGTCTCGTCTCCCGCTCCAAGTTTTTTGTTTTTCGATTTGCTCCTTTATTCACGCGGCTGGGTGGTAGAGTGGCCATACTACGGTCTGCAAAACCGTCTACGTCGGTTCAATTCCGGCCCCAGCCTCCAGTGTCCAGCCTCGGGAACGAACACCAACGCCCCGGTAGCTCAGTTGGATAGAGCATCCCCCTCCTAAGGGGAAGGTCAGCCGTTCAAATCGGCTTCGGGGCATTTCGCTTAGGTAAGAAGCTCTTGACTAAGACCTAACTAGAATCCGAGACTCGACAAGAGGGAGTCTACGTCATCTTGGTTTTGGACTGCCTCGCCTTGTTGGGTAGAAGCACCGGGGATGTAAGGACCCTCACCAGCGCGCATTGACTCTTCTGAAGACTCTTCTGGGGCATATACCGGGGCTGTTGGCATCACTTCACGAATCCGATGTCCGGATCCTTGCACCAAATGCACCAGATGTTCTTCCATTTCGTTGACTAATCGAATCACTCGCTGAAGGATTTGTCCAGTGATGTCTTGATAGTCTTGAGCCATCAGTACTTCCGAGAGATTTTCTCGGAGCTGTTCGCTGTCTTCGGCACTTTGTGCTAAAAAAGAATCTAGTTCACGACTTAAGCTGCGAAAATCTGCTGCACTCAGTGCACGATTCGTAAAACGTAGCCACTGTTCCCGCAAAACCCTTGATTGTGAAGTAATCTTCTCACAGAGGGGAATGCTGCTTTCCACGGCAGTCAGTGTCCGATTAGCTGCCTGCTCGGTCATTACGATGACATAATTTAGACGTTGTTTAGCATCCGGAATATTCTCTCGTGCAAGATGCGTAATTCTCGAATCTAGGCGAAAATCGTTGAGTGCTTCATGAAATTCTCGAGTCAGTTTTCCGAGCTCTTGAAACAACATCTGTTCTCTAGTGCGGGACAACTCGTCTAATAAGCGATGCACTTCGTTGTCATTACCATGCTGAATATGTTCGGCAAGACTTTGTGCCTGCTCGATCCACCGGTCACGCTCAGGATTTTCCATAAGAGAAACGGTCATAAAAAAATCCTTATTTGGCCGTACCGTGGATACGCTCAAAAATTTTGTCAATTTTTTCTTTCAAGGTACCTGCGTTGAAAGGTTTGACAATGTAACCATTGACCCCTGCCTGCGCGGCCATGATGATCTGTTCACGCTTCGATTCTGCGGTAACCATCAATACTGGCAATTTGGCCAACTTCGGCGTAGCACGCACTGCTCTGAGCAAATCAATGCCAGGCATTCCTGGCATGTTCCAATCAGTAATTAGGAAATCAAAATTCCCAGTTTGGAGCAATGGCAACGCACTGTTGCCATCATCTGCTTCCGTAATGTTGTGATATCCCAAATCTCGCAATAGATTCTTGATAATACGCCGCATCGTGGCAAAGTCATCCACGACAAGGACTTTCATGTTTTTGTCCAAACGCATACCCCTCTGTCACCAGCCCTCTGGATAATGGGTCGATCTCGGCAGACTGGAAAACCCGAAAAGTATACTATAGCCGTCTAGTCACTGTGTGTCCAATGGTGAAGGCGTGCGCGCAAACGAAGCATGGCTTGACTGTGGATCTGGCTAACTCTGGATTCAGAAACCCCAAAAATCGCTCCAATTTCTCGCAGATTGAGCTCTTCATCGTAGTAGAGTGCTACTACTAGACGCTCTTTTTCGGGTAGGTGGGCAATGGCCGAGGTAATGGCCTCATGAAGTCGACCCCCTTCTAGTTGTTCCAAGGGGCCTGCAGCACGATCTGGCAGATCCAAAGGTCCCGAATTTTCTTCAGGACCATTAAAATCTTCTAAACTAAATAAGCGATGTCCATTGGAGTCCTGAAGGATCTGATGGTACTCCTCCAGAGAAATGCTTAAAAACTCTGCAACTTCGTGGTCTCGTGCATCTCGGCCTAGCCTAGATTCAATCGCGCGAATAGCCGCTGACACTAATCGAGATTTACGATGTACAGATCGGGGCGCCCAATCTCCGCGCCGAACCTCGTCCAACATTGAACCGCGGATCCGAATGCCAGCATAAGTTTCAAAACTGGCTTTTTGGGTAGGATCGTAGTTTCTTGCCGCCTCTAACAAACCAATCATGCCTGCTTGAATAAGATCATCTGCTTGGACACTTGGTGGAAGACGTGCAAGCAAATGATAGGCAATGCGCTTTACCAAAGAAGCGTAGCGGATGGCAAGATCGTCTTCATCCGCTGCGCGGGTCATGACGTAACTTGCCACACCATTCACGCAGCGGCTTCCTTACGGTTTAGGCTTAATTTCACTAATTTTTCCACGAAAAACTCAAGTCTGCCACTCGAACTAGCAGGAGCAGGCCAACTTCGAACCACCTTCGCGAGTTTTTTAAAAGCACCAGCAGATTGGCAATTTGGAAACATTTCCACCACCGCTCGTTGTCGCTGCACAGCGCGCTTTAGATGCTCATCAGGCGGAATGGAACCCGCTAATTCTAAAAGAACATCTAAAAAACGATCTGTTACTCTACATAGTTTAGCATATAGATCCCGTCCCCCCTGTGAGGTTTCCGTCATGTTTGCCACAATGTGAAAACGATTCACACCATATTCCCTAGATAAAAGCTTAATTAGGGCGTAAGAATCTGTAATGGATGCAGGTTCATCACAGACTACGACCACTACATGTTGTGCCGCACTAGAGAAACAAAGCACGGCATCAGAAATACCAGCAGCAGTATCGACGATCAGAATTTCTGGTTGCACTAGTAATTCGGAAAAGGCACGAATCAAACCTGCATGTTCAGTAGAAGTTAGATCCGCCATGTTCTGAATGCCGGAGGCACCAGGCACAATCCGTATTCCCGAGGGACCCTCTACGATAATTTCGTCTAAAGTGCGCTCTCCACTGAGCACGTGGGATAGATTGTAGTTCGGGTGTAAACCAAGTAACACATCAACGTTAGCCAGTCCAAGATCAGCGTCCAGAACCATCACACTCTTCCCAGCCTGTGCCAGACTGAGGGCTAAATTGATGCTAACGGTAGTTTTTCCGACACCTCCTTTTCCACCCGTGACTGCAATGACCTGGATGGGATCGGCGGTCGAACGGATCATCATCCGGCGTAATCCGTCAGCTTGATCCGGAATAGGTTCAAGGTGCTGTAGCATGTTGAAGATTGCCCCCAAAGGCCATGGCTAAAGTTTCTTCCTCAATATCTGGCGTGTTGTGTTGAAGCAGTGCCACTGCACGGCTGACTAAATTGTGGGCACGAGCGGGTACCAAATCTTCTGGAACCCGTTGGCCAATCCCTAGGTAAGTCACTGACAATCGCTGGCGTATTACGACAGACAGGACTTCACCTAAAGAGGCTGCTTCATCTAGTTTGGTCAAAATGCAGCCAGATACTTCCATAGCGGCAAAGGCACGTACCACCTCCTCTAGGCCAGCACGCTGGGTAATGGCCGAAAGTACTAAATAGCTACGTATTCCGCGTCCTGCACTTTTTAGTGCTGCAAGCTGTTCTGAAAGACGTAGGTCACGTTGACCCATACCCGTTGTGTCTACCAAGACTAACCCACAGTCCGCTAACTCTTCCAATGCTTGTGCCAGCTCAGTAGTGCTGCCGGCAGTTCTCATTGGGGATCCTAATATCCTTGCAAAAGTACGTAGTTGCTCTTGAGAGCCAATACGATAACCATCCGTGGTAATTAGACCTACTTGTTCGCGACCATGGCGTAGAGCGTAATGCGCTGCAAGCTTGGCTACCGTCGTGGTTTTGCCAACTCCCGTCGCACCCACTAAAGCCACGACCCCGCCAGGTCCAAGAATGGCGTCTTCGGTAGTTTCTATTCGTTCAGCTAGCTGTCCCATTGCCTGACGCCACGCAGGGTCAAACTCTTCTACATTGCCTAAGCTCCCTACTAACTCTCGCGCCAACACAACACTCAGTCCTAACTCAGTTAGCGCACGTAAAAGACGTGCTTGCACTGGTGTTCGGCGAATCGCATCTCCCCAAGCCAAGCCAGACAACTGATGTTCTAAAAGCCCGCGAAGTTCTTTCAATTCTTCACGCATTCCAGACAATGCGGTGTCTTGAGTCGCCCAAAGTGTGTCGGCTGGTCGGGAAGCGCGCGAGGAATCTCCGCCCGGATACCTAAGATCAACAGCACTTCCTTCTTGGCCATCTTCTGACCAGCTAGCAGGAGCATTCGCAGAAGGACGCACCGCAGGTGGATCGTACGAAGGAATTCGCTGAGGTGGCGGAGGTGGAGAAGGCTTAGTCACCCCATTTTTAGCACCAGTGCTGTTCGAAGCTGGCGCAGGCCTAGTAACACTAGGGGCTGTGCGCGATGGCGCAGGTGCAGGTGTTCGAGGTCTAAGAGGAGGTCTGGTGGCAGGTGCCGTCATTCCAGGTTTGTGAACTGCTACTGAGCGGTTCGCATTGCCTAGTAAAGTAGACGTTTGAGAAGTAGCTAAACCTTCTGGGTTTGATCCAGAATCTCGTTTTTGTAGAACAGGTTTTGGTGTAGGGCTGGGGGTTTGAGTCGTGGTACGGTTTGCAGGTGAGGTCGCTGATGAGCCTTCCGCGGCACTAGCACCTACAGAAGCAGCTAACATGTCACGAGCTGCTGGAGAAGCCAACATGTTTTCGTCGAGATCTACTGCAGAAACGATCTCAACACCTCCTTCTACCTTTCGATTAGAAAGGATCACCGCGTCTGGACCTTGTGCTTCTCGCACGAGCCGCATCGCTTGACGAATATCAGCTGCAAAAAACCGTTTAATCTTCATAGATTCTTCGCAAGGAAGCCCTTAATCATCCACTTAACTCATACCGTGTAAAACAGCAAGTTCTGTTCCATTTTTCCATACTTCTCTTGTAATTTCTATTGATATTAGTCCATCTCTTTGATAATTTTCAAAATATGATTTTCTGGGTCAAAAAGTTTACTAGGTTAACCTGAGTTCGACGTAAGAAAAAAGGCTAACTCACTGTATTTATTTGATTTATAGCAATCCTAGAAAGAAGGTTTCAAACATTTTGGATACCTAAGTTTGAATAAGTGCTATGTGGGTAAGCATAATACTTGAGTTTTTTTAGTAAGATCAAAAGAAAACATAACTGATACAATAAGTTACATTATTTCTTACGTCGAACTCAGGTTAGGTTAAAAATGACATAAGAACGATTTTTAAACACGCCAAAATTTTGGCTCTAAAAACGGAATCGCCCGACCTCAACACTTCTGTTGGGACCGGGCGACGAAACCTCGACACTTCGATCAACTAGACTGCTTTGCTAGAGCTCCCAGCGGCTACGGAGATTCCGGCGACGAAGCTGTTTTGAACTTAATATCTCTACCTATCAGAACAAAATTTCCGGGCTTGAACTCTCCCGTCAATTGAATGACGAGATCTGCACCAAGTTTGGCATTTGTCCCGATATAAAGGGTGGTCACTCCATTGGCAAAGTGCATCTGAACTTGGTTCTTCTCGACCTCAGATCCATTTCCAACCGAGACATGTCCGGAGAAAGCAGCACCTTCAATCCGAATCTTATCTCCATCTGAGAAGTCTGTAATTGTGTCGATACCCTGATCAATGCCACCAGTGTAGTAGAAGAACAGATCGGCGTCTTTACCGCCGGTCAACATGTCATTCCCACCACCGCCGATCAATAGATCTTCTCCTTCTCCCCCTACTAGGATGTTGGCTGTAGGGTCTCCATAGAGACGATCTTCCTCTTTTCCAGCCTCAAAAACACCACCAGCACTGTTCCAAGCCACCATGCCGTCGTTTAAGCATGTGCCGTGGGTCACAGAACTTTCTAAGGCACCAATGAGATTGACATTGGTTAACGAACCAACGATCTTTCCAGTTGTTCTTGCCTCTCCAACTTTTATCCAGACGTTGGAATCACTAGAATCATCGTTAAGCGATACGATTAAAGCACTAGACTGGACTGAAGAAAATGCCACGGGATTCAGTTGTCCAGAGCAAGAAACAACCGTTTTACCCCCTTGGTTTTGATAGTTACCGGTGCTGATGTCTTGGGTGATTGCACCACCATGATCTAGCTGGAAGTGAGTGTAGAGCCACACATCCTGAGGTATGACTAGACTTCCATTGGTACTGTGGTCTGTGGTGGTATTGCAACCGAAGCTAGTCATTGGGGTATTGACTGAAACAGCCGCTTGCGTATATCTGGGGCCTCCGATGACCATCCATTTTACGTACAGATTGGCCCCGCGTAGGTCATAAATATGACGAGCCAACAAAGCTACCCCGGCGTGACCACCAGATGATTGGATTCGAATGCCATCCCGATCTTCTTGGATAACTGGAGTAGGGTACCCGTGACTCCCGTCAGGTAACCAATTTTCGAGATCTCCCCGGATCCGCTTTTTCGTGGTCACCAAGAACGTCCTCTTTACTTGGGATGCAGGGTTGTAGTTGCCATTCCCAGACTGATCTGCCAAAAGTGTGCAAGTACCAGCAGAAACGGTAGTGACCAAATTTTTATCCACTGTGCACACGGCAGGAGTTGCCGAAGTAATCAAGACTGCTAAACCTGAACTGGAGGTAACGTCCAATGGGAAAGGTGTGCTGCTATAGTCTTGATTACCAGGATTTCTGAAAGTAATGGTCTGGTTTGCTTTAGCAATTACTTGGGTGAACGCACCCATGCTAGAAGAGTGATTGCTATCTCCGCCATAAGTTGCCATGACCATGTGATTGCCCACACCAAGATTCGAAACCACGCAAGTTGCTACACCCTTACTCAACGGAACGGGGTTCTGAGCGCAGGCAAGAAGTGCTGAAGCTTCCACAAATTCCACGACACCACTGGTGCCAACAGAAGGAGTCACAGCAGCTGTCAGTGTAAGAGGTGCACCGTAGGTCGCCGAACCACTGGCAGATAAAGTTGTTGTGGTTTGAACCGTAAGACTCACCACTTCGGTTAATTGTGTACTACTGGCTTGGTAACTGCGGTTACCACTGTAGTTGGCACCTATTACGTGATTGCCTGAAACCAGGTCTGATGTGCTGTAAGTGGCTTGTCCGCTGACAAGACTCACTGTGGCCACGATCGATCCATCCACACTAAAGGTTATGGTACCAGTTGCCACAGGAGGAGTGCCTGTCTGGACCTGAGGAGATACGCTAGCCGTGAAAACGACATTTTCACCGAGAGTCACTGGGTTAGGAGAGCCTGCCAAAGCAACCTGAGAAGGTACTGGTAAAGCAGGTACTAAAACTTCTGTTTGTGTCGACTGCCTCGGAAAATTGTCTCCTACTACTGCCGCACCAATAACAAGAGGACCAGTCACCGTACCAGTGGCACGAACCTGCCAAGTGGCTTGGCCAGTGTCACTGGGTTCTATATTCTGGATACGTTGCGTAAGGCTTTCAGAACCTAGGACTAGCCCAGTGGACAACGCAAGTTCTGCAGTTAACCCAGTGAGGGTCGCAGAGCCAGTGTTGGACACATATACTGTGACTGGAAATGGATTAGGAGCGTAGCTTCCATTTACAAGGCTAAGTTCAGGTAGTGTACTGAGTGCGACTTCTCCCCCGGGCTGAGTCGAAACATCACTAAGTCCGTAATAAGTAGTCCTCGTAACGGACTGCCCAGGTGATAGAGTAATCGGGTTCCAGTACATCATGACTGAACTGTCCCCCGTTACAAGAACGCTCGGGTCTATTGCATAATCCCATTGGCTCCCATAAGCATGTCGCCAGTAAGCAAAAACTAAACGATCAGGAAGACTGCCATTCTCTACGAGCGTACCACGGGCTTTTAAGCTACTAGGGTTTGTCAAATCCTCAAAGGCTTCCCAGTACATAGGTACGGAAGAACCAATCAGCTCTCGTTCATAGGTAACCTCACCAACGGCAGGTACCCGAAAAGGCGCACCGTCATTTTGACCAAGCATTGTATCCAACAGGATACGAACACCTGCACTATGGTTGCTACTACCGCGGTTGGTTAAGCGGTAGGAAATTTTTAACGTATCCAGATTTCCACTACCACCTTTTACAATTTTCAGTGTCTGCACTAGGCGAACATCACCTATGTCCCAAACACCTTGGTTGGTAACGCTATCAATGTTAGTGGGTGGAGTCACTTCGTTTCCAAACGTACTCCTATTGAAGTTGTAGTGATCTAAACCGTCTACACGAATCGTGGTGCCCGAAGACCAAGGATGTGGATGGCCATACAATAGAATTGGGCCATTCGAGACTCCACAGGTAAAATTGCCAGACTGAGTAACAGCGACGTCCAAGGCATTCGTCACAGCTGACGGCTGAACGGAAACAGAGGATTTGCCCAACATGGACGCCTCCCCCATTACCTTGGGGTCACTTTGGGCAGATTTTTTTAGATCTTCGATCGGAACGTCAATTCTTGTGGGTGGGTTGGTTGTGCTTTGCTCTGCGTAGAGCGAGGAAGCAGCGACCATCAGCACACCAAAAAACAACTTAATGTTATGCCTCATAGTTATTCCTAAGTGTTAAGTCGTGGTAATCGTTTAAACAATCTCGACAGTCGTTGTTGATGTTGTCTAGTCCAAAATGCGAGTGGCTATCCTAAAATCCATAACATCCCCAAATGCCACGTCTTTTTAGGATATGCCATCTTCCATTACAGCGCAAATCGCATAGACAGTCATGCGTAAAAATCTGATCCTCCCCCTGGCCTCACCTTAAACCGTTTATACCCCCACTGGTATTGTTCCGGTTGCCTACGAATGCAAATTTCCAGACCTTGGTTGAGGCAAGCACAACCTTCAACGGTGTCAGATGAGCCTATACATGTCTCACCTGCTACAAAATGAATGTGGAAGCCTTTCCCTTGAGGAAGCCGTTCTGCGTACACAAAATAGACAGGAGCATGATGCTTAGCTGCAAGTCTTGGCAAGAGCACCATGGTGTTAGTGGGAATACCAAAAAATGGTGTAAACACTCCTTTGCCTTGTCCTGGATTGTGGTCAGGTAAAATTACGGCGATTTTCCCTTGAACCAGAGCTTCGTGGAGTGCCTTGACACCAGATGCATCCGTAGGAACAAGATTTGCACCATTGCGACTCCGTGCTTTTCTTACCTCCTCTCCTAAACCGGTAAGTCGAGGAGGACGAAACAAGGTGGTCATTGAGTAACGAGAAGCGAGATACAACCCGGCTACCTCCCACGCGCCTAAGTGTGGTCCGGCTGCAATAATTCCATATCCTTTTTTCAATGCAGTTTGGAATTCTTCTTCTCCGCTTATATTTTTTACTTTTTTTAACACTGCGTATGTTTCCCAAAACCACAAAGCACCAATTTCAGTCATGGTTTTCCCAGATTCAATCAATGTCTTTCGAATTAAAGATTGAAGGTCTGCTTCTTTCAAGTCTGGAAAACAAAGTCGCAAATTCACTTCTACGACCCTCTTTGCAGAATTTGAGAAGAGAAAGGAACACCCACCAAGAAAACCACCAATTCCATGTAAAACGCGAAGAGGTAACACAGCTAACAGCCTCAATAAAAAAATGAGAGCCTGTTCATGTAGTGTCCTTATTTTTATTTGCATAAAAAATCCAAGAAAATACTTACAAATAGGACCATACCAAACCAGTGGTTATTTAAAAAGGCTTGAAAACAACGTGTTGGCTCTCGTTTTCGAATGAGGTACTGTTGATAAAAGAAGAACCCGCTACTAAGAAACAAACCAAGAAAATAAATATTACCTAATTGGACTTTTCTACCCACCCACTCTAACAACGCAATGACAATGATTTGTAAAACAGCGATAATGGTACGATCCCAAGCACCAAACAAAATGGCAGTAGACCGAACCCCTATTTTTACATCATCTTCACGGTCTACCATGGCATACAAAGTGTCGTACACTACTGCCCAGACGATAGCAACTAAAAAAATTGTCCAAGCTACTACTGGAATTTTCCCAGTTTGTGCAGCAAATACCATGGGAACTGCCCAACCAAAAGCCATTCCGAGATAAAACTGTGGCAAGTGAGTATATCGTTTTGTAAACGGATAACTCAAGGCAAGAAACCCACCGAAGAAAGAAAGTAAAATTGTTAGCGTGTTCATGCGCAAAACAAGAAAAAAAGCAATCAAAGAAAACACAACAAACATCCCGATAGCTTCAGATGGCCCAACATGGCCTGTTGCTAGGGGACGATCTTTTGTTCGATTTACAAATGGATCTAAATCTCGATCCGCATAATCATTGATTGCGCATCCTGCAGACCTCATTAAAATAGAACCTACTAAAAATACAAAGAGAACTTCTGAGTTTGGGTGCCCTTTTCCTGCAATCCACAAAGCCCATAACATTGGCCACAGCAGGAGAAAAATACCAATGGGACGATGAAAACGAGCGAGTAACCAATATTGATGCAAACGATCCCACAAAAAACGAAACATCAAAGTAAGGGAGATCTTGACGTTTCCTCTGTGACTAATGATGCTGGTCACACATTTCCCCGTGGCTCAAATCAGCGAGGTCATTCGACTTCCCTGTCGAGTTCTGTTGTTGTGGGAGCAAATATCGAATCGCGTCTATAAGCTCGCTTTCCTGATATGGCTTGACCATGTAATTATTGATTCTAAGTCGCATGGCGCGCTCGCGATCTTCTCTTTCGTCCCGTGAAGTAATCATAATAATCGGGATATCTTTTAGACTAGGTTGTTCACGTACGTAGGCCGCTAACTGGTAACCATCCATGCGTGGCATGTCCACGTCCATCAAAATAATATCCGGAACGTGTTTTTGTAGTAAGGCCACTGCGTCGACCCCGTCTCTTGCAGAAAAAGTCGTCATACGGTTTCGCTCTAGCAAGCGCACCATAATTGTTCGAATTGCGATAGAATCATCGACTACTAAGACAGATGCCTGCAAGGTTTCCTCCACGACTTTAATATCCCTCTTAACGAGGGCACCATGAAGTGCTAAACCTTTTCGGAACAGTGCAGGCACATCTAAAACCAAAACCACCTGCCCATCGCCAAGAATGGTCGCACCAGCAATTTCCCTAATCTTTGCCAACTGAGGTCCTACAGATTTGACCACAATTTCGCGAGAACCTTTCATGCCATCAATCGCCAAAGCTACTCGAGAATCTTCAATCTTAAATAATAGGACAGTCCATTTTTTTACTTGAGTAGAACGTCGCGGAAGAGCGGCGTTTAACAACGCGGCGGCGTGCACAAATTGGTAAACCTCGTTTTTATGCGTCAAGGTAGGCTGTGGTGAGGTGTATAAGCAATCAGCTTTTTCTCCATCTACTTGAAGTACGGCATGGATGCCAGCGATGGGAATCGCAAAAAGATCATTTTGAACTTGCACCAGTAACACCTTAGATACTGCTAGTGTCATCGGCAATCGAATTGTAAAAGAAGCACCGCACCCAGATTCTGAATCGATTTCAAGTGTTCCTCCAAGGTCTTTCACTCCGTTGGCTACCACATCCATGCCAACACCGCGGCCCGCAGTTTCTGTGATTTGTTTAGCTGTTGAGAAATCTGGCTCCAGAATAAATTGCATGATTCCACGATCTGAAATGTCCGCCCCTTTGTCCAACCGACCACTTTTTTCTGCTTTTTCGCGAATAGCCTCAATGTTTAATCCACGACCATCATCCTGAACCAGAAGTACAATCTCTTGTCCTTCTCGTCTTAAAGAAACGGTAATGGTACCGGTTTCTCGTTTTCCTGCTATTTTCCTTTTTTCGGGGGGCTCAATGCCGTGACTCAGTGCGTTGCGTAATAAATGCCCGAGTGACTCTAAAATGCTATCTCGCATTGCGCGATCAATTTCAATCTCCGCACCTACTAGCTGAAGAGTAGCTTTCACATTTACGGATCGGGCAGTTTGACGGACGATTTGGCGAAGATGTCGAGTCATCTCAGAAAAAGGAACCATTCTCGTGCGTATTAAACCCTCATGTAATTCTTTTACGATCCGCGATTGTTGTGTAAGCAACATTTCAGCGTCGCGTGTCAACAGACTTAACGACCCATGTTCGTTGTTTAGATCAGCAACTCGCTCCTCAAAAGCCTTTAATAATTGAACAAAAGATGGATGACGAGTAGATTTTGATGATTCTAAATTTAGGCTGACAGGATTTGAAGATTCTTGTCCGGTAGTAGCTATATTCCTTTCTTGGGGGTAGGAAATTGTTTTCACTCCTAATTTTTGTGACTGCTCGTGTAGGCGACGAACCGTCCCATCCATTTCGTGCAGATAGTATCTAAGACCATTGATTTGTTGCCAGATTCGGGATCGAGTAATACTCACTTCAGCCGCATGACCAACCAGCTTATTCAAAAGAGCTGCGCTGACACGAATCTGCTCTTGAGCACTTCTAACATCAGAATCAGCATCGCGGGAAACAGTTGGTTTAGCAGTTTGAAGACTAGGAATCGCCTCTGGCTCAGTACTAGGAAATGTCTCTACACCGCTGATTTTTCCTTTCGAAATATCTTTGATTTTTTGTTCTAAAAACTTTGGAACTTCAACAGGTATACCTTTACGTATCTGGTTTAATATCTCCGAAAACTGATCTGTAGTCACTTGAATGAGATCAAATAATTCAGGCGTAGGAGATAAATTACCTTTTTCTACGCGAGCAATCATAGATTCTAGGTCATGTGCAAGCTTCGCCATTGGCTGGACATCTATCATTTTTGCGCCACCCTTTAGGGTGTGCAGCACGCGTTTTAGTTCCGCCATTTGGGGAGCATTGCTCGAATCCGCAGAGAGCTCCTGCAGTACATTATCCAGAGAGGCAAGGAGGTCTTCAGATTCTTCTAGGAACGCCAACGTAAGGTTATCTAGCTTTCGTTCTCCTATTTCTGGAGCAGAGGATGACGCAAGAGGTGTTGTTTCAGTGGACAGCAAGAGTGAGGTAGAAGTATAAGTCCGTTCCGTTAGAGCACTGTCTAAGAAATCCAAAATCTTCTGTTCTAAGGCCATTGGAATTTCAACTGGTATACCTTCTCGTATCTGGTCTAACATCTCCGAAAACTGGTCTGCGGCCACCTGAATAAGATCAAATAACTCAAGCGTGGGGGGCAAAAGACCGTTGACTACGCGAGCAATTATAGATTCCAAGTCATGTGCAAGTTTTGCCATTGGCTGGACATCTATCATTTTTGCGCCACCCTTTAGGGTGTGCAGCACGCGTTTTAGTTCCGCCATTTGGGGAGCATTGCTCGAATCCGCAGAGAGCTCCTGCAGTACATTATCCAGAGAGGCAAGGAGGTCTTCAGATTCTTCTAGGAACGCCAACGTAAGGTTATCTAGCTTTCGTTCTTTGATAACTGGCAAAACGGTTGGTGCAGGAGACACTACCTCAATAGGTGGCAGCGGAATAGGGGTGCGAGCCAATTCCTTTAGAGCACTGCAGAGGTCTTCTGGTGTAGGAGGAATCAGGCGTTCTCGGATACTTTCCAACAAAACCCATAAATGCTCGATTGTTTCAGCACACAGTTGGTTACTTGACTCATTTTGAAGGTGATCATTTACGGTCACCTGTTCTATGAAATAGCGAAATGTCTGGCATACCTCTTGGATGGCTGGAAACTGGGCAAGTTCTGCGCTACTCCTAAGGGATTCTAAGGACAAAAACAAAGAATCTGGTGATTCTTTAGGTTGGAGACGCCATTGCGTTAGTTGAACCTCAATAGATTGGATTGCTTCTACTGCTTCTTCGAGGAAAATCTGTAGCACTTCCTCACGAATTTCGGATGATGTGCTAGAACTAGAAACAGGAAATGAGGTATCCCACATCGCTTCAATGCGAGCTAAGCAAGGACTGACGTCGGGCCCAAACTGTCCCACCGCTAGTGTTTCTAGCCACTCGCTAATGATTTGTACCGATTCTTGAATGACGGAAAGACTAGCATCATCCAAATCCAAAGAGGCAGCTGCGCGCGCTTTGACATGTTTTTCTAAAGCTTTACCCAATAGGCCAATCTCTTCGATCTGTGCCATGCGGGCACTGCCTTGGATCGTATGAAAAGCTCGTACTAAAGAGTCTGAGACACCGCAAACCTTGTTTTCTCGGCAACGAGCAAGCGCGTTTTCGATAGTGGTCAAATGCCCATGGGTCTCGTCCGTAAAGACCTCAAGTAACCTTGGTTCTATGACAATTGCAGGAGCGAGTACAGGAGTGGGCACCGCTGGCAGAGGAGTATTTTTTTCCTCTACCGCGGTAGGTACTGGTAAAGGGGTTGGTGTCGGGACATTCTCTGCTTTAGGAACTGGTCCGTGAGCAAGCCGCCAAGCATGCTCTGAGATTTCTTCAGCACCCCGAGCAGTATTTCTCCGATTTTTGAAATCTTCTACTAGGGCTGGAACTGCAAACCGCGCCTCCGATGCTACCTCTAATATTTCTGAAGAAAATGAAAACACCTGTTTTAGGACACGATTGAGCAAGTTTTCGACTGCCCAAGCCAACTCGCCTAGACGGGTCATCCCCATGGTTCGACTACTACCCTTTAAGGTGTGGAAAGACCGCCGTAAAACTTCTAAAGGGTCCTCTCCGGCGTATGGCGTCTTTTCTCCAGAGGATAATTCTTTGCGAAAATGCAGGATTTGTTGGTCTATGGTCTCAAGTACTTCTTCCACCTCCTCATAGAAGATTTCTACAATTTCTGGATTTTGTGCGGCTTCTGATCCGAAAAGTGTAGGGGTAACAATGGTCTGGGCAGGTGGCTCAGGAGTAGGAACAGGCGGCAGACTAGACGCCATGATTGTGAGATCAATCACTTCTTCTGCTTCTGGGAGATCGATTTGACCAGATACCATTTCTTCCCAGTCCTGAAGGAGATCTTCTGTGCTGCTGCCTAAGTTCGTTTCTTGAGTTTCAGAAGGAGGATTTGTTTCAAACTCAAAAATTTTAGGGGTAACGGCATGTGATTCTGGAGAAGAAATAGGTGGCAGATTAGACGCCATGATTGTGAGATCAATCACTTCTTCTGCTTCTAGAAGAGCGACTTGACCAGACGTCATTTCTTCCCAGTCCTGAAGGAGATCTTCCGTGTTGGTGCTCAGGGTGATTTCCTGAGTCTCAGGAAGTGGACTTGTCTCCATTGACGGGAACACAATCTCTTGTGCTTCTTCCACAGGAACAGAGTCAAGTGCTTCCATCCAAGCAGGAATAGCAGCTAACTCGGCCACTAGAGCGAGTTTAGCAAGTGTTTCTTCTCCTCGTTTTAGAAAAGACTCTCCGGAGAGAGAACGTAGTTGCTCTTCTAGGTATAACTCCAATGCAGCAACCACTTCTGCTAATTCTTCTTTAAGTTGTTCTATATCTTTTTTTTGATCGGAACTTTGAAAAATACTTTGAATGATTTCTACACAAGCCGTTGCTAGACGAGCGGGTCGCTCCAGATTGATCATACTCAACCCACCAGCCACTTCCTTTAGCAAATCTTGTGCAGCAAACCAATTTGTTTTTTTGTCTTTGCTTTCTGTTACGATTGATTCCTTGGCGTGAAAAAGACTAGTGTGTGCTTGTTTTAGGACAGCATGATCTAAATTCCACTCATCTACAGCGAACCCGGTTTGGACACCCTCTATGCTTTCTAACTGGACGGCCCCTAACCCAACTAGAGTTGCTTCAAGCCGAACTAATCGCTCCGCAAATGACTGTAAAACTTGTCCCAGAGGGGGCTCTGAAACGTGATTTGAAATTCGTTGAGAAAGTATCTCCGCAATTTCGGTAATATCTTTGCTAGCGTCTTGTTGTTCAACAACTTCGAGGGTACCGGCAATTTGCCGCATACGATTTACAGTCGGTAGCAGTTCTCCTGGATCCAAGCTGCGCTTTCGAACTGCCTGCTCCAGTGCTTCCATGACCACGCTTAAATCTTCCCTGATCGCAGCAGAAACTGTGGCAATAACAGCTCGGTTAGCACCTCGCAAACCTTGTTGAATGGCAATGATGTCTGCTTTACTCGGGAGCGTTTCCGCTAGTCGAAAGGTGGTCCGAAGCTCCTCGACCAATGCTCCAAACGGAGGGGATGCAATAGCAATGTGATACAAGCAAAGCCGAATGAGGTTTTCTAGCTCTTCTGAGACGAGTTTTTCCCCGTTGTTCTCAATCCACCGCTTGATTTGACGTTCTAACTTGCCTAGCAGAGGCCGAGCGTCTGCAGTTGGGATAGCACCTGCTTTTGTAGCCTCAATAAAGCCCGCGCTTACCCACCAAAGGCGAGCGACCTCAGGTTGAAAGGCTACGCTTCGTAACTGTTCCACACTCTGTGCTAACCGAGCTAAGGCTTCTTTATCCTCCGAATTACGATGCCAAGCTGCAAGTCCCGATTGAAACAGCGTACGCGCACGTCGAATGACACCAAGAGATTCAGATTTATCTATTGATACAGTGGGTAAAAGTGGAATCGCAAAAAGGTCTGGAAAAAATAAGGTTTCTTCTTTTAGGGGAGGGGCATTTCTCGCAGTTCGCAACCCGTTGATAATCGGCAAAAGAGCAATGGGAAGATCACGTTGTCCAGTTTGTAATCTTTCTAAATAATCTGGGAGCTGAAGGAGTGCGCTCATTAAAACGTCTAACGCGTTTTCAGAAGCTCGCCCCTCAACTAAGGCTTGAACCAGTTGTTCTGCTTCCTGTGCAAAAAAAACACCCCCTCGCACCTCGACCATTTGCAAACTGCCAGAGACCTCATGTAGACGATCTTTGCACTCGCGCAACGAATCAGCGTCTTCTGTATTTTCTGCATAGGCATCGAGGGCTGTCTGCGCCAGTTCTAAGGCGTGGTCAATTTCAACCTTAATCCAGCCTAATCCCGATTCTATCTCTGTTTGAGGTGATATTGATTTCTGACTGAGATCGTAATCTGTTTTCCGATCGTGGTCATTACCTTGCCCGTGCAGCATAATGCAGTCCTCAGTAACCTAATTAACAAACTACTATTAAATGATTGCATTTCCCATGTTCAAAATCCGTATTCCACAGTGAAAACGCAAAGATGCTTACTATTGTTCTCATCATCAATGCGATGCAGTATGATGAGCTCCTGAAGTATGGGCACCGTGTGTCGGCTTAGCACCCGATTCTGCTATGACATCTTCTTCGTATCGCTCTTCTACTGCTTCTTCTACTTTTTCTCCGGCGATCAGTGCTACCTTAGTAGAAGCTAGAATACCAACAGTAGATTGCGCAAACAAAAGCAACCAATCATTCGAAAAAGACAAAGCAGAAATAAACATCTCACCAATACCTAATGCCTCTACGAAAAAACCTAATAAAACAACTTCCGTAGAAATTCCTAACGCTTTTGCAAGTGCCTTGTGTTTTTCTCCGTTATGATACATTTGGTTAACGCCTTCTACCTTTGGTTTTAACTCTGCAAACTTTACTCCCACTCCTGCAAAACTAGCTTCCAAGGCTTCAGAAAAAAGATCTAATACTACAAAAGTCTCCGGAGGAGTTTCCTCCTCTGCTCCTTCGTGACCTTTTCCATGACCCTCGTGGCTTTCCCCTGGACCTTCGCGGGTTCCCCCCGATGCATGCGTTTCCACGGGAGCATGAGAATTCAAGGCAGGCGGCACGGATTCACTAATAAGCACCGGCTCTTGATCGACGTGGGCAGCACTAATCAAAAGCAAGAGCATTGCCAGCACAATAACTCCAATGGCAATCCTAAGAAGTGGAAAGTACATAATGCTAAATTTGTAAACGCCTTTGTAATAGATATGTCCAAACAAATAGCCGCTTTGCCCAATGTAACATTTTATTTTGAAATGCAAAACATTTAGATTCGTTTTGGAACATCAGAATTCCAGAATCTAAGGTATCCAAAATACAAATAAATTCTCGTCGGAAAGTGTGCGTAGCTTCTTTCCCCAAAAGGTCCGCCACAAGATTTTTGGCTACAGTTTGAGAGTGAATATCTGCCATGTGAGCTTGTTTGGACTCCCAATCAGGCCCCGGAAAACATCCTACGTCTCCTGCTACGTAGACTGTTTTCTCAAATCCTTTTGCACGATAATTAATATCCGCATGAATAAACCTAGTTTTTGAGAGAGAGAGATCACTTTCCCAAGAAGGGCCTATCAATTCTGGTAAAAAAACTGTGAGATCACTTTTTAAATCACCGTCTTCCATGTGTATTTTATCTTTCTCGAAAGCAATAATTTTTCTACCAAGGAAAAATTGAATATTGCGCCGATCAATCTCTTTTTGGATAAACAAAGCAGTTTGATTACCACCACGAGTAGCTAGACTGAAAGCGTCTGAAAAGAGTTGTATTTTAAAATTTTTTCGACGGCCTTGTCTCCGAAGTAAAGTATCTATACCAAACAAAAACTCTAATAATACTTCACTACGCGTTGCAGAAGAATCATCAGCATTTTTCGAGAAACCAAAGGAAATGGTACCACTTTTTAACTCGGCTAACTTTTGCATCATGGATGCAACCGCTACATATCTGTCAGGAATACAGACATGTTCAAGACCCAGAAATTTTTTTGAGGTTTCTCCTCCGGTAGCAATAATCAGTTTTTCGTACTCTATTTCTCCAAAATTGGTTTTCAGACACTGGTTTTTAGCATCCAAACCAATGATATGTCCTGCTAAATAATTCACATTATAACGTTTAATAAATTTCTCTAAAGAAAATTGAAGATCACCTAATTGATATAATCCTGCGGGTGCCCAAATTAACGCAGGGAAATAAAATGTCTCTAAGTGTGGTGCCAAGAGAGTGATTGGTACAAGACAACCTTCTCGCCGTAGTGCTTGAATGGTTTTGAGTCCTGCAAATCCTGCTCCTGTGACTAAGATCATGGTCGTCGGTACATAGCAGTGGAAACCTCTCGAACTAGTTGTAGGGCAACTTCTTGCATAGTATTTTGGAGTTCTTGGGAAAACCAATCCCGCATAGGAACTAAAAAGAACGGTAACTGAATAGCGCAACTCAGTATTGCTGTTTCTTTGACGTAAAGGACAAAAATCTCGTTTAATTGACGCTCAAACTCTTTTTTGGAAAAGGTATTTCGAATCTTTGTACCTGACTTCCATTTCTTAAAAACTTGATCAGAAAAATGTAGTAAGAGATCGATCCTTCTGGTGCGAAGAGGTGCAATCTGTTCAAAAGGAATATTCACGCGGACTAAAAAACCTTCTATTTTTTTCAAAAATTCTACATCAATTTCTTTGGTTTTTAGAAAAAGTAGTTGCGAGGCATTTTTTATTGTAGGAGAGTCATACGCATGCCGAATAATTAGTGCATCTTTCAGAATTTCTTTGGAGAGATTTTTTTCGAGAAAGGACTCTAAATGAGGTAAGACCACTCTCAACGGCGCAATAACCCGGAGTTTCTGGACAGTGCGCCGACTGAATGCCTCTAATAGGCGGCGATCCATTTTTTGCAATGCTGCCGCTGGAGTCATAGATTATTCAGGCTTCCGGGAATGGTGAAAACCAAGGGTTCCAAAAAGGATAGAACGCGCAGTGACGTCCCTATAACCTAATTCCTGCATTAGGTCAGATAGTTCTGATACAGAATAAAAATCTTGTAGAGCATTAACAAAATACTGTTTGCAGCTTAACGCGGTTTGACCACTTTGAAACAAAAAGGCCGTAAGCCAGAGCACGAACCGCAAATGCAGGTAATATACTTTTTGTACAATTGGGTTGGTAGGACGCAGCATATCGCAATGATAAAAGCGACCCCCTGGTTTAAGCACTCGGTAAATCTCTGAAAAAACCTCTTGTACCCTCAAATGTCGTGAAGCAAATTGCAATGTAACAATATCGAAGTGGCCATCTGGAAAAGGTAATGTGTGCACATCTGCGATCAAACCTTGAATTTTAAAACCATGTGCCGCCGCATTTTTAGTACCTACTTCTTGCATTGCAGCACTTCGGTCAATAGCATGTACTTCTAGGGTAGGTTCTCGTTTGAGGAGCGCAATACCAATGGCGTTTGTGCCCGCGCAGACATCTAATACTCTTTCCTTTGGATGAATCTCTATTCCTTGCATGAATTTCTTTCGAAACCAGCCCCACATCCCAAAACTCGCCACATAGTTTGCAACGTCGTAATTTGGTGCAATGTTGGCAAATACTTTATCTAGGTCGTGCTCCCAGACTCCGCTAAACCGTTCTTCGCGAAATTTTTCACGTACTTCGGCAGGTACCGGATCCACTTTCTCAAACCTCCTAGAAAAAACGAAGAATATGTAGTATACTACAAATTGAGAGTTAGAGTTTTCCTTGTGAGGGAGCTATGAAACGCTTTCTATCTTCTTTCTTCATTTTGGTTGCTGCGAGTACTGCTCTTTTGGCTCAACCATTGGCGGATTCTGGAGTAGACTTGCCCGTTGCCAGTAGGTTACGAGTAGTCGTCAAACCCGCTGAACCTTTCTCTTTCGAGAAGAACGGGCAAATCACAGGGTATAGCGTAGATTTGTGGAAGCGTGTTGCGCTAGAGGCTGGATTTAATTTTGACATGAAAATGGTAAAGGCTGCACTAGAAGCCCTCGAAGCCGATGTTGGAGTCGGGGCCATTAGCATCACCCAAGAACGAGAAAAAGTACTCGATTTTAGTCACCCATTTTTCGAATCTGGTTTACAGATTCTTGCCCCTTCGCAACGCAGTGGTTCGGCTTTTGCAGCTTTTAGGTCATTATTCAGCGGGGATGTACTAAAGGTGATTAGTGTTTTCCTGTTGGCTGTCTTTGCCGTGTCCACTCTCCTCTGGCTAGTAGAACGTAAAAACAACGGAGCGAGACAGGGATGTCGAGTGACCCCGCCGATTTAAGCCATGGTGGAGCGGG
>CAUYTX010000444.1:0-13241 GCA_963575665.1 Gammaproteobacteria bacterium | reverse complement strand
GCTACAACGTTATAACTTAATTTGTATATGTGGAATAATTAGCGGTAGCGACGACGGTCTTCTTCATTGTAGTTAGCTTCCATTACTACTATAAACGATATACTATACGATATACTATACGATATACTATACGTTATATGATATAAATAATTTTTATAGTAGTAATCACAATTGGTACAAGTTGAAGTCTAAGACTACAATACACTAAGACCATTATTGATAAGTTCCTGTTTTTTACTTCCACGATCTAGTTTATCACCAGGATAAGCATAATCAGGAGATGTCTGAGTGTCACAACATGTACCTAAACTTCCCTGGCCTACTAAGTTTGTCTTGCAGTTATAACAAAACGGCTTAAATCGTGGATCTCTATCTATATATCTAAACCCTTTTATTTGTACATTTAACGGCATTTCGCAATATCCGAATTTAGTACCACCTCTACTATTTGTATAATTTTTATTCTTTAGGTAATAAGGGCATTGATAAGGATCGTCAACTGGCCTATCCCACACTCCTCCTTGTGAGTTACAATCTTCTTTAGTGTTAAGTTGTTCTGTACCCATAGTACCATAGCAACTATACTCACTATTTAGTTTTTCTAATAATTTTAATCTTTGTTCTTGTGCTATATAATCATCTTCTGTTACTAATGCATTACTTGCAGAAGTAGTATATGGATATAATAATCCTAGTTCATTAGTAATTTGTAACGGTAAACCTTCTTTCCTATATTTGTCTGGAAGTTTTTCGTTTAATGCTGGTAATATAGGAGTATTGTACACATTAAGCCCGTTATCCCGATCTATATTTGCTGCATCTGTAAATTTTTTTATAGTAAGTATTCCATTTTTTTTATAAGGATGACGTACTTCTAATACAATATTAATAAACTGTGTGAAATTTGATTTTTTTTCATATATAAATCCTTTTATATCCATATTCTTTACAATAGTAGAATCAATATACTGTGTTTTCATCGTTATGCTTTTTATACCCTCTTTAGGTAAAAGCATAGAATAGCTATATTCATTTCTTTTTACTTCATATAGTGAATTGATATAATTCAATAATAGGTCTATAAGTAACTGTACTTCTATTTGGTTGATATGGTCAAATGGAACTATATTCCATGATGGGGAGCTCTCGTTCTTGTCACCAGGAAGTAAGTAGATAGATGGATCTAGTATAGGAATAGAACTATCTATAATAATACCTACGTCATTTTGTGAACTTAACATAGTTGATAGACTTCCTATAGTTTTCTTCTGTGTATCAGTGGCTATAGTATTAGGAGTGATACTACTTGTATTCTGTAAATACCATACATTGTATGGTTCTATAAGTAATTGTAATGCTTCTTTTTTACGTGGTTGTATCTTTATATCTCCTTCAATGAAGGCATATCCATCTACTGGTGGACGATTGCTTACAACCGTAACATCTTTCACCAATGTATCCAGTCCATGCTCTACTTCATCATTTTTTTTTTGTGATTGGCCAATATCTATTTCAAAATACTCTTTTTTTATACCAAAACTAAATACAAGAACAAGTACAATAAGTAAGCTTACTAAAAAAGGTATACTTACTAATAATTCCATCATATTTCAACTATTACTCAATACCAATAAAATTTTTTTATTGGTATAGTTGTATATACTTAAACTTAATCTTATAATGAAAGGAAAAATATCTGCTTGGTGCTTCCCATGTAAACATGCTGTCACAATTGACAAAAATGTAAAAATAGTTAAGAAATTATTGCCTAATAACCGTGTAGTAACTATAGCTACTGGAAACTGTACTGCTCCATTATGTAGTTCTCGTGTATCGGCAATTATTGCAAATGAAGCAACTACTCCTTCTAAGCGTAAGTCGATGAAAGCTTCTGCAAAGAAAGCTTCTGCAAAGAAAGCTGCATCAAAAAGATCTTCTGTAAAGAAATCTGTAGTAAAGAAATCTTCTACGCTAAAGAAGAGATCGTCAAAGAAGTAAAAAACATCAAGTACTATTTGTAAATAATATTATTATTAATATTATTAAGATTATTAATAATATTACAAACGTTAATGTTAAGCGAAGCTATGTGCTCAAAGAACTATGATATTATTTTGCTGGTAATATAATCTGTTTCTATATGGATTTGATTATCTACTTTCTTCTGCATTTCTGTGTTATGAGATATAGCTAATACAGTTTTGTAGTTTTTCTTTAAAAGTTCAAATAAGGAATCTACTTTATCTAGATTTTCATGTGAAACACAGTCAAACCCTTCATCTATAAAGAACATTTTTATACCAGAATAAGACTTATGTATATCCAATCCTATTTTTATGCCTATATCAACTACAAATCGCTCATACCCACTAATCTGATCCGTACCTAATACTAAGTTGTTCTTCTTTATAAAGATATCCCATTTTCCATTTTCTTCAAGGTTATCTTCAATTATAACTTCTAATCCAGCCATGCTATATATAATCTTATTAGCTTCACGAGTTACTTTTTTTATAATTTCTTTTATCAGTAATTTTGGCAATTGTTTATCAGATACAATCCCTTTATATATCTTTAAATTTTGTATGTCATCCTGTATCTGCTTTAAGTATACAACCAAGTAATCAATCTTATATTGTTTATTTATATATTCTGTTTCCTTATACTGTTTTTCTGTTAATAGTTTTAGTAAAGAACTATATTCCTCTCCTATAATTTTACGTTCTTCTCCAAGTCTTATTCTTTTGTGTCTAAGAGCATACAATTCTGTATTATTCTGAATATTATTAATAGCTTCATCTATCTGTTGTATTTCCTCTTCAATAAGAATAAAATGAAGTTCTTCTTCTAAATTTTCTAGTTCTGTTACTTTAGTTTTATACATCATAGCTTTTATATATTTTATTTTAGTTTTAATAGCTAAGATATCCTGGTCTAATTTTACATTATATGTCATTTTTTTATCATAATGTTCTTTTTGCTTTAGAACACCTTGATAATAGTATAATTCTTGTATATTCTGCTTCTGAACAGTTGTTAATGCTTCAATAGTATCATCTCTTAGGTCTTTATCCATTATAAACATTCCATCCTTTTCATTTAAGGAAGTAAAGTCTTCTTTAAGAAGATCAAGATCGATTTGATATTCAAATTCCTCTTTATATTTTTGTAAAAATCTTTTCGCCTTTATACAATCACCTGTAAGATCTTTAGAATCTCCAAAATATTCCTTTTTTTCTAATAATACTAAAATTTCTTGTTCGTATTCTTCAATTGATTTCTCTATAGTTATTCCTTTAGGGACAGTAATAGTTTTTAAATTTTTATTTGCAGTCAAATAATCATTCAATTCTTTTATTTTAATCTCTATATAAGGTTTACCTTTACCTGTACATTTACCTGTGCTAGTTTTTATAGATAATTTATCTTTTAACTTTATTAGTTCTTCTTTTGATACATCTTGGTATTTTTCTTCAATGTTCTTGTTAACCAACGTATTTTTTGGCAGCAGCTCAATTTTAATATTTATATCTTCTATACTATTTAATAATATCTGTTTCTTCTCCATGCACTTACTTAATGTATCCTTTAGCTTAACTATACTAGATGATAATGCTTCTATAGATCCTATAGAATCGATAGTGCCTTGAAGAATATTTTTCTCACCTATCTTCATGTTATATAGATCATTTTTTAACTTTACGTCTTGATGGCACATGTCATATATTACTTTATATTTTTCTGTTTGGAATAAACGTGTAAACGTTTCTTCTATTCCTTTATTTGACATCGTCAGTATAGACTTTCCAATAGAATTAGACAGTACATTAGTTAATAAAAATTCATCCTTCTCTGTTAAACCTAGAATTTTAAATATCTTATCTGTAGTTGCAACTTTATTAGAATCTGTAAGATTTACTTCTACTCCATCAGCTATACTTCTAAATAAAACAGTTTCATCTAAAGAAAATAACCCACCTGCCCTTTTTTTTGGTTTTCCAATTCTTTCTATTATATATTTACAATGTGCTGTTTTTATAGTCAATTTTGTATAGTAATCCTTTGCGTTTTTATGCATAATAAATTTGTTATGTGATGTACTTTTACTACTTCCAGCATTTCCAAATAAAGCATAGATAATCGTATTTAGTATACTTGTTTTACCACTACAATTATTTTGAAATATACCTACTACTCCTGGTATATCTTCAAAGTTAATTATATTAGTATGATCTCCTCCGTATATATACATATTCTTGAATTCAATGGATGATATTTCCCATGGAGTGGTGTATCTATCAAATACATTATCAGATTGTTCTAATTTAGTACTATAACTAGTATGCAAATCCATAATAGTATTAATAGTCTTTTCGTTAGAATCTTTCAAGAAGAAGTCTTTTATCCATCCAGTTATTTGTTCATCTGAAGAACAAATACCACCACCATTATCGTCGATGTCTCCGTCATTTAATAACTTTAGATTTAGAAGACTTTCAGTATTAAATTGTTTAGAAATAGAAATTATTTTTGTATACTTTTCTATACTAGAATTTAATGCAGTTATCTTCTCTTCTATACCCTGTGTGGAGTCCGCTGTACTACAATCTATTAACCATCTAATGCGCGTATATGGAGCCCATGTATATCTGTCAGGTATATAAAACATATCAAGATCAGTTTTTATAGACATAAACCTATATGGATTAGATACATTTTGTACTAATCCTGACGGTGGTGCTAGCGCTGACGGTGTTATACCAGCACCGACGTCAGCACCAGCGTCTGAATCTATAGTCCATTTTATATATCCATGTTCTTCTTCTTCTTTAAAATTTTGTTGTATAAAACTACCTGGATATGCAATAGTAGAAGAAAGGAATTGTCTTTTATGTATATCTCCTAATAATACTAAATCGTAATTTTTAAAAGTTCCTGTTGTAATACCATCTTTAACATCTATAGATGTACCATTGCATAGAACTGAACCGTTTAACATACCATGATATAGAGCAATGGATACAATACCCTCCTTTTTTGGAGGATCTTTCACTATAATAGACTCAGTATTAAATACAAATGATAAATTTCTATAGTTAAATACTACACCATGGTCTTTTATATAAAAAAAGTTAGCGTAGGATTTCAAAGATAGAATACCTTCTATTATATCTAATCGTTTATTGTTCCTATGAAAATTATCATGATTTCCTGGAATCATGATTACTGGCAATACAGAACATAACGATTCTATAAAATAATCAAACATGATTATTGTTTCAGATACAAGACGATCTCTTGTGTGAAATATATCACCACATATAACTATTATACTACTTTCTTTATCACAATTATTATTTTTGATAACTTTAACAAAGTTATCAATTACAATACGATATTCTTCATGTCTTTCTATTACTGGAATATGAATATCAGCTAAGTGATAAATAAATTTTACTGGGACTACAGCGTTAGCATCAGTGTTAGCACCAGCGTCTTCTAGATACACAATAGAAGGTTTAAATTTAGTATCAACTTGTGTATTTTTCAATAGTTCTAATAATATAGATTTAGATGTATTAGGTGATACAGAGATTCCTAATTCTTTACATTTACTAAGAAGTTCCTTCTTGGTATTCTTTATAGTAAATGTATTTGGCATAGTTTGATACTTTATGCTTGATACTTGATACTGTTAATCTTTATTTAAATAAAGATGGTACAACTGTAATATTGTTATAAGTTATTTATTCTTATTAAACGTGTAATTATGTTTATTAAGAATACAGTTAGAAATTTTGTACAGGTATAGTACTAGGTGGGTACGCGACTAATGGAGTTAATACTGCTATAGAGTTACTAGGTTTTGGAAAAACATCAACGTATACTGTAGGTATAACGTTATTTGGTTTTTGTATAAAAACTGGAATTAGATGGGGTGGTGGATGTGTACACTTCATTTTTTATTGCTACTACTACACAATAAAAAAAATAAAAAAATTATTGTACCAGTGGCGTCGAGTTGATGTTTATTCCACAATACTCTTCATTCTTTTTATAATAATTTTGATATTTATATATACCTAACTCTACAGCGTGGGATAAAATATACTGGAAGAATTTATTGAATTCTGGTGTATGACCAACGCTATGACATCCAATATGTGCCAATTCATGTATTGCAACAAACAACATAATATTATTATCATATATATTAGACTCGTCATCTCTAGTAGTTAAACAAAAGTGAATAGATTCTCCTTTGTTGATAGTAAAAGATGTATCAGATTGGTCTATATTTTCACACAAAGAATCAGGATCATATCTTGTATTTAAAAGACCTATATTCTCTTTATATGATGAATTATCGTCATTAGATAATGAATGGATTAACTGTATAATTTTAAAATTTATAATTGCTAATTTATCTGCAGCTTCTTGTTTTTTATCAGTATTCCTAACTGTATAATACCTATTATCTATTCTAGACAATACTCTGGTTGATGATAAATATTTCTTCAATTTGTACTTGTATAACAGATAACATATTACTATTATTACTAGTATAATTAATACGACTTGTGTATTTATCATAAAAGGCTAATGCTGATGCTAATGCTATACTACTTACAGTATTTTAAAAAAAATTAAACTTATTATATAAGTCACTATATAGCTTATCTAAACTAGAATTATTATCTATATAGTAACTAAATTCATATGTATCTAATTGGTGTTCAGAAGGATCACTAGAAGGAGTTACATTTGTATTCGATACGTACATAGTAGTAATACTAGTTGTTAATCTGTATACATTTTCTATACGGTAAATCTCATTAGTATATCTAACGTCTGATATAACATAATGAGCGTTAGCATTAGCGTGAGCGTTAATAACATCTACTATTTTATTAATGAAATAATCATCTCCATGTAATCTCTTGAGTTCTATAGCTTCATAAATAAGTAAATCTCTTACAGTAGCGTTACCATTTCCAATTCCAGCGTTAGCTTCACTATCTATAATTGTCTTTTTACCTTCCTGTGTATAACATAAATTTATATCAAAATTATACTTCTTTGAAGTATGTTCCTTTAAACTAGAAGCAATACTTAATTTTTGAAATGTTGGATATTTATTACAAATCCAATCTGCTACTGTATCCTTGCCTGAACCAGCATAACCACTTAGTAATATTATCATAGTTGTTATAATAATATATAATAATATATTATATTTAAACTAATCTTACTAATTACTTAATAATATCTTAAAAATAATAAGAATGGTAATAGCTACTAAGAATAGAAAGTCTGGTGGTTCTTCTGCTAACAAGAATGGTTTGGCATATGAAGTATCTACAGAATTAGAATATATGACTATTCAATTATACAAATATCATAAAGTTATAACATTTACACTTAATGGAAAAAAATTTATAAAAATTGATAAAGGAAATCTATATAAATATTTTGACAAGAAAATAGATAAAACTATTGGATTAGCACATGGATGTAAACGCCCAGATGAATGTTATATTAACGAAGATGATAAAGTAATATTCATAATTGAGAAAAAATTCCAAAAAGTAGACGGTTCTGTATGTGAGAAAATACAAAGTGTAGATTTTAAAAATTGGCATTTTAAGAAAATTTTTAAAGACTATAAAGTGGTGTATATTTATTGTTTATCTAACTGGTTTAAAAATAACTGTAAACCAGAGCTGGAATATCTAAAGTTTAAAGATATACCAGTATTATTTGGTAGCAATGTTACTTATAAAGAAGATATGATAAGTATAATAACTAATTACAAATAACTAGTTCTATAGTTTTAGAAGCAGGATTTTTTGAATTGATAGACCGTCTTGCGTATATTTCATATATCGAATAATTTTTTAAGTAATCTAATACTAGTTGAGCTTTTGAATTGCTCATAATAAATTTTATATTTTTTTCATTTAGATCATCTACTAAATGAAAAAGAGTTACATGTGATTGTAAATCAAATCCACCAGCTACATAATCTATAAAAGAGTTTTTGCTTTCTGGAGCATAAGGAGGGTCTAGATAAACAAAATCTCCATATGTTATATTCTTAATGGACTCTCTATAATCAGAATGTATAAATCTAACATCTCTTATTAACAAACTGATATTGTCTAGTTCTTCTTTAGATATTAACTTTGGAGATATTTTGTAATGGCCAAATGGAACATTATATCCATTTGGACCTTCTCTATACATTCCTCTAAAGCATGTCTTATTTATAATTATAAATAGTGCAGACCTGTACACGTTACCAACTTCTAGAGTATTATACTGATGACGCATCCAGTAAAAATAGCTTTCTTTTGAAGTAAGCGCTTCTTCTAATGTAAGAGATTTACGATTAATATCAATTCCATTGATATTATCATATTGTTGTTTAATATCAATAAGATATGAGTATAATTCGTCTTTACAGTCTTGAATATGTTTATAAACATAAATAAGTGATTCATTTATATCGTATGCATAAATATTGTTTGTAATAGAAATAAGATTTTGTTTACGAAGAGATAATACAGTTAATAATACACTACCTCCACCTAAGAATAGTTCGTGATAGTTATTCATTGTATTAGGAAACTTATTAATAATATGATTCATTATCTGAGTTTTACCACCAAGCCATTTAAGAAATGGCTTTTGTATACGTAATTCTTCTAGTTTTATATGCTCCATCATATATGTACATACTACTTTATTACTTAAATGGTTCTAAAATTTAGCTACTTACTTAAGTAATGCTTTCTACATACGGGTTTATACATAGTATCATTACCTACCAATACAGTAGTTTTATCATCTGATAACCTCTTAGTAAAAGAGGCTATAGTACCATCCTTACAGTCTACGCAATATGCATCTAGTTTTATTATTTCATCTGCCATAGGTATCAGTTTTAGTACATCTCCTATAGGATTCATGAGGAAGTCACCTGATAATCCAGATACTATAAATTTCCGTTTGTTATTTACATTACGATCGTGCAATTCTGTACGTAGAAAATAGAATAAATCTGGGTAAAATTGTGCTTCATCTATGAAGATTAGTTCAGCAGATGCATATTTTTCTGCATAATATGTATTATTGTTTAGTTCTTTAAGCTCATTAAGAATTATAGCAGAGCATTCTTTTCCGTCGTGAGTTTGTAAAATTCCTATTCCATGTTCATGTACAGTTAAGTCGTTATCCCATCTATCTCTATCGAATTCGTGGTTAATAATAAGTATTTTATCTGTAATCTTACTGTATCGCTGTATTTCGTTTAAGAGCGAAGTACTCTTGCCGGAGAACATGCAGCCTATATATAACTTTAGGTACATATTATATGGGATCCTTTGGGTTCCTTTGGGTTCCTTTGGTAATCTTTACTTAAATTTTATATTTTTCAATTTAGCTAGTTCTTTAACACACTTAATGACCCCCCAGCGTTTAGTGTAATTGCTTTGTAACATATTGTCTATTATATAGTTTAACTCAGGATATCCTGAATCTAGTTTTATAGATTCTGCATTGTAGTATTGAATAGTACACTTAGTGTTAAATATAGACACTAGAGGGTACTTTCCTCTATTAAATAAAATATACAATGTATATCCTAATGAAAATATATCTGCTTTTTTAACATTTGTAGGGTATACTTCAATATCGTTAAATGAATCAAGCATTTCTGGAGCCATATACATAGGGCTTCCTGATGCACCGCAGGGTAATAGTTTACTACAAGCAAGACCAGGATCTATTATCTTTACTTGTAATGTTTTTGGGTTTATCATTATGTTATCTGGTTTTATATCAGAGTGTCCTATTTGTTTAGAATGTAAAAATTTAAGCCCATTGAATAGCTGTTCTGTTATATATAAAAATTTATCTATATGTAATAATTTCTTTTTATTCTTTAAATACTCTATATAATCAGTAAGGGTTATTCCATCTATATATTCACTAATTATGTATATATAGTTATCTATCCTCCCATATGAATCAATACAAAGTAGATTAGGGTGGCATTCCTTATCACTAATTTTCATTTTATTAAGAACATATATTTCATGCTGTATATTCTTAAGGTTCTTATTTGTAATGGACTTTTTAATTCCTAAAAATTTTACAGCAAATTGTTTCTTTGTAATTGTATTCTTATATAACATAACTATACCATAAGAACCTTGTCCTAACTGTTTAACACATTCTAAATCTTTCATTTTAATTTTACGTATATCTACATTATTACAAGTGTATACTATATCGGAGTCTTTCCCCATTACTACTCTGTTCTACTACAGCTATACTAACTACATTACAAAATAAAATTTTATTAATTTTATATGCCATTGCCAATGTTTTTAATCTTTGAGAAAAATATAAAGAAAATACTTATAAATACTAAAAATACTCCTAAGAATAGAGGTCGATTATCCTTTGTAAATACATCTATAATATAACTAAACAACGACATATCGTCTGGTCTTTCGTTTACTAGGAAATCGTTTAATATTCCTAAAAATGATTCTGATAAAATAGTGGTAAACCTCTTAAATGTCAATTCAGTGTTAATGCTAATGCTAGCATCAGCATTAGCATTGCTAGACAATCTAGTAGTTCTTTGATTAATTGTATTTGATTCTCTTTGCGATAAAGGATCATATTCTAATGTATTGTCTACTACTGATTGTTCTATTTCCTGTGTATACAATGGAATATCTTCATCCTCCTTATAATAAAGAGGATCTTTCAGTTGATTTTCATAGTCAGGTACTACTTGACTGTATAAGTTTCCAGATTCTAATGGATCTGGAAACTGGGTTGATTCATTTGGTATAATGTTATACTCTGCGTTATTTCTATCTAGGTAATCTGCGTAATCTGCCATTGCGATGGAGGCGTTGGCGTTAACGTTAACATTTAAAAAAATTATTGAGAATTGTCGCTGCTTTCATCCATAAACTTCTTTAACAATGGAGATATTATTACGTATGTTTTTGTAACAATTTGTGCTATATTAGGTATAGATTTATACTCTTGCCCTATATAAATTCCTATCAATAATAGTAATATATCTGATGACATTTAGCGTAATACTAACGTTAGTATATAAAAAAATAGTGCTAACGCTAATGTTAATGTTAATGTTTTAAAACATAGTATAAGTAACTGTAGTTTTTTTAAGATCCTGTTCCCATTTATGTAATAAAGGTACTGTTTGTTTTAATTGGGTTATAGTAAAATTTGTTATACGAGGCGTAGACGAACAACCAAACCATTCTATAGATAATGGCTTTACATTTCGTATAAGTGTATTATAATTAGAAAATCTATCATTTGATATAATATAACTCTTATTGTTGTCAGATTTTAAGATATATGATAATAGTAAACATACGTAATCATCTCTTTCTCTATTTTCACCTTTAGAAATAGAGGCATATTCATCTTTAACTATAAGATATTTAGTTTTATATTTAGACGTAAAATAAGTTATAGTTTCTAAAGGTACTTCATATATTGGCTTTGACACAAAAATACAATTAGAAGGACACAATATATCCCCAAGAATAAAGTGCATACAGTCTATAAAAGACTCTAATGTAAAAGTTTTAGTTTTATGAAATGAAATATATGTACAGTAGATGTTATAAAAATCTATTATTAACATTGGTTTATTCTCATGTACGTCCTTGGAAAAATCTATTCCTTTCCATTTAGAGCTCATTGTTTAAATACTAGGGTATATCATTTAATAAGAATTATGTATTTAAATTGAAATTACGCATTTGCTAGGTACACTATTTTATAAGTTCCATCGTACGCTGGTCCGTTTTTCTTCAATTGTATTCCACTAGTAGGATTCCATTGTAGTTCTAATCTTTCAAGTGTTGTTTCTCCTGCATGAGAATTTAATCTCATAAAAGATGGATATCTATTAGATTGATTTTTGGATATCATAAAAGTAGCACATGGTCCGTCTACTATAATATTTGTAACACTTATAGTATAAGTACCTCTTAATACATTAAGAATAGTAGTATACGCAGTCCCAGTTAATGTAATTATTACAGATGGTAGGTTAGCTTCTAGCGTGTCTAGATATGCTAGATTCACTACATCTAGTGGATCAACCGGTGTACCATGATTAGTAATAACTCCCCCATCCATATCAATGGAAGAGTTATGTATTTCACCGTCTACTATACAAGCATTTGATTTGTGATACCCAGGTAACGACATCTTTATGTGTTATAGTCTATGTTTTTATAGTTTATTTTTAAAAAATGCGTTTAAATACTTTATTTTTTAAGCAATGCTAAAATTAACGCACGTAGCATTAGCATTAAGTTTAAACCTATTGTAAGTACTTAAATATAATGAGTACAGTAGTAAAGACTGGGTGTGTATTGAAAGATAAATTGATTGCTTTCTATAAAAGCAAAAAGAACTATACTGAGTTTATAAATATAGTTGATAAGAAAGCTAATTATTCATTGCGTATTATTGAATGGTTCGTATCAAACTATTCTAAGAAATACAATATTGTATATAAAATAGGAAATAAAGACTTCAACGTCTACTTATCATACAAAGACCAGTTAAAGTCTTACAAGAAAAAACAATTTGATCCATTTAAGAGGTATGATAAATTTAATTTCAATATACATGACGCGACTATAGTAACTACTATAGGACAATTGAATTTTTTCAAATGGGCTATTTCTAATAACATATTAGACTATGTTAGTAAATATCTGGATAAGATAAAAGAAGATATGAATATAAATATACGACATCAAATTGTTAATGTTCCACAGCCAAAACTTAAACAAGTAGAAAATACTAAAGTGGCTCCTAGGAAGAAAAGACAATCATTATCAGCATGTGCTACTAGAACTACAGTAAAACGCTATACTAAAGTTGTTATAACTTTTGATTAATGCTAATACTAATATTTTTCATAAATTTCTATTAACTAACATTAATAGAAATTTATCACGTAGCGCTAAATTAGCGTTAGCATTATACTTTTATATTAAGTATAATACTAATGCTAATTATTTTTTAGAGTTTAATGATTATGCTGCCACTTACATCTTTTTAATACGTCTAGATTTAGACGGAGTCTTTATCGTCTCCGGTTCTGATACTGATAAATTCTTAACTCCACTTTCCAATTCGTCTTCTTCATCGTTACACTCTTC
>CAUYTX010000443.1:0-13566 GCA_963575665.1 Gammaproteobacteria bacterium | reverse complement strand
TATAAGATTTATAAGAATAAAATGAAGAATAAAATGATTTATAAGAATAAAATGATTTATAAGAATAAAATGAAGATTTATAAGATTTATAAGAATAAAATGAAGAATGAGATAATTTATAGAAAAATATTAAAATATTTATAATAATATATAAAATTTTGTAGCTTAATTTATAGAAAATAATGGTATTCATCCTAGATTATCAAAAGTCGAAATTATATATTATTTTCCTGATGGAACTTAAAAAACATAAATATCAAATTAATATTTTGAAGCTTTGAAAGAATTAATTTAAATATATTTCAATTGATTTGCGTTAATCATAAAAAATTTTTCTTTATTGATGGATATGCTTATATATTTGGGACCAAATACAAAACACCAAAAAATACAACAAAAGACAATATATAAACAAAAATGACGAATTCAAACATTATATATATGAGTTTATTGCTTTATAAATTAATTTTTTAAAAATGTTATAATTTATAATAAAATTTAAAAGATTTATAATAATAATAAATAGATAAAAATGATTAATATAAAAAATAATAATAATAATTATATGATGTTATAAATATTTAAGCCTTATAAATTTAAGTTCTAAAATAATAATTAAAATATTAAGAAGATTAAAATAATGAATTAAAAAAAAAAATTAATGATTTTGATGAAGATTTTATTTATTTTTGAAGGGAAAAATATAAATTATGATATATGGGAGATTGTAAATCAAAATCATAAATAGAAGTAAATTTTTAAGATTAATTATTATAAGCAAATAAATAATTTATATACGCGAATAAATAATTATTATTAGAAAATTTATATTATAAATAATTATTAGCTTAAAATGAAATAGATATAGATTAATTTGTATTGAAAGATATAAGAAGAGTAAGTTATCTCTACTTTAAGGAAGATTCATAAAAATGACTAAAGGAACGAAATCAAATTTCGTCCCAATCTTGATAATTACATTAATATTTCATATCTTTTCCTTTGTAAAAGCACATAGATTTTAATATATCAAAATTTATTTCTATATCATTTTCAAAAATATCTACAATCATTATTATTATTTATTCAATATTATCAAGTTAAGATTCATAAAATAAATAAAAATTTTCTTATATTAATTTATTTATCCAATATAAATGATTTCTAAATATATTTCTTGATTCCTTTCCTTTAGAAAATATGACTTATAGAAATTATTCAAAAATACGTAAATATATTTATTCTTTTATATCAGTAGTTTATTTCATTTAAATATGATAATTCATATAATCATTAAAATTTTAATTTTATTAAATATAATCATTATAATCATTATTTATTTTTTTTTATTATTTTTATTTAATTTTCAAATCTTAAAACCATTTAAAAGATTATAAAAATGTCGTTATTTTAGTTGTATTTGTTTGTTATGTTATTGTTTTTTATGTTGATTAATCTATTTATAAGTTTTTCTTTCTGTTTATAAGTGTTTTGTTCTTTGGTGCGTTTTTAGTTCGCTCCATTTGTGCGTCTATCATTTCATATAATTCTATTTCATTTTTTTATCTTTATAATTCATATAATTCATTTTTTTATTCTTATAATTCTTATAATTCATTTTTTTATTCTTATAATTCTTATAATTCTTATAATTCTAAAGAAAAAGTTCGCATTTAGTTCAGACTCTCAAATTATTGATAATGATATTGGTTTAAATAAATATTGTATTTTATATTATTTAATTAGCAATATATTTTTGCTAATAATTCTTAAAAATAAGAAAAAAAAAATATTCCATATTATAATTTTTCTTATAATTTCCATCCACTTTTATTATCATCAGATAATATAAAAACTTTTAATTAATTATCTTTTTTATAATCCAATAATATTTAAAATATTGTTTTTTATATATCATCTTCTTATATTATTATTTAAGCATTTTTTTCAGTTTTTTTTGTTTAAAAATATAAATTATCATAACTTGAAATTCCTGGTATAAATGATTACATCTTTATTAGATTATCTCCTTTTATTTTAAATTTACCTAATTAACTAGATATTTCAATATTTTTTATAAAATTAATTTAATCTTCTTCAATCCATTATTATAATAATTCTTTTATATTATAAAGTTTATTAATATCTTAAACAAAATGGATTTTTAACTTGACATTTTATGTTTGTAATAATAATACGCTCATTTTGTTCATAGGAATATTTTCTCTAATAACAATATTTAAAATACAATCATCTTACAGAATTAATTATTAAAATATAAAAAATTAAATAATTATATCTCTATAATCTTAGTAATCTATCACCAAAAAAACATCTGTCATTTATTATATTTTACTTCTACATTATGCACATCTTAAAATATGATTTTATAAATTTAATTTTGTAAATAAATTATTTATTCTTTATTTATTAAAATAAATTGTTTATTTTTATAATGTTATTTAACTCGTTTCCATATATATAAGTATTTTTCTTTTTTAAAAAATTATTTTTCTTTTTAAAAAGTTTTTTTTATATAATGTAGAGTAAAGTTTAATGTAAAATTTGTGATAAATTATTATTAGAAGATTCATTAAAAAAACATTTATTATCATAAAAACATATAAAAAATGAATAATTATAAAAATCAAAAATATAATGTTTATTGTGTAATAAGTATTTTATTTCTGATGATGAATTATAATAACATTAAAAAACATAAAAACATTAAAACAAAGAAAGTAAAATAAATAAATAAAAAAAATAATAATAATAATAATAATAATTTGAAGAATAATAAAAAAAATAAGAAGAAAAATTTTTTAATTTTTAGAATAAAAAATAACAACAGAAAAATGACGACTTTTTAAAAATAATAAATAAAAATATTTATAATATTTTTAGAGATTTAGCTGAATTTTATGTTTATAATATATTTAAAAAAAATCCTAATGATATTGTAATTGAGGATAAATTTTTTGATTTATTTATACCTTAATATTGTGAAAAATATTTTAACTCATATTAATTTGTAGATAAAAACATAATAATATAAGTGATAATAAGAATATAATATTTAATAAAGGAATTTGTTAAAAGATATAAATTAATTAATGAAAAATTAAAAGAATTCGTATAATAATTTATGAAAGAACATGACAATATCCATCCAAAAGATAATATATATTAAACTTATATTATAAAAAAAACTGGATCTAAAGACGTACCAATGGAACGAACTTTTTCTAAAGAAAAAGAAATTTGGGAAAATTCTTATGATCATGAAATAAAATTTTTATTATTTATGCATATGTATTGAGATAACCTCATTAAATATTATTTTTTTATAATAATTAATTTATTTATAATTATTATTATTAAATTAGAATTTAAAGATTATCTACTTTTTTAATTAGAGGATCAATGATATTTTCTCTTTATTATTATAATGCTAATAAAATATAATATGATAATTAATTTTAATTAAAATGTTTTAATTCATTTTCATCTTATTTATAATCACATTGATCACCTAAAGGACATTTAAATTAATCAATATATTTATGTTTATTTTCGAAATTATTCAAATGTTCAGTAACTTCTTCTAAAATTATTCCAAGTTAATATTAATTTAATTTATGATGTTTTTCATGTTAATTTTTTTTATATGAAGAACTCTAAGGATCCAAATCTTTTATATATTGTTCTTTTAAATGGCAATGTTCATATTTACATTTATTTTTTTCATCAAATTCTGAACATTAATGATTAATAACTTCATTTTCGAAATCAATTGTTTTTTAATCTCTTTTATCTTTATATGTGAAAGTATAAATTTTTATTTTATTTGTTAAAATATCATAATAATCTTTATTTTTTTATTTTTCTCTAATATTATCTTTTATTTCTTTAGTTGATGATGTATAATATCCTGAGCCTGTGCAATATCCATATGGAACATTAGAAAACATATTTTAATTATTCACTCCAGGAATATATCCTTATAAAAAATACCAAACTTAATTACATGTAACATTAAAACAAGAATATCCATTATATTCATAGAATTATCCTTAAATTTTGTTTGTATTTCCAGGAGTAGCTGGAATATAATTAAAACCAGAAAAAAAATATCCAGCCATCCAACCCCCATTTAATACATATTACGCTCTATAATTATTATAATTATATTAGTGTGATGTTTAATGATAAACACTTTATGAATAAGAAGGAATATTTCCAAAAGTATCATAAATACCATAAGTAGTTCCTTATAAAGTTCCATAATATGGAGTGCTCAAATTAAGAGTGTAAAATTATCCATTTCCTGCAAAATAAGCAATAGAATTATTATTAAAATTAATTCTATAACAATTTCCTGAATTATTAACAGCTAAAACTCCACCATTTGTATAAGGAACAGCGTCACGCAAATATGAATAATCAATATATACCCACATAGTATTTCCAGCAAGAAAATGTTGACCATTTCCATCAAATTAAAATTATGATTATCCGCCTGATGTATTAAAATAACATAAAGAAGGTTGAGCCGTAGAGCTTCCATAAGTTTTTTATATTTAAATTGAGCCATTAGCTATAGAATTATTATTTAATTATCCATAAATAACATTAGCTCCAGTTGCATCACATTATAAAATATAATAAGCAGTTCCTAAGCTTAATTTATTTATATTTATAGAATTAGTATTAAATAAAGTATTAGGAACATATTAATATTATTATAAAACATGAGAAGAATCTGAATATAAAATATAACCAGAAGTTCCACCAGAAACAGAAGTTGAATTTATTGTTAAACTTCCAGAGCTAACAGTTTACCAAGTCATATCATCTCTTAAATATTTACCTAAATTGCCAGCAGATAATTATTTCATTTTCGTATCAGTATTATCATTATAAAATAAACTCAAACTTTATGTACATAATAATTTATCAATATTTAAAGTATTTGTTTGAAAATCAGAATTAACAATATATTATTTATTTGCATTATTATATAAAAAATAAGAAACAACAGGCGGAATATTTAATGAAGAAATTAATTAAAAAGTTAAATCTCCACGTAAAAAATAAGAAGAATTTTATTAATTTAATTATTAAAGATAACCAGAAGTATCATTATAAATTAAACTTTTAGTCATAGAAGGACAAATTAATTTATTTATAAAAATTGTATAATTATCTAAAAATTAATTAATATTTGTAAAATAACCAACAGCTTATATTAATGGATCGCCAGCAATATAAATGCTGCAAAAAACACCATTATTTCCAAATTATGCTTTATTTTATAAATCTAAAGTATTATTTTGAACATCAGAATTTGTAATATATTATTTACTAGTTAAATCATTATACCAAAAATAATTAGTATGAAATATATCAGAATAAGTAATTTTATTTGTATCAAAATTAACTTATAATTTATCAACAGTTTTCTGTGGAACCATTGTTAAATCATTAAATAATTAAGTCATTGTATAATTAGAAACAATACTATTTTTTATAGCATAAACAGCGTAAGTATTAGAAAAACTTAATTTATTAACAGAAATAGTATTATCATCAATATAATTATTTGTTAATTTATTAAATATTTTATTTCCTGCATTATCTGTACATAATATTTTATAATCATCTGTAATTATGGTAGATGTTAATTTTTATATAGGAATTTAGTTATTCGTTAAATAATTCGAGTTATTAACTAAAGAATCCAAAGTATTTAAAATAATACCTTATAAATTATCAGTTATTAAAAATTTATAATTATTGCTAGAATCAACAGTTAATTTATTAATATTTAAAGATTTTGTATTAAAACTATTATTTGAAATATATTATACCCATTAAGCTTAATTATTTGAATTGCTGTTAATAGTATAATATTAACCAGCAGCATTTTCTAATTTAATTAAATTAATTAAATAAGAATCTAAATTAATAATTTAAGAAATATGTTTATTTTTTAAATATATTTCTTATGTTGTATCCGAAACTATAGCATCATAATATAAAATTTAATATTATTCAGGAGTTCCTTAATCTTAATAATAATATGAATAACTATTTCCTGTAGCAACTTAATTACTAGTAAATTATGTATATCTTGCATTAGCTGAAGCAGTTCTTCCATATAATCTTAAAAATTTATTTTATGTGTAATGAGTGCCGCCGATGTATTTATTTATATTAACAGTTCCACAATATGATTCATTCATTTCTGTAGTAAATTCAACACCAGTAAGTTTTAAATATGTTCCAGAAAGCGTTAAAGCAATTGAACCACCAGTATAAAATTTTATTTATTAAGCAGTTTAATCACAATTAATATAATTTTATGGTGTTGTTACTCTTATAGGAAAAATATCCATATTATTTTATCTAATATTTTCATTACTTTAATCATTCAATGCTGTTTATAAACCATTAATTTTATTTATTGAAATGGTATTATCACTTATATTATTATTTGTTATATATTATTATTATTATAATTTTGTTCCATCACTTATTAAAAAATAACCATTATTGCTTCCATTTATTAAAGTTGAATTAATAGTTAACTAAAAACTAACAGCTTGCCAAGTCATATCATCTCTTAAAAATTTACCTAAATTGCCAGCAACTAATTATTTCATTTTCGTATCAGAATTATCATTATAAAATAAACTCAAACTTTATGTACATAATAATTTATCAATATTTAAAGTATTTATTTAAAAATCAGAATTAACAATATATTATTTAGAAGCAGTTAAATCACCAAACCAAAAATAAGTTTAATGATTAAAAATTTTTTATTATGTTATTGTATTATCATTTATTAAATTATTATCTAATTTTTACCAAACTTTATTATTATTATTATCAGTTGCTAAAATCATATAATCATCTGTAATTATGATAGATTTTAATTTTTATATATTTAAAGTATTATTATTTATATTATTATCATCAATATATTATTTTTCTATTAAAATACCTAAGTTATTATATTCAAGATGATAATATTAATCACCATTTATTATTTTAGATAATTCTATTGAATTGTTGTTCAAAAATCCAGTTCCATCATTATTTGGGCCATTTACATTATCATATCCAATACTTGAAAGATAAGTATGTCTTTTCTATGCGACAGCATCATTCCACATACTAAACATTATATGGCAGCGTTTATCTTAATCACTTCCGCTATCAGTTTCTAAGTTATTTTCATATATATTCATTGGTCTTATGCATTCACCATAATATTTGTTATCACCATTAAATTTAGCAATAATAATACTATTTGGATCTTAATCATCTAAATAAATATCTCCATGCATAGCATCCCAGATATATTATTTGTCTAAAACCTATAATCCTGTAATAAAATCAGTATGCCAATTATAATATAAAAAAGGTTATAATCTTATTTATTATCCATTCGAAGCAAGATTTTCAAGTAAATATTAAGGATATAAAACTCCGATTTATGTTAAATCTTAATTATCTGTGTTTTAATATGGAGACCAACCAATTGGAAATTAAATGTTTTATATTGGTAAATTTATAATAGCATCTGATATAGGTTTCCAAACATTATAATAATCTTTATGACCAGGTTTATATAAATTCGGATAATTAAACGGAGTAATTAAATCACCAAATACTAAAACATTTCCAGGAATTTAATAACCTGGGTTTATTTTTTCTTCTTCTTCGTTTTTAGTCAAATGAATTATATCTAAATCTATATTTGACTCATCAATTTCTATATTTTAAGTCTATTAATCTATTTTAAATTATTCAGTAAAAGAATGTATTAGAGAATATGGATTAAATTTTTATGATGATAAAACAGATTATTATCCAAAACTATTTCCATATACGTTATCCATCTATATAAGTATCAAAAACTTTAAAAAATATCAAATTATTTTTATTTATTATACAACAAAATCAATAAATTATTCATTACATTCTGGGCATTTAATAATATTTAATGGTTTTAAATTTTTATAAAAATAAATGTATTTCTAAGCACATTAATCACAAATGCGTTATTTGAAAAATTAATTTCCATCAATATCATTAAAACATATATCGCAATTCATATATAAACATCAAAAATCTTTATAAAATAGAAAAAGTTCATTCCGTTGGTGCGTCTTCTTTAGAATTTTTTCTTAATATATATTTTATTCTTCTTTCTTTCTATATTTCTGTTAAACCATCCATATTATTTAAATTTTTTATTTTTTTAATATATTAATTTTTGATAATTAAAGATTTTCCATTTGGTTTTTAATATGTGTATTAATATTATTTAATATTACAAACTTATTCAAATTCTTATTATAATTCATTTTTTTACATAAATAATTATTATTTATTTTATTCCATTTATTTAATTTATTCATTTATTTAATTTATTTTTTCTTATATTTCTTTTTTCTTTTATACTTATTCACCTTTTTCACCTTTTTCAATGTTCTCTTCAGCTTGTGCGTTACTTTCCATATATACTATTTATTTTTTTAAATTTATTTTATTTTATTTTTTTAAATTTATTTTAATTTATTTTTTTATATTTAGGTAACGCAAAATTATATTTATTTATTTTGATATTTAGACTTTAAATTTCGATACATTTTAATTTTTATAAAAATAAAAAAATATCACAAGATCTATAATTATATTTATTTATTTTTTTTTTTTTAATAATATATTTTTTTTTTTTTTTAATAGTATATAATGGAAAAAAATAAAGCATATAATTAATACACTGAAATAAATATTGAAGATGATGGTTCTTGTTTTGATATTAAAGATGATGATCATGGGTTTGATATTGAAGATGATGATCATGGGTTTGATATTGAAGATGACCACAAACAAACTAAAGAGAGCTTTTTAAATGAATAAAAATAATAAAAATAATAAAAATAATAAAAAGACGCACCAATGGAGCGACCTAAAGAAAAATAATAAAAATAATAAAAATAATAAAAATAATAAAAATAATAAAAAGAAGAATAAAAAGAAGAAAAAGAAGAATAAAAAGAAGAAAAAGAATTTCATACATTTTCAAAAAGATAATAAGCTTTTGATTTTATAAAAAAATAAAAAGATGATAATTAAAAATATTATTTATTATAATAATAATAATTAGGATAAAATAAAAAAATATATTGGAGATTTGTTGTAATATAACAGATCGATATTGATTTTTGGACCAGTAGGGATCTTCATCTATATGATTATTTTTATGGTGAAACTATTTTAGCTTTTGATTTAGATCATAAATATAAAGATAATGAAAATTTTTAAATAATACATTAACATTTTGATTCTTTTATTTAATCTATGAAAAAAATTTTATTAATACCTGATGATGATGATTATTATATTTTATGTAATAGTTCTTCAGAAACTAAATATTCTATACATTTATATTTTCCGTAATATTATACTGATGATCCAAAATTATTAGGAAAATATATAAAAAATTGGATTGACAAAAATTAAGATCATATTTTTAGTAAGATTGTAGATAAATCTTTATATGGAATATGTCATGCATTGCGGTTTTTAAATTAGAGCAAAGTTGATAAAAAAATTCCTTTAAAATGTGATAATAAATATATAAAGAATTCATAAATATTATTAGTTCCATGTAAATAAAAATCTTAAAAATTAAATTTAGGGCTCGCTGATACATTTACTGAATTAACAAAAAAAGTTGCTCCTAAAGAAATTAGTTAATAATAAATGTAAGATATTTAAAATATGAAAACATACAGTTTATAAGATGGTAATAAAGATGTTACTTTATAATGGAAATAACAATTTACAACTGTATTAACATTAAAAAGTATTAAAAAATTTATTTGTTAAGATTTTTATATTTATAAAGTTGTTTAACATAAAAATGATTTTTTAGTTTTATTTATGTAGAATTTGTAAAATGAAATGAAAACAAGCTATTAATGTGTATGTGGTAAAACTCATTGGGAAATGGGAATATATTTAATTTATTTTTTAGATACTAATTAATTAATTTATAAATGTTATGAAGATAAAAATAAAAGTTAAATTTAAAATAATTTTCTTGAAAATTATAAATAATAAAAAACTACATTATAAAAATTCTCTGAAAATTTTAATATTAATTATTAATAATAAAATAATTAATATTCTGTTTATTAACCAGAAAATAATAATAATACAGATTTTAATTGCTTTGATACAGGAACTGGTAAAACTTTTGGTATTTAATAATTTGCTTTATTAAAATAAAATGAAAAAAAAAAATTTCTATTTATTACTTATAGAAGATCAATGAAAAATGATTTAATTTAAATTATGTAATCTCTTAAGGATAAATCTGAAAATAATATGATAATTTCAGATTATGAAGTTGATACATAATATTTTAATATGAATTTTGATGAATAATTATAAAATTAAGGTTTATTTTTTTTTTGTTAAGTTAATTCTCTGCCTAAAATTTTATTTATAGAATAATTTGATTTTATAATTATTGATGAAGCTGTTAGTGTTATGCATTAAATTTCTGTTAATAGTAAATAATTATATTCTTTTCAATAATTTAGATCTAATTAAAAAATAATAATAATGGACGCTTTAATTGATTAATATACTATTTAATTTTATATTTAATTATTAATTAATAAATAAATTAATACTGATAATATTAATGTTTATGAAAATGTTTATAAATAAAAATAAAATCATTTTTTAATTAAATCTGATCCATAAATTAAAAATATTTAATAAATGTATTAATTATTATAATTATTAGGACCTTATATTACTATTTCTGTAGAAAGACCTTAATACTTATTATAAATATAATAATATTTAATTGAATAAATGAAAATCCCTTCTGATTAAATTTTATCTTTCTATGGTAATTAATCTGATAAATAAAAATAATATTAAATGTAAAACTTAAATGATTTAATAATTTAAAATAATGTTAAATATATTATTTATACTTAAACTATTACTGTCGGCGTTTCTATTTTAAACCCAAAGTTTAAAAATCATATTTCTCTATTTTTAGGATCTGAAACTTAATATTTTGATTAATATTAAATGATTAGAAGAAGCAGATAATGTGAAAATTTTTATCATATTTTTAAATAGAATGATGAAAAAAAAAAAATTATATATTTATAATGTCCTTAATATTTGTCTCTTATGGCTGATAGATTAATGACTGAATAATTATAAAAAATTATTAATTAAATTCCTGAAAAATCTTTTCTTGAATTTATTGATTATAAAGAAATTTCTTTATCTGATATTATTACTTAATAATAAACAAATATTTAATTAAAATAAATTAATATTAAAGTTGATATGAAATATACACATTAAATAAAATATGTTTAATAATAAAAAAATGATATTTTTAAAAAAATTATTAATGATTATAATATTTATTATAATGGTGATTAGAATCGCTATCCTATTATTTTGGAGAATGATTAATAAATTTTATAAGATGATGAATATGATAAACTTTATAAATTTAATAGGCACAAAAATATTAATAAACAAATTATTTAAAAATTATATTTTAATGATATTTAATATTATGATAAAAAAATTTAAAATTGTTAACTTAATGAAAATAATATTAATGATTAATTAATGATTTAATATAAATCTAAAAAACTAAGATTTTTATCTGAAAGCTAAGATTTTTATTAAAAAGTTATTAAAGAATTATTTTATCATAATTGTTGTGACAATAATTCCAAAAAATTACTTATTGAAAAGTCAAAACTAAAAAATATATTTGATTTGAAAAGAACTTTTTTCTAAAAAAATTTTAATAATCTTAATTTAGGTATAAATATTATTGATGAATTAAGTATTAAATTAAATAATATAGTTACACATAATTATATTATGGAAATATAAAAAGGATTTGAATATTTAAATAATCATATTAATTAATAATGATTTTCTCTTTTTAAAAAGAGAAAAAGATCCTCTGGAGCTTTTTTGATACTTATATATGATTGTTGATTTAGTAGATGCTGAATAAATGAATAAAAATTATCCAACAACTTTTTAGTTTAATCTTCATAATGATTTATAATTTAATGATTTAGTCAAAATATCAAATGGACCTGAAAGATTTTGGTGTATAATTAAAGAATTAAATAACGATGGTTATAATGTAATTGTTGATAATTATTTAATATATCCATAAAAATATGATTTTGGAACAGAATTAAAAATATAATATAGACATATTTTTGATTATGATAAGAGAGAATTAAATGACGAAGATGCACCAATGCGAACAATAGAAAAACATCAGTGAATAATAAAATAAATTATAGAATTATATATATATGGATAATACAACGAGCAATTTAACAAGTAATTTAACAAGTAATTTAACAAGTAATTTAACTAGCAGCTTTAGCAATAATTTAGAAATAAATCTAATATTAACTTTTATTTTAGTTATTATAATGATATTAAAATGAGATAATATCACAATAAATATATTTTTAGGGGGGTATTTACTATCCCCCTTAATATCACAAGATATATAATTATTATTTTGATATTTAGACTTTAAATTTCGATACATTTTAATTTTAAAAATATTAAAAATATAGAAAAAAATTATTTTGATATTTAGACTTTAAATTTCGATACATTTTAATTTTAAAAATATTAAAAATATAGAAAAAAATTATTTTGATATTTAGACTTTAAATTTCGATACATTTTAATTATTTATTATTTCTTTTACAATATCATAACTCATTTATGAGATTTTAATTTTCCAAGCACTAACATAACGCCTTTAGAAATAATAATACTTTTATATGATTTCTAATTAAATAATTTCGGATCTATTTGTCTTATTCTTATCCAATTTTAAGTTTCGTGTGGAGGTTTTATCATTTTCAATCCATGAGTTTTTATATAGTCTTTTGCTTCTTTGATAGTAAAAAATTTTTTATTAAATAATATAGTTTAAGTTACCATGCTTTAATCATTTTTTTACATATATAAGTATCAAAAATATAAAAAATATCAAAAATATCAAAAATATAAAAATATTAATGAAATATGCAGCTTTATAATATCTCAAAAATTATATTTATTATTTGCGGCTTTACTATTTCTTTTATAATATCACAAGATTTATAATTATATAATAATTTTATTTATTTTATAATATCTCAAGATTTATAATTATTATTTTGATTTTTTGACTTTAAATTTCGATACATTTTAATTTTAAAAATATCTCAAGAATTATTATATTTTTATTTATAATATCACAAAAATTATATTTTTATTTATTTTATGCTTTATATTTATTATTTGATACATTTTAATTTTAAAAATATGGAAAATGTTAATCTCAGATCTGAGATTAACTTTATAATAAAAAAAATATCTAAAGAATTATTATTTATTTGCGACTTATAATTATTATTATATTTTTATTTATTTTATGCTTTATATTTATTATTTGATACATTTTAATTT
>CAUYTX010000442.1:0-13689 GCA_963575665.1 Gammaproteobacteria bacterium | reverse complement strand
AAAGCATAACTGATACAATAACTTACATTATTTCTTACGTCGAACTCAGGTTGATTAAGCACTATGCCTACTTGGATGATCATGCTACGTCGACTTTGCTATATTCTACGAAATCTTAAAATTGTTCGAGACAGTCAAAAAATGCATTTCCATTTTACGCTGATTTAGCCATAGACAACAAAAGGCCACCATTCGGTGGCCTTCTTGCGTCAGTCACTGCGATCTTGGCTATACCACCAACTCCTAAAATGTGGTGGTATAGGCATACGAGCAGTTCACTACCCCTCAGCAACCACAGGTTTTGGTCGGTCTACTAATTCAACGATGGCCATGGAAGACATATCTCCAGGGCGGAAATCCATCTTAAGGATACGAAGGTAGCCACCTGGCCTTTTTGCATAACGCGGCCCCAATTCACCGAAGAGTTTTTTAACTACCTCAGGATTCCTTAATCGAGCAAAAGCTAACCGACGATGGGCAACAGAGTCTACTTTTGCCAACGTAATTAAGGGTTCTGCAATCCGACGAAGTTCCTTAGCTTTAGGCACAGTAGTTCGTATAATTTCATGTTCAAAAAGGGAACTTGCCATGTTCTTAAACATGGCATGACGATGACTAGCGTTACGGCTGAGCTGCCGCCCACTGTTCTGATGTCGCACGGGTCGATACCTCGGAGATTGTTAGCGGTGTAAATCTGGACCTTCGCCACGCAACCCCGGCGGCGGCCAGTTCTCCAACTTCATTCCCAGAGACAAACCCCGGGCAGCCAAAACTTCCTTAATTTCAATTAAAGACTTCTTGCCTAAATTTGGCGTCTTGAGCAGCTCCACTTCGGTGTGTTGAACTAAATCCCCCACGAGGTAGATGCTCTCTGCTTTTAGACAATTAGCAGAACGTACCGTCAACTCCAGATCATCTACTGGTTGCAAGAAAACTGGATCAATATTCAATTCTGCTGCTGGCGACCTAGCTGCATCGCCTGCACTATTTTGGAGATCCACAAATACCAAAAACTGATCTTGAAGGATTTTGGCCGCAAGACGAATCGTCTCCGCAGGATCCACTGTCCCATTGGTTTCTAAGTCAATAATGAGACGATCTAAATTGGTACGCTGTTCGACGCGAGCACTTTCAACAGAGTAAGTAACTCGACGGATTGGACTGAAAGACGCATCCAATAATAACTTATCTACAGCTTTGCGTTCTGCCTTACGTTGGTGTGCCGTGGCGGGTTGATAACCACGCCCACGCTGCACCCGAAGAGAAAGGTTCAATTCACCTTCTTTGGTAAGGTTTGCAATCACATGCTCTGGATTCAAAATCTCTAAATCTTGTTCGAGTTTGAGATCTTTTGCCAGAACTTGGCCGGGACCCTTTTTTGCGAGGGTAATAATAGACTCTTGCCTGGTGCCATGCATGCGAATGGCTAATCCTTTGAGATTAAGCAAGATATCAATTACATCCTCTTGGACTCCCTCCCTAGTGGTGTACTCATGCAATACACCATTAATCTCTGCTTCTACTATTGCTGCCCCGGGAATGGCTGAGAGCAAAATTCTTCGCAGAGCATTCCCCAAGGTATGGCCAAAACCGCGCTCGAGGGGTTCAACGATTACCCGCGCGCGAAACGGACTGACGACTTGAATATCGACCAAACGGGGTTTAAGAAGGTCAGGAAGTATGCTCTGCATAGTTCACTCCTACCACGAATTACTTGGAGTACAACTCAACAACCATTTGTTCATTGAGGGTGCTTGGCAAATCGCTCCGATCCGGCAACGCCTTGAACACCCCCTGCATTTTGGCGGCATCTACTTCTAGCCAAGCTGGAATGTTGCGTTTTACTGCAGATTCCAAAGCAGCCTTGATGCGCAATTGCTCTTTTCCTTGCTCTGCGATGGAAATGGTATCTCCTGGGCGAACCGAGTAGGACGGGATATTTACGCGACTCCCGTTCACAGTCACGGTGTTATGACGCACCAACTGCCGAGCTTCCGACCGAGAAACACCAAACCCCATGTGATGCACAACAGTATCTAGGCGGGACTCCAAGATTTTGAGCAGATTTTCGCCGGTAGAACCTTTCTCCCGATCTGCATCCTCGTAGTAACGACGGAACTGTCTTTCGAGCACACCGTAGATACGACGTATTTTCTGCTTTTCACGGAGCTGGCCTGCGTAATCTGAGAGACGAGAACGTCTCTGACCATGTTGACCAGGAGCAAACGAACGTTTTTCAACAGAACACTTCGCGCCAAAGCACTTCTCACCCTTGAGAAAGAGCTTTTCCCCCTCTCGGCGGCACTGACGACATTTTGGACCAACGTATTTTGCCATGAGAAAAGTCTCCAGACTTAGACGCGCCGCTTCTTCGGGGGGCGACAACCATTGTGCGGGATAGGAGTCACGTCATTGATGCTGGTGACTTTGAATCCACCTGCATTTAAGGCACGCACTGCAGACTCGCGCCCCGGCCCAGGCCCTTTCACCCGAACTTCAACATTTCGCATCCCAAATTCTTTTACCACGGAGCCCACTTTTTCAGCGGCTACCTGTGCGGCAAAAGGTGTACTCTTCCTCGAACCACGAAAACCGCTTCCGCCTGCAGTCGCCCATGCCAATATGTTACCTTGGCGATCCGTGATGGAGATGATGGTATTGTTAAAAGAAGCGTGAACATGAGCGATACCATCCGTCACACTTTTTTTAACTCGCTTACGGACACGGCTGACTGCCTTGACCATAGATTCCCTTTTTAAGATTTAAAATGCCTCAAGGGCATATTTCAGTGGTTCCGGCTACTTTTTGATAGCCTTCCTGGGTCCCTTTCGGGTGCGTGCGTTGGTACGAGTCCGCTGACCACGCACAGGCAAACCACGACGGTGGCGCAAACCACGATAACAACCAAGATCCATGAGCCGCTTGATACTCATCGAGACTTCGCGACGTAAATCTCCCTCTACCGTGTATTTCCCTACTTCTGCACGGAGAGCGTCTACTTCTGTTTCAGTTAAGTCACGAATCTTGCGCGTCGACGCTACTCCTGCTGCGGCGCAGATTGCCTGGGCATGACTAGATCCGATCCCATAAATGGCCTGTAGACCAATCACGGTATGTTTTTGCGACGGAATGTTGATGCCAGAAATACGGGCCATCCACTTCTCCCCTACGAACCACTCTTTTGAAAAATCCCGAAAAGCCTACTTTAACCTTGGCGTTGCTTATGCCGTGCGTCCGTGCAAATGATACGAACTACCCCTTTTCGACGAATCACCTTGCAATTTCGGCACATCTTCTTGACGGAGGCGCGTACCTTCATAAAATCCCCTTACAGTTCAGCGAACGATCCCTGGGCGCGCACCGCCCTTGAGATTGGCCTTCTTCAGCAGTCCTTCGTATTGGTGGGACATGACGTGAGCCTGAACCTGCGCCATGAAATCCATCACAACCACTACAATAATGAGCAATGAAGTACCACCAAAATAAAATGGAACATTCCAGTTCAAAATCAAAAACTCTGGAAGTAAACACACAGCGGTAATGTAGATAGCACCTGCCATGGTCAAACGGGACATTACCTGATCGATATATCGTGCCGTCTGCTCACCAGGCCGAAATCCGGGAATGAAAGCACCAGATTTCTTTAAATTCTCCGCAGTTTCTTTTGGATCAAACACGAGTGCTGTGTAGAAGAAACTGAAGAAAATGATGGCAACGGCATAAACAATCACGTAGATAGGCTGGCCAGGAGATAAGGTTGAAGCGATGTCGTGAAGCCACTCCATGCCCTCTGCTTGACCAAACCATCCACCCAAGGTAGCTGGAAAAAGGATAATGGAAGAAGCAAAAATAGGCGGAATCACACCAGCCATGTTTAACTTCAGCGGTAAATGACTAGTTTGTCCTGCATACAACCGACGGCCCTGTTGGCGTTTGGCGTAATGCACAGTGATCCTGCGCTGCCCCCTCTCGACAAAGACCACAAAGGCAGTGACTGCTACCGCAATTGCCAAAAGGAACAAAACTAGGAGCGCGTGCATCTCCCCAGTTCGGGCTAACTCTAACGTTCCCCCCACTGCTGCCGGAAGACCCGCCACAATTCCCGCAAAAATAATCATGGAAATGCCATTTCCAATGCCACGTTCAGTGATCTGTTCACCCAACCACATCAAAAATAGCGTTCCGGTAACCAAGGAAATAGTAGCAATAAAACGAAACCCCCAGCCTGCTTCTACCACTACTGGGTGTCCACCTGCTACTTGAGCTTCTAAAGCGATAGCGACCCCTAACGCTTGCAGAGTAGCCAGCACTACAGTTCCGTAACGAGTGTACTGCGTAATCTTGCGCCGTCCAGATTCACCCTCTTTTTTGAGCTGCTCCAGTGTAGGATGTACCACAGTGAGTAGCTGAAGGATGATGGAGGCAGAAATATACGGCATAATCCCGAGAGCGAACACAGTCAACCTGCGCAGTGCACCCCCAGAGAACATGTTGAACATGTCTATGATCGTGCCTTTTTGAGATTGAAACAAATCCGCGAGCGCCTGTGGATCAATACCAGGTACCGGAACATGTGCTCCAATCCGAAACACAATCAAACCGCCCAACAAAAACAAAAGGCGTTGCTTCAGTTCAGTGAGTCTACCTGAACTGCTACCGAATGCTGGATTTGCTGTGGCCATTTCTTTTTTCTAAACTGCCTCGACGGAACCACCCGCTGCTTCAATGGACGCCTTTGCACCCGCGCTCACTAAGATTCCTTTCAGCTTAACCGCACGGTTGAGAGCACCTCCACCGATAACTTTCGCGGCTTTTGCAATTCGCGGCACTACCCCCTTAGATTGCAAGAGAGCAAAATCGATCACAGGATCCGAGAGTTTTGCGAGCTGACGAAGACTCACTTCTGCAACATCATTGGCCGTTCTGGAAAAGAAACCGAACTTAGGCAGTCGGCGTTGAAGTGGCATCTGTCCACCCTCAAACCCAACCTTGTGGTAACCACCGGCTCTGGCCTTCTGACCCTTGTGACCACGCCCTGAAGTTTTCCCTAAACCAGACCCAATGCCACGGCCCAATCGCTTAGGGGCAATTTTAGACCCAGCAGCGGGTCTCAAAGTATTCATTCTCATAGAAATGCTGTTCGGAAAAGGTCTGACTCAAGTCAGCAGCCTAGACCGATTCCTCCATCCGAAGAAGATAAGATACTTGTTGCACCATGCCTCGCACCTGTGGGCTGTCCTTTAGGACGACGGTCTGACCGATTTTCCGAAGACCCATGGCAGAGATCGTAGCCCGATGAGCAGGCAATCGTCCATAACGACTGCGTACCAAAGTTACTTTCAAAGTCTTGTCGCTCATCCCAAAATCTCTTCGACGGTCTTTCCGCGTTTAGCTGCCACCATCTCAGGGGCAGTCATTGCCTGCAAACCTTTTAGAGTAGCACGCACCACATTGATGGGGTTGGTAGAGCCAGTAGATTTGGCCAACACATCCTTTATGCCTGCTACCTCAAAGACAGCACGCATGGCACCCCCTGCAATGATTCCAGTACCTTCGGAAGCAGGTTGCATGTAAACGCGAGCGGCCCCATGTTCAGCAGTTACGGCATAGTGGAGAGTCTGGCCTTTAATGGACACCCTGTGCAGATCACGGCGTGCGCTTTCCATTGCTTTTTGGATAGCTGCTGGCACCTCTCGGGCTTTACCGCGACCTAAACCAATTCGACCCGCACCGTCTCCCACCATGGTCAAGGCGGCAAATCCGAACTGACGGCCTCCCTTGACAACCTTGGCAACGCGATTGACCGCGACCAACTTTTCCTGTAGCCCGTCATTATTCTTTGGAATGTCGTAAGCCGCCATAACCCACCTAGATTAAAATTTCAAACCTTGCTCGCGAGCAGCATCGGCCAATGCTTTGACTCGTCCGTGGTAACGAAAACCAGCACGATCAAAAGCCACCTGAGAAATACCAGCGGCCAAAGCCCGTTCTGCAACGAGCTTGCCTATTGCTACTGCTGCTTGAATGTTGCCAGTGTACGGGAGCGAAGACTTTAGTCCGGGCTCCACCGTGGATGCAGCAACCAAAACCCGCGCACCATCTGGACTGATTACTTGCGCATAAATATGTCGAGGAGTGCGATGAATACATAGGCGCGTGGCGCAGGACTCTCGAATCTTTGCGCGCGTGCGCTGAGCGCGACGCTGACGAGTGATCTTCTTTTCCATACCCAACCCCTACTTCTTCTTAGTCTCTTTTCGAGCGATGATTTCGTCCGAATACTTCACACCCTTGCCTTTGTATGGCTCCGGTGGGCGATAGGACCGAATGTTTGCAGCCACTTGCCCCACCAACTGACGATCCGTTCCCTTCACCAAAATTTCAGTAGGAGTAGGAGTTTCGATCGTAATGCCCGTTGGGACATCAAAAACCACCGGATGCGAAAAACCGAGCGTCAGGTTCAACTTTCGACCTTGCGCTTGAGCACGATATCCAACCCCCACCAAATCTAGCTTCTTTTGGAAACCAGAAGTCACTCCCTTGACCATATTGGCAAGAATAGCCCGTGCCGCACCCGCATGCCGATCCTCACTTTCTTTCAGAGGAGAAACGCGGAGTACATTTCCTTGCTGCAACACTAAAACCTGAGGAGACAAACTAAAACCCAATTCCCCCTTCGGTCCTTTTATATGAATCTGTCCGGCCTCTAACCTAACCTGCACATTGGCAGGAAATGGAACCGGTTTCTTTGCAATCCTAGACATGGGAGAAGAGATCCACTAGAAGATTTGGCATAATACTTCACCGCCCTGGCCTGCAGCCCGAGCAGCACGATCGGTCATGATTCCCTTTGGAGTAGAAATGATTGCCACCCCAAGTCCTCCCATGACCTTTGGTAATTCTCCTTTATTTTTATAGATGCGCAATCCGGGCCGACTCACCCGTTGAATCTTCTCGATGACCGCTGCACCCTGAAAATACTTGAGAGTAAGTACCAACGTAGACTTAGCACCTTCTTCCTGGACTACTACTTCCTGCAAATAACCTTCTTCTTTAAGGAGATTGGCAACTGCCACCTTCAATTTAGAAGAGGGCATGGTGACCTGAGGCTTCCGCAATCTTTGACTATTGCGAATCCTAGTCAACATGTCCGAAATTGGATCCGTCATACTCATAAAAACTCACACGACCTCATGTCGAAGATGAATGAGGCACGCGCCCTCCCAGTATTTGAAGCTACCAACTGGCCTTGACAAGGCCGGGGATGTCGCCGCGCATGGCGGCCTCTCGAAGTTTGTTGCGTCCGAGACCAAACTTGCGATAGTACCCATGAGGTCGACCAGTAATCCTGCAACGATTGCGTTGCCGTACTGGGCTAGAGTCTCGCGGTAACGCGTGCAACTGTTCTCCAGCTTGGGCACGCTCCTCGTCACTCAGGGTAAAATCAACGATCCTCTTTTTGAGGTCTGCACGCCTAGAAGCATACTTTTTGACGAGCTTTGCTCGACGCTTCTCGCGGTTTGCCATGCAAATCTTCGCCATGGGTTAGCTCCGGAAAGGAAAACTGAACGCCTGCAAAAGCGCACGACCTTCTTCGTCCGTGCGCGCTGTCGTCGTGATGGTGATGTCTAGGCCGCGCAATTTTTCGATCTTGTCGTAATCAATTTCCGGAAAAATAATCTGCTCCTTGACACCCAAACTAAAATTACCACGTCCGTCAAATGATTTTGGAGAAATACCACGAAAATCTCGAATCCTCGGGATAGCAATACTCACCAAGCGATCTAGAAACTCATACATCCGAACATTTCGCAAAGTTACCTTGCACCCAATCGGCCAACCTTCGCGAATTTTGAAAGCAGCGATAGACGTGCGAGCTTTTGTGAGCACAGGTTTTTGACCTGCAATCTTAGTAAGGTCGCTAAGCGCACTCTCGAGAACTTTTTTGTCGGAAGCAGCCTCTCCGACGCCCATATTCAAAGTAATCTTAGTAAGACGTGGGACCTGCATTACGCTCTTATAGCCAAAGCGTTCCATCAACTGCGGAACTACCACTTGGCGATAATGTGTTCTCAATCGGGACATGATACCAACACCTTATTTCAGATCTACAATCTCACCATTGGATTTGAAGTAGCGTACCTTGCGACCATCCTCCAAGAAACGAAACCCTACCCGATCTGCCCTCTTGGTAGCTGGATTGTAAAGAGCTACGTTGGAAACATGGATAGACACTTCTTTCTCTAGGATAGAAGGTTCAACGCCCTTGCCCGGATTTCCCTTGGTGTGACGTTTGACAATATTGACGCCATCTACCAGAACACGCTCAGGAAGGACTCGATCCACCGTACCCCGCTTTCCCTTGTCTCTTCCTGTGAGGACGACAACTTCGTCACCCTTTCTAATTTTCTGCATGTCAATCAATTCCGTTACAGTACTTCTGGGGCTAGTGAGATAATCTTCATGAAACGCTCACTGCGCAATTCGCGAGTCACTGGTCCAAAAATGCGGGTGCCAATGGGCTGAAGCTGATTATTCAACAGAACTGCTGCATTTCCGTCGAAACGAATCTGAGACCCATCGGGACGACGAATCCCTTTTCGAACGCGAACTACGACAGCATCGTAGACATCGCCCTTCTTGACCTTTCCTCGTGGAATGGCCTCTTTGATGCTTACCTTGATAATGTCCCCGATTCCAGCATAACGACGCTTGGAACCGCCCAAGACCTTGATGCACATTACCTTACGTGCACCGCTGTTGTCCGCAGCATCTAGCATAGACTGCATCTGAATCATGAGGGTCCTCAATCCACAAAGAAACAAAATCCAACAGAATCCTACTAAACTCTTCCTATCCTAACACGCGAATAGGGGAAAAGCAAATGCTAAACAGCCCGTGCCCGCTCTAGGACCTGCGTCAAACGCCAACTTTTGGTCTTCGCGATAGGTCGGCACTGCTCAATGGCCACAAGATCGCCTTCTTGGCAGGTATTCTCAGCATCATGAGCATGATATTTGGTGGAACGTCGCATGTATTTCTGATAGAGCGGATGTTTTACCTGACGCTCTACCAAGACCGTAATGGTCTTGTTCATTTTGTTACTGACTACCCGCCCGACGACTGTGCGTTTTACTTTTTCTACCGGATCAATCATGAATTTGCCTTGCCCTTCGCATTGAGCACTGTCTTAATTCTTGCAACGCTCCGTCGAACGATCTTGAATTGATGTGTCTTGGTAGACTGCTGATTTGACTTCTTTTGCATTCGCAAATTGAAGTGCTCGCGGAGCAAGGCAGATAACTCTGCTTCCAACTCCCCAACGCTCTTCTGTTTTAATTCAGAAGCTTTCATTACAATAGTGTCCGCATCACGAAACTGGTTTGCACTGGAAGTTTGGCAGCGGCTAAACGAAATGCCTCGCGCGCAATCTCCTCCGGAACCCCTTCCATTTCATACAGCATGCGACCTGGCTGGATCTGAGCCACCCAAAATTCCACGCCACCTTTACCATTACCCATACGCACTTCTAATGGTTTTTTGGTAATGGGCTTATCTGGGAAGATTCGAATCCAGAGTTTTCCACCACGTTTAACATAGCGACTGATGGCGCGACGCGCAGCTTCAATCTGACGGGCGGTAATCTGTCCCCAATCAAGAGACTTCAAACCATACGCACCAAAGCTGACCTGATTACCACTGGTGGCCACGCCTCGATTACGCAACTTCTGTTGTTTACGATATTTAGTTCTCTTGGGTTGCATCATGTCTAGCGACCCCTCTCACCACGATCTTCTCGTCCACGCCCGCGTGAACCCCTACCACCTCGCTCACCGTGCTGATCCCCACGATCCCCTCGTGGGCTGGAATGACCCTCAGTACTATTAGGAGGAGATTTTTCACGTGAGGTTTCCAATGTCGGATCGTAATTACCCAGGATTTCTCCTTTGAAGATCCAGACCTTGACTCCAATCACACCATAAGTAGTGTGAGCTTCCGCCAAACCATAATCCACATCCGCGCGAAAAGTGTGTAGAGGAACGCGACCTTCATGGGTCCATTCACTCCGAGCGATTTCAGAACCGTTCAACCGGCCTGAAACACGCACCTTAATGCCCAATCCACCAATTCGCATGGCATTGGTCACAGCGCGTTTCATGGCACGACGGAACATGATGCGTTTTTCGAGTTGTTGCGCGATACTCTCTGCAACCAACTGAGCGTCTAACTCTGCCTTTCGAATTTCTTCAATCGAAACACGTACTGGCATATTCATGCGCTTGCTGAGATCTTTCCTCAGCAACTCAATGTCCTCGCCTTTCTTCCCAATCACGATCCCAGGGCGAGCCGTGTGGATAGTGACATGGGCATTGCGCGCTGGGCGTTCAATGTGAATCCGACTAACAGAAGCACCCACCAGCTTTTTCCGAAGATAATCCCGAACCTCGAGGTCCATATTGAGATAATCTGGAAAATCCCTGCTATTGGCGTACCACTTGGCATTCCAGTCACGGACGATACCGAGGCGGATTCCAATTGGACTAACTTTATGACCCATGCTGACCCCAGTTATCTGTCTGCTACTTGAACCGTGACGTGACTTGTGCGTTTTAGGATACGAGAACCCCGACCCTTGGCACGCGGATGCATCCTCTTCGCAACTGGACCTCCATCGACCCAGATGGCAGAGACGCGCAAATCATCCACATCCGCACCCTCATTGTGCTCTGCATTGGCAATGGCCGACTCTAACACCTTTTTTACGATGCCTGCGGCCTTTTTATTGGTAAAGGCAAGGACGTTTAGCGCCTGACCCACGGGCAAACCGCGAACCATGTCTGCGACCAGTCGGGCCTTCTGCGCAGAGATGTGCGCATAACGCAACGTAGCTTTTGTTTCGGCCATGTCAAAAACTCCGTTACTTCTTCTTAGTTTTCTTATCCGCTGCATGTCCCTTAAAGAGACGAGTAGCAGCAAATTCACCCAATTTATGACCAATCATGTTCTCAGTCACCATCACTGGAACATGGGCTCGGCCATTATGGATGGCGATGGTGAACCCGATCATGTCAGGTACCACCATGGAACGCCTTGACCAAGTCTTGATTGGACGCTTACTTCCAGTAGCAGAAGCTGTATCGACTTTCTTAGCCAAATGTAGATCAACAAATGGCCCCTTCTTAATGGAACGTGGCACCCGACTTCTCCCTAACTTCTACTTCTGATGACGCCGCCGGACAATCATGCCCGCAGTACGTTTATTGCGTCTGGTCTTGTAACCCTTAGTGGGTTGTCCCCAAGGACTGACTGGATGACGACCCCCTGAGGTACGTCCTTCACCACCACCATGCGGGTGATCCACTGGATTCATGGCCACTCCACGAACGGTGGGTCGTATGCCAAGCCAGCGTTTTGCACCTGCCTTACCGAGGGACTGCAACGAATGTTCTTCGTTGCCCACTTCACCGATGGTGGCACGACAATCCGCGTGAATCTTCCGAATCTCCCCAGAACGCATCCGAATACTTACGTAATCCCCTTCACGAGCAATGATCTGGACGGAAGCTCCTGCACTTCTGGCAATTTGAGCCCCTTTTCCGGGCTTCATTTCCACACAATGCACCTGAGAACCCACGGGTATATTGCGCAATGGTAAACAGTTGCCAGACTTGATTGGTGCTTCGTTTCCAGACATTAACTCATCATCAACCTTCAAACCCTTAGGCGCAATGATATAACATCGTTCTCCATCTTGATATACCACAAGAGCAATGTGAGCACTCCGATTTGGATCGTACTCTAATCTTTCTACACGACCGGCAATTCCGTCCTTGTTTCTCTTGAAATCAACCAGCCGATAGTGCTGACGATGGCCACCGCCTTGGTGGCGAGTAGTAATCCTACCCTGATTGTTACGACCACCCTTCTTGGTTTTCTTTTCTACTAAAGCCTTGAACGGTTTTCCTTTGTGTAGTCCCGGAGTTTTCACTCGAACCACAAACCGACGCCCTGGTGAGGTAGGTTTTGCCTTTTCAATGGCCATGATGAATCCCCGACTACAAAACTATTGTTGACCAGTCATATCAATGGAGTGACCGGGCTCTAGGCTCACATATGCCTTTTTCCAATCGCTCCGCTTGCCAAGCCTTTTCGCAAAACGCTTGACCTTTCCTTTTACGTTAACTACCTGCACTTCATTTACCTGAACACTAAAGAGCTGTTCGACAGCTTCTTTAATCTCCGATTTTGTTGAATTTGGCAGCACCTGAAAGGTCACCTGATTAAAATCAGCGTTGATTCTGTGTGTCTTTTCTGAAACACGAAGTGATAACAAAACCTTCGTCAAACGTTCCTGATTCATAAGAATCCACGCGGCGGTATCCCTTTTTCGGAAAAGCGTCCGCGTCCTCCAAGTAAATGACTCTCTACTATCCTACCGGGCCAAAGTCTTAAGAGACTGGCAAGAACCTTTTTTCGATTTGGCGCAAAGCACCCACGGTCACCAGTATTTTTTCAAAATCTACGAGGCTGACCGGATCTACTGCCATCGCAGGAGCCACGCCCACACGAGACAAATTGCGGGAGGCTAGTGTTAATTCTTCCGTCACGGTGTCAACGAGAACAAGCACGTGATCGAGACCCGTATTGAGCAGAGGGGCAACCCCTTTGAGAGTAGAGAGGAAATCCCGAGTTTTAGAGGAAGCCAACCGAATCTCATCTACTACTAACAACCGATTTTGCCGAACTAACTCAGAAAGAATAGAACGCATGGCACCGCGGTACATCTTGCGATTTACCTTTTGGGTATAGTCCCGAGGACGCGCGGCAAAAGTCCTGCCACCTGCGCGCCACAATGGGCTTCGGCTGGTACCCGCTCTTGCTCGTCCAGTGCCTTTTTGACGCCAAGGCTTCCGGCCACCCCCGCGCACTTCGGCACGACTCTTCTGGGCTTTCGTACCAGATCGACCAGCCGCTAGATAAGCCGTGACAACCTGATGGATTAGGGGCTCATTAAACTGTTGACCAAACACCGCATCTGCTACTTCTATGAAGGCAGCATTTGGATTTTTCGTATCGTACAGTGACAATTCCATTGGATCTTGCCTTTATCCACGCACCTTGACTGCCGGGCGAACGATTAAATCTCCGCCTTCAGAACCCGGAACCGCACCCCGAATCAAGAGCAGATTACGTTCCAAGTCTACACGCACTACCACAAGGTTTTGCACGGTGCGCTGATCGTCCCCCAAATGTCCTGACATCTTCTTCCCTTTGAACACCCGACCCGGCGTTTGGCGCATCCCAATCGAGCCCGGAGCACGATGTGACAAAGAGTTACCGTGGGTAGCGTCCCCCATGGTGAAATGGTGACGTTTGATGGTGCCCGCAAATCCTTTTCCTAGAGTCATGCCAGTTACATCTACCTTCTGGCCTTCCTTAAAAAGATCCACCTTGATATCTGCACCCGGAGAAACGCTAGTCCCTTCTCCCTCTGCCAAACGAAACTCCCAAAGCCCGCGTCCTGCTTCTATCCCTGCCTTCGCGAAATGTCCCGACATGGGTTTAGTCACTCGCGACGGACGACGCGTACCTGCAGTCACTTGAATTGCGCGATAGCCATCCACTTCGAGAGTTTTCACTTGAGTGACGCGATTAGGCGTTGCTTCCACCACAGTGACCGGAATGGAA
>CAUYTX010000441.1:0-13744 GCA_963575665.1 Gammaproteobacteria bacterium | reverse complement strand
TATAAATCAAATAAATACAGTGAGTTAGCCTTTTTTCTTACGTCGAACTCAGGTTGATTTGGCTATGGAACTCGACAGGGAAGTCGAGCAACCCCGCAAGCCATGGGGGAGCGGGTGACCGACCTCATGTCACTATCGCGAATCGATTTTACGTGCGTAAAGAGAGCATCATGGATGAAAATCGACTGCGCACTCAGATCGGACTCCAAAAGTGTCAGTACCACACCCTAATAATGAAGAATTGCGGATCATTTTGTATGGACTCGCTACCCCTGGAGAAGAAAACCGCTTTGTCGCAGAAACACGTTTAGAGTATTTTTCTGGAGATTTTGCTGCTCCAAAGATGGTTTCTCCACGATTTCGTTTTACCTTTCCCGTGTTACCTATTACTCCAGAGAACATTGACTGGTGTTTAGGGAGGTATTGGCAGTGGCCGAGTGGCCGTTCAGAACCCCTAGACCGAATCCTTCCATATTGGGGTCAAGCTCTTTACCGAGTTTTGTTGGGTTGCGCTGCAGCCCGGCCTACATGTGAGGTTTGGCGGTACTCAGAAGGGCAAAAATACCTTTCCATCCAAGTAGAGACACCTCCACTTGGCCCAGTAGCGGTAAGAGAACAGGTCACGGTAGCTCGTCTTTATGGTTTGCCTTGGGAAACTATACATGACGGCTATGAGTATTTATGCCGTGATAGTCTGGCAATTCGACGCAAAGTTCCTGAAGGACGAACTCATCTACTTTCTACTGATCCGCCGATACATGCACTGTTGATTAGCCCACGTCCGGAAATACCTGAATTAAAACAAATCTTTGATCCGCGCGCAGCTGCTCAAGCTCTTTTCCGAGCTACTGAAAGTGGAATTGAACCAGCGTTATTAGTACCACCTACTTTTGAAGAACTAGAAAAGACCCTAATAAGAGCTCGGCGAAAAAAGACACCATACTCAGTGGTGCATTGGGACGGCTATGCAGCTACGATAAAAAAAAAGCAGGTAGGATTACATTTTGAGGATCCGTCTGGTTTAGATCGTTTGGAAAATCGGTCAAGCACTATCATTTCTGTGGAAGATTTTGCTAAAGTCCTATGTGAACATCGAGTGCAATTAGTTTTTTTAACCATAACGGTTGAAACACAGCTCCTAGAAGATATATTAAAAACTGAAATTGCTACTGTCTTGATTCAAGCAGGAATCAGTGCAGTGGTCACATTGCACCATCGGTTTCCAAAACACCTACTTACCCACTTTTTATCTACCTTTTATGAACGATTAGCACAAGGCACGGAAATAGGAGTAGCCATCGCTCAAAGTCGACAATCGCTTTGGATTTTGGCCTCTCCCATAGAAAATCAATTTTCTTTGATAGATTGGTTTTCTCCTATGTTGTACCAAGGTCATTCAGACTTTTGCCCTTTTTACCATCCATCAGAAGGTAAACCACTCACCCAAACTCGACTGTCTTGCGAGAATACTGCGTTACCGGAACCTCCGATTCATGGTTTTCAGGGTCGGATACGTGAAGTTTTGGCTCTGGAACGTTGTCTTCTTAACACATCCTATGCAGTTCTCTCTGGAATCGATGGCATTGGAAAAAGCACTTTAGCAGTGGAGACAGCACGTTGGCTCGTAGAAAGTAGGAGATTCGATCGTGCCGTGTTTGTTTCTTTGGAGGAATATTCTCATCCTCAAGCATTTTTAGAATGTATTTATCGGCAACTCGCACAAGACCAAGTGGCAATAGATATACGCCTCCAATCTTGGGTGGAAAAGGCTTTGGCAAAAACACCTACCATAGTGGTGCTAGACGATATTTCTTTTCGGCTTCGAAAAATAGCGAGTCTTCAGCCTATTTTAGAGTTATGTAAAGCTTTGCAACGAGCTGCCATCACAACTCGATTAATCTTTGTGAGTCATAAAGAATTGCCGCATCCCTACGCAGGCCACGTCTATCTCTTAGGCGCACTCGACGATGAATCTGCAGTCGCATTGATCGCAGCTCAATTACGAGCTACGGGAAAAATACCATTGCCTAGTGACCCTGGTCGCAACAGTACGGAACTGTTTCACCTAGTCCAATCCCTAGATAAGCACCCGCGTGCGTTACTTTTAGCTGCTTCTGAGTTATCTACCCACGGAGTACGGGCTACTACTAGAATGATCCGCACGCTTTTAGGAAACGCACGATCCCAAGATAAACAAACAGGTTTGGATGCTGCTTTGGCATTGGCATTGCGCAGATTACCCTTAAAGTTGCAAAAACGCATTCCTGTTTTAGCACATTTTCAAGGAATGGCTAACTGGACAGTTTTGAGCAAAGTCCTTGACCTTTCTCCAACAGAGGTGAGTGATTTAATCGCATTCTTAATTTCTATTGGTTTAGCAAAAGATTTGGGAGAAGAATGTTTAGCACTAGACCAAGGATTACTAGACTATCTATCTACCATGGCAAAGCAAGAAACCCGAGACCTCTGGGGAAAAGCCATGACAGATCGTTTGGCTGTTCTCTACAAAGAATGGTTTGGAAATGCACTTCTAGGTTTGCACCTTACCCATCGAGAGGTTTATAACCTATTAGTTTTGTTAGATTGGAGCCTTGAGCATCACCCAGCAGAAGAGACTTTGGGTTTGGTCTGGCGGTTAGAAACGCTATTAGCACCGTTGCGTCTTTCGAAAGCATTGGAGCGGGTTAGCACTTTGCGAGAGAAGTTATCCCCCAGAGTGGGAGGTTGGGGGCGCGCAGCATTTGCAGCGGAGTCAGAAGCCGTTGAACGCTTATTGGCTGCCGGATGGTTACCAGAAGCGCAAGGACAAGCACAAACTTTGCTAAAACGTGCTGAAGCCGCAGGAGAACGGGCTTACCCTGGAGCCAACTATGACCTTGCCATGGCGCATCGATTGGTGGGTAGAGTCTTAGAAGCGACTGGCACCACAGCACTTGCTCTAGCTCATTTAGAAAAAGCCTGGAGCTTATTTCAGATCTTAGTAGCCGTTGGTACCTTTTCGGCCAGTGCTTCCAGAATGGCTTCGGTTTGTCGGGTAGAGCGCGGTGATTGTTTACGTTCCCTAGAACGTTGGGATGAAGCGATCTCAGCCTATCAAGAATCATTTGTTTTGGATGAAATGCGGGGTGCCACTCGAGATGCTGCAATCAACCAATTCAAAATAGCGGATGTCCACCGCCTGCAAGGAAAATTTTTAGAATCTCTCACATTGTACGAAATTGCGCGCGAAACCTTTGCAGAATTAAAAGATCCGTCAATGGTTGCGGATGCTTGGTATCAAATTGGACGGATTCAACGGGAACTAAACAATGCCGAAGCAGCAGAGCTAGCTTACCAAAAAGTACTAGAGATTTGGGTGCGCCGCGGAGACCGACGAGGAGAAGCCCTTGCTTTGTTTGATCTAGCGGATTTGTATCAATCTTTAGGCCGTTTAGAACAAGCAGAGAAAGCCGCTCGCCAATCTGTGGATCGATACGCATTGCTCGAAGAAAAATTGCAAGAAGGGCGGGCCCGCCGACGATTAACAGAAATTCTAAAAGACTTGGGAGATCTAGCATTGGCACGAACGGAAGCACTCCGCGCGATTGCATGCCACGCACCTGATCCCAAAAGTGCTGAATCCTGGAAAACTTGGGCATGCTTAATTGAGATTGAACGACAAGTAGGTCAAGAAGAAGCCAGTACCCATGCATGGAATGAAGCAGTTTCCGAATATTTGTCGTATCGGCGAGAAGAAGACGAACCTTCTTCTCAAGAAGGCATCTTGTGCGAACAAGTAGCCAAAGCAGTAGCTCGAGGGTTTACGTCCGAAGAAATGTTATCCCCCACGTTGGAAGTTTCGAGTGCCTTTTTCCTTCGGATTAGGTCTATTCTCACAGGAGAACGCGATCCTGCTCTTGCAAACGATTCCAGCTTGTCTTACAAAGATGCTGCGGAATTAAGATTGTTGCTAGAGCGGATCGCAGAGTTCTAAAAAACTAGACCTCTCCTTTCAACTGGGCAAGAATCGCAGGATTCTCTAGGGTAGAAGTATCCTGAGAAATATCCTGTCCCGAAGCCACCGCGCGAAGTAAACGTCGCATAATTTTACCGGATCGGGTTTTAGGTAAATTATCAGCATATCGAATATCATCCGGTTTAGCGATTGGCCCAATCTGTTCTGAAACCCAGTCTCGCAACTCTTTGGTAAGAGCTACGTCGACTCCACCGGCGGGTCTTTCCCCCCTCAGTACCACATAGGCAAAGATCGCTTCACCCTTGATCGAATCAGGACGACCGACCACGGCAGCCTCAGCGACTCTTGGGTGGGCTACCAGAGCGGATTCTACTTCCATGGTGCCTAATCGATGACCAGAAACATTGAGCACATCGTCAATTCGACCCATGATCCAAAAATAGCCGTCTTTATCCCGGCGAGCACTATCTCCTGCTAAGTAATAACGATTCTGGAATTTTGCCCAATAGGTGCGAACATATCGATCTCCATCGCCCCAAATGGTACGCAACATGCCCGGCCAAGGCCTCTTTACGACTAAGTATCCGCCAGCGTCTGGGGTGGTAATCGAATTGCCATCCTCGTCGACGACATCTGCAGCGATGCCGGGAAGCGGAAGCGTGCAAGAACCCGGTTTGAGGCTCACTGCGCCAGGCACAGGGGAGATCATGTGCCCACCAGTCTCCGTTTGCCACCAAGTGTCCACGATTGGGCAACGCTCGTGACCAATAACCGTGTGATACCAAATCCATGCTTCTGGATTGATAGGTTCGCCTACCGTGCCTAATAACCTTAAGGAAGAGAGGTCGTATTTAGCAGGAATGACATCCCCGAACTTCATCAAGGCACGAATGGCAGTAGGAGCTGTGTAGAAGATGCTGACCCGATGTCGAGCGATATTAGCCCAGAAACGCCCAGTGTCTGGGATCGTCGGGACACCTTCGTACATGACTTGGGTGCCGCCGCAGGCCAATGGGCCATAAGCAACGTAACTGTGACCGGTGACCCAACCGACATCCGCAGTGCACCAAAAAACATCCTTTTCTTGCAGGTCAAAGACCCATTTCATGGTCAAAATCGAATGGAGCAAGTACCCACCACTAGAGTGCTGGATACCTTTTGGTTTACCGGTCGAACCAGAGGTGTATAACAAAAAGAGCGGGTCTTCTGCATTGACCCAAACTGGCTCACATACTTCTGAAACTCCTTGGCAAGCCTCATCCCACCAAAGATCACGGCCCGGCTGCATCGTGAGTGGTAAATGGCAACGGTTATAAACGATGACCCGCTCAATGGTTGGGCACCCATGAGACAATGCTTTGTCTACCGCACTCTTCAGGGGAATTGGTTTTCCACCACGATTGCCACCGTCTGCAGTCACGACTACTTTGGCACCAGCGTCCTCAATTCGGTCTTTTAAGGATTCCGCTGAAAACCCACCAAAAACTACTGAATGAATGGCTCCGATTCGAGCGCATGCCTGCATGGCCACGACCGCTTCCGGAATCATGGGCATGTAAATAACGACACGATCCCCTTGAGTGACACCTTGAGCTCGAAGGACATTGGCAAACCTAGAGACTTCCCGGTGAAGTTCACGATAAGTGATCGTCCGAACGTCCCCTTTTTCTCCTTCGAAAACGAGAGCCGGTTGATCGCCACGAAGCTCTAAGTGCCGATCTAAGCAGTTATAAGAGACATTGAGCTCTCCGTCTGAAAACCACTGAAAGAAAGGAGCACGAGAATCATCAAGGGTAGTTTGAAAAGGGGTTTGCCAAGAGATTTCTTGGCGAGCCAATTCGCCCCAAAACGCGACGTGATCTGCTTCAGCACGGGCACGCAAGTCTTCTAGGGCAGCACGATTTGGAATGCGTGCTTTATCAGAAAATGCAGCAGGGGGGGAAAAAAGACGATCTTCCACTAAGATCGATTGGATATTCTCACTCATTACAGTCCTCCACGGAGTCGGGGAGGACCGCTTCTGGTATGCAGTAACCCCCGACATTCGCCGGTGTTAGTTAAAAGGGCCACATACCTCGCTCGTACCATTCGCTGCCCAATGTGGCACCTACGAGAACCCCAATCAAAGTGAACACAGTGCCGTCTAGTGCCATGTTTGTGACGGTTCCTCCGAGGACAGCACCACCCAAAATAGCCGCTGCCTGACCAATGGAAAGATGCTGAATATCGGTATTAAAGGCTGCATTCTGGTACTTGTCTAACATTCCTTTGCTCAGAACCGTGTTCTGGAAACCTTCAACAGGAGCAGCCGCTGCGGGTAAAGAAACCGCACCTAAAAACAGGGCTACTGCAGCCATCAAGCTATGTATCGCGCGCATATCTTCTCCTAAGGACAGTGGTTTGGTTAGACAGGATAGACAAAATCCAATCTTAACCGATAATGACATTCAACACGATACATTATACAAACAAAAGTGTTTTTGTCAACAAATTATGCTTCTTAAATAATTGTCTGAAAACCAAAAACATGGTATCCTGCAAAACAATAAGGTTTTTTGCTCCTAGAGGTGCTACGTGTCCAGAGTTTGTCAAGTAACCGGGAAGCGTCCCGTCGTCGGCCACAACGTGTCCCACGCCAATAACAAGACTCATCGCAGATTTTTGCCAAATTTACATACTCATCGTTTTTGGATCGAGTCAGAAAAACGTTTTGTACGTCTTCGTGTCTCTTGCAAAGGAATACGTACCATTGACAAACTAGGCATCGACCGAGTGCTTGCAGACATGCGCGCTCGTGGCGAGGCGGTTTGAAGACTTGGCAAGTTTTTAGGAGAAATATTCCGTGCGAGAAAAAATAAAATTAGTCTCTTCAGAAGGTACTGGGCATTTTTACACCACTACTAAGAACAAAAAGACAACGCCAAACAAGCTAGAGTTCAAGAAGTACGACCCAATAGTACGTAAACACGTTATGTACAAAGAAGCCAAAATCAAGTAGTTACGCTCCCACTACCCAATGTACGTGAGAGATTGTCTTTTCGTTTTTAGACAGAATCGCGCGTAGTTCCGATCCGAGTAGCGCCAGCTCTTTATCCAACTGCCAAGGAGGATTATGTATGAGCAAGGCGCTCCCAAATAGCCTACCTCCAACGTCTTCTGGCAACACTTGTAGTTCTGCGACTAATAATCGGCGCAGACCGCTCTTTTCGAGGGTTTGATAAAATCGGGAGACCGTTTTTCTATCTTTGAGGGGATACCACGCCACCGTAGTGCCCGTGGCAAAGTACTTCTCTACTGCTAGGAATGCGTTGGCAAGTCGACTGAATTCGTTGTTTTGCTCAAATGGCGGGTCTAAGAAAATGATACCCCTTCGTTCCGGTGGGGGTAACCAAGCTCGGAGAGCTTCGTATCCATTGCCTATTCGGACTTGTGCGGGTCGTCCCCTGTTCGGATGTTCAGAAATCACTTGCTCTAACTGTTGCGCTTCTGCGAAGCGTGCCTCCAAAAGAACCATGCGATCCCGTGGACGAAGACAGGATTTTGCAATCCAAGGCGATCCCGGATAGCGCAAAAGTGATTTTGAGTTAATTGAAGAGACTATCTCAAGATATTTGGAAAAATACAATCCTGCTTTTTTTTCCCAAAGTTTGGCGACGCCAGATTCCCATTCTCTAGTTCCTAGGCCAGCGGAACCCTGAAGGTCGTAACGACCTGCACCAGCATGTGTTTCCAAGTATAAAAAAGGCTTTTCCTTGCGTGCCATCGCTTGTAACAATAAAATAAGGGATGCGTGTTTGTGAACATCGGCAAAACTGCCCGCGTGAAAACTATGTTGATAGTTCAAGGTAAAATATCCGTGTATACCATGCGCTGGAACTCAACTTGGAAGTCGAGTGACTCTACGGGCAGTAGGCTTAGAAAATGAGGCAGGTCACCTGCTTTTCCATGGTTTGCGGGATCGCTCGACTTCTCTGTCGAATTTTGGAGATCCCATGTTTTAGACTAGATACTGGACCACATCATCTAAGGAACGTCTTGATGTGGGTTCTGGAAATTCTGCTGGGTATCCAACACTCAAGAGGGCCACTGGAGTAATCCCTTCTTCCAAGGACAACAGTCGAGCTACTTCGGCCTCATCAAAATACCCTACCCAAGTCGAGCCAAGTCCGGCAGCAACAATGGCTAACTGAGCGTAGGCGGCAGCGATAGTTGCATCTTGCACGGCATAGAGTTGCGCACCTCGTTCCCCAAAACGTGCTTCTGACCGAGCTTGATCAGAACAAAAGACTAAACAAACCGGTGCTTCGTAAATAAACGATTGGTCTCCCGAGATCCTTCGGAGTGCATCCCGAGTAGCAATCTGGGTCACAACAACAATCCGGTACGCCTGTAAGTCTCCTGCAGAGGGAGCAGCACAAGCTGCTTCTAAGACCGCGTGCAGTTTTTCCCTTTCTACTTCGACATCCGTGTGGTAGTGGCGGACAGAATGTCTACGGCGGACAGTGGAAAAGAAATCTAACATGATGGTTTCTCCAATTTTGAAGCTCGATCCGAATGCATAGTCGATCGTCACTCAAGTTTCATTTTAGCTGTCACGTCAAGATTTGTAAACCTTGGATTAGGTTCCCAAAATACTAAAATCAAAATTTCAAATTTAATCAGGAACGATCCTACATTTTTTCAAAATAGGCTCATACAATTCACGTGCCCAATATTCAAAATTGTTAGGATGTAGGCTATTCATCAATAGTTCAAAGGTAGGATAGGCACGCCGTAAATAGAAATCTTCTTGCACTTCTTTTGTATAGGCGTCTCTTGGATTCTGTAACCAGGCAAAAGCTGTTTTGCAAGCAAGTGGCAACGGATTTTCCATTCCAGCACACCAAGCGTGTACGATTTTTTCTAAATAACCATAAGCATCTTTTTTGGGAATGGTCGGAAAGGAGATCACAACATCTGATCCTACTTGAAGAGTGCACATATTCAATCCGGCTGCACATCCACTAAGGTGATAGACCCAAGGATCAATCAAGGCATATTTTCTGTCTCTTAAATTTTGATGTCTAACTAGTATCCTTGCGTATTGTCCCTCTTCATTGGTATAGAGATCTGAAATCCAACCCTCCAAAGAAATACAAGTAGTGTTATTTGAAAATTCGAAGAAAATTTCTTTTGGTTTTCCTACTTTGTATGGCCAAGACCGATAAATCTGTTGCGATCGTTGATAAGCCATTCGGACAGGAGTACTAAACCTCTTAGATGCTTGCTCTGCAAAGGAAGACATGGGCAATTCTCCGCGTCTTTTTTGCTGAGCTTGTTTTTCTTCAAAAAGAAATTCCATAACCTCTGGAGGTTTTCCAGAAATAGTACTTAATAATTCTTCCCCCAGAGAATAATCGTCTAATTTACTCAATACAAAAGGTTCTACGTCAGAATTTTCTTGTTTTCTTTTCTCTAACGCCACTTGCAGTCGATTTTTGAAAAAAATCTTAGTGGGGTAGCGCAGAAAAGATGTTAAAGTTTTTATCGAAATGGGTACTTCCGGAGAATAGAAGGGTAAATTTGAAGAGGGTTTAGATATTTGTGGATCATAAGCTGCACACCACTCGTGTGCATAAGAAAATATCCGCTCGTCATATCCAGCAGATTCCGTTGAGAGAAAATAACGCTTGCTGAAAGGATGTAGGGGATGCTGCACTGTCAACCGATCCAAGAGGGGGCGATTAGAGCTAGAGTCAACCCAACCTAATGAAATAAAATCTCGTAATTGTTGTACCAGAATAGAAGGCACACGAATCTGATTATTTTTCTCATCCTGCCCTACCCAACTGATGTATAGTTTTTTTCTAGCAGAAAGTACGGTTTCCAAAAACAAATATCGATCATCTTCCCTTCGGGAACGGTCTCCAGGACGGTATCCAGTAACGGCCATTAAATCTATACTAGAAACTGGAAAATTTCTCGGAAAATCGCCGTCATTCATACCTAATAGACAAATGACTTCAAATGGGATAGCCCGCATTGGTAAAAGGGTACAAAAATTTACGCGGCCTACTAAAAAATTCTGAGAGAGACTTGGTTGGTCTATTTTAGAAAGCCAAGCTTCACGTGCTACAGAAATAGGCAACGTTTCATCAAACTTTGCTTGCTGGCAAAGTTCTTCCCAACGTTCTAAGTATTTGAACAATTTTTCTAGCATTAAAAGATCACGATCATCAGTAGAAACAAAAAATGTTTTCAACAAATTCCGAAAACGCTTTCCCCATGTCTCCACGTTTACGGGTTTAGAAAATTCGTCCCAAAATTTTTCCAAAACGTCCATCAAATGAGCTAAAAAACCTAATTTCTCAGCACTTAATCCTGACATTTCGTCATATGGTTCAATGCCTTCCCAAGATTTCCCTGAGCCTACTGCGTACCCCAACAACATTCTGTCCAGACCAAAACGCCACGTGTTCTGCTCTAAATCTGAAGAAGAACAAAAAGGTTTTCTCTGTTCTGCATTCAAACCCCAACGAATTCCTGAATTGATTACCCAATGACGTATAACAGGTAAGTCTTGTTCAGAAATTCCAAAACTTTTTTGGACAGAAGGCACACTCAATAATTCAAACAAGTCACTGACGAAAAACCTTGAATCCGGGATACGCAAAAGAAATTCTAAAGCAATCAAAATTGGATTTTTCCCTCTCTCCTTCTGATCAGAAATGCTAAAAGGAATCTGTCTGGAATCTTTTACTTCTGATTTTCCAAAAACTGCGTGAATATGGGGTGCATAAGAATTGATATCTGGAACCATGACCAAAATATCTCTATGTTTTAATTTTCCTTCTTGTTTGGAAAGCAAATCCAATAATTGGTCGTGTAGAATCTCCACTTCCCTTTTTTGGCTGTGTGCAGAATGAAAGACAACGGAGAAGTCTTCCATGTTAACTTCTTTTTGATCTTCAAAGCGTTTAGGAGAAGGTTCTAAATCTAAAATAGACTGTTGGATCTGTTGGAGAAGATTTTTAGGATCTTCAAAATCAGCAAATAAATCAATTCTTTGAAACGATGTTTGGTACTGCTGTGGATCTTCTAATAATTCATCTAAAAAATGAATATAATCCTTTCCTTGCCGACCCCAAGAGGCTAAAAGCGGATTGGCATCTACGTGCAAATCCTGTAATGGAGTATTAGAAATTTTTGGTTTTCGATTTATTTTCTTCCGTAAAATATCTTCTTGGCCCACAATGTCTCCCCAATAGTAACGACATGGATTGTGAACCAAGATTAACACTTGACAAAACTTGCCTAATTGTGCGAATGCCTCTAAAGTTTGTCTTGGCATTGAAGAAATGCCGAATACTAAAATTCTTTTTGGTAGTTTTTTCGGCGGTTCTTTTGCATCTTTTAGTTTTTCTATAAATTTCTGATGTGCTAAGGCGCGACTGGAATTTATTTCTTCTATCGAAATATCTGGTAAAACTTTTCTCCACAATGCTGCTTGCCAAGCTTGTGGCATAGGTTGTACTTTTCCGTCAACATCTCGTATTTGGTCTTTGTTGTTTGTCCAATCCTGAATCCAATCGGAACGGTATACCTGGTATTGGTCGAATACATCTGCGAGAATTTTGGATAACTGATATTGCTTATCTGTATCTGCATTGTATATTTGTTCTAGTTCTGGATAATTTCTTCCACTCCGTAATACACGGAACAATCGCCAAATCAAGGAGTCTCGATCTAGTGGAGATTCTTTAGGAATGTCTCCTAGCACTATTTTGTACGTAGTCCAAAGAAACTGTGCAGGAAGTTCCATATTCACTGCAGTGCAAATACCCAATTCGTTTGCCAGTGCCAATTTTAGCCATTGCGCCATGCCATTGCTTTGCACTAAAAAAATTTCATTTTCTAGAGGTGCTAACGGATATTTTTTTAGCCAATCCAGCAAAATGAATCGGAGATTTTCTAAAAAATTAGAGTGAATCACAGCAAATCCTGGTAAAACCATAAAGTTTGCTCCTGTTGAAACATTGGAGTTCGATCCGAGTGTGCAGTCGAGAACAGTCCCCAATCTTCTTTATTCAGTATGTGCGAAAAACCCAGTTTTTTAGGACAGAGGGGACGTCGGAACTCAATAGGAAAGTCGAGTAACCCCGCAAGCCATGGGGGAGCGTGTGACCGTCCTCATCGGTCACAGAGGAATCGGATCTATCCCTTAAAACTTTATCCCTGACCTCACCCCCACCCCTCATTCTTACCAGGAAAAGGGAGACAAGACTTATTTTTAAAACAACATAAAATGGTAATATATCAAAACCAACCACCCCGCCTCTTCGAGGCACCCCTCCTTAACTGAGGAGGGGAGTTTGAGAAGTCGAGGCTCAACCCCTATTCCATTAAAGAATTAGGGGTGAGGTCAGCTATGCCTATTCCGTTGGAGGCGTTGCCTGGCCATAGTCGTCATTTCCCCAGCAAGCCAACGTGTCGTCAGCCTTCACTGCGCAGGCGTAATAGTAAGTCCCCACACTAACCTGTTTAAAAGAACCGGCTGGTGGCGTCAGGCCATCCCAACAAATCAAAGCGTTGTCGGTCCTTAACCCGCAGGTATTGAAATCTCCCGCACTGACTTGTTTGAAGAGATAGGGTGGGGTATTTGCGTAGAAGTCCCCCCAACAAAACGCGGTCTTGTTAGTCTTCAACCCACAGGTGTAGTTATAACCCACACTGACTTGTTTGAAGGTACCTGTTGCTGGTGTCGCTTGGCCATAGTAGTTATATCCCCAGCAAGCCAACTTGTTGTTAGTCTTCAACCCGCAAGTGTGATTAAATCTCGCACTGACCTGTTTGAAGGTACCTGTTGCTGGTGTCGCTTGGCCATAGGAGTTATCTCCCCAGCAAGCCACTGTGTTGTTAGTCCTCAACCCGCAGGTGTAATCCCAACCAGCACTGACTTGTTTGAAGGTACCAGCTGGTGGCCTTGCTTCACCACTGCCGTTGCTTCCCCAACAAAACAGGATGTTGTTGGACATCAACCCGCAGGTGTGATAATAACCTGCACTGACTTGCTTGAAGGTGACGGTGGGTGGTGTTGCCTGACCAACACTGTTGTCTCCCCAACAAACCACCGTGTTGTTAGTCCTCAACCCGCAGGTGTGATAATAACCTGCGCTGACCTGTTTGTATGTTGGTGCAGTGGCAGGTTCGCTTTTGACGACTACCCCCAAAGCCACGGCATCCACACTCAGTTGGCCTTCCTCCGTTGCCAATCCTGCTGGCGGATTCTGCCATTCAACTTCACAACTCTTTTCGGTGGTTTGAAGCTTGGCAGAGCCATCTGCCACGGCGGCTTCAAGAGGCACGGTGATGTTAGTACCGTTCCAAGACCAAACGATAACTTCTCCGCAAGACAACCCTGAAACAGAAAAACGAACCCCTTGACTATGTTGAGTAACGGTTACAGCATAATTGGCTCTGGGCTCTGGGCTCTGGGCTCTGGGCTCTGGGCTCTGGGCTCTGGGCTCGGTAGCGAGGGCGTACCCTGCTCCCAAACACGCAACTCCTAACAAAATACCTCTACTTGCCAACATAAAAACTTCTCCTGCTTAGTTTGAATGCCTGTTAACATCTCTTTCGCCCGGAAGGAAAAAATCTCCCAAGCTTGCTGATGATACACTCGCGAGCAAAACTAGGCAAACTGAGTGAAATATTAAAACGTATCATAGCCTTACTTCCTAGCTTCCTGCCTAAATTATAACCTGAGTTCGACGTAAGAAATAATGTAAGTTATTGTATCAGTTATGTTTT
>CAUYTX010000440.1:0-13823 GCA_963575665.1 Gammaproteobacteria bacterium | reverse complement strand
GAAGGCACCGTCGGAATATGGCGTCCTGAGAACCGCGAACCGATTTTACGTGCGTAGAGAGACCGTCATGGATGGCGATTGACTGCGCACTCGGATCGGACTCCAAAGTTCTGGCTGCGAACACATAGAGATGATGCACGTATTTAGCACAGATGTCGGGTCCTAGGTTCAAAATTTGGAGTAGTGATCATGAGATTTTCCAAGGCAGTTCTTGGCTGTTTAGCAGTTTTAGTAGTTACTCCTGTTCTAGCAGAGGACGGAGAAGCGTTGCTCGCGAAGTATGATTGCCTAGCTTGCCACAAGGTGGACGCCCGCGTGGTTGGCCCAGCTTACAAAGAAGTGGCTGCGAAGTATAAGGGAGACGCAGGGGCTCCTGCGGCGTTGTTAGCTAAAGTGAAAGCTGGTGGTGCAGGCAACTGGGGCGAGATCCCAATGTCTCCACACCCAGACGCTTCAGACGAAGATCTAAAGAAGATTATCGCTTGGGTATTGTCTTTGTAAAATAGACTGCCCCACGGCTGTGGTCGTGGGGATTTTACGGAACCTTCAAGGGCAAATAGACCGTAAACCTTGCTCCTTGCACATCTTCTAGGTTGCTTGCTTCTACTTTTCCTCCATGGAATTCAGAAATAATTCGGACAATATAAAGACCAATCCCTAAGTGTGGCTCATTGTTGCGTTGGGGACGGATCGAGACCATAGACTCAAAAAGGCTGTCGGTCATGTGTGCTGGCAAAGGTGCTCCGTAATCTAGTACTGATAAGAAAACGTAAGATTTGCCTCTCGTGAGATGCACTTGAATGGGTGCGGCACCCGTGCTGAAGTCAACTGCATTAGAGATTAGCTTATCGAGCATTTGCGCAATCAATTCAGGAACTCCTCGGATGCGAGCGATCCCCAAAGGTAAATCGAGTGTAAATTTTTTAGAAGGATAAGCACCGCGGTAGCCCTCCACACATCCTGCAATGACTTCTGATAAGTTAAAATCCTCCGTTTCCGCGCGTTGTAGTGTCTGCTCTAGTCTGGAAGCTTCGCTCATGCTGGCAAGGATAGAAGATAAACGAGATACCCCTTCATGTGCACGTTGCACATAGATGGATAGATCCTCCGGAAGCAGTTGCATTTCGAGGTTTTCAATAGAAGATCTGACTACGGCAAGTGGCGTCCGTAGCTCATGTGAAAGACGGCCAGCCATGCTCTCCAGATAGCGTGTGTATTGGCTAATTCGATCTAACAGAACTGAAAAGCTGCGGGCCAAGTCGCCTACTTCGTCCCAGACAAAAGATCCGGTAATTCTTCCTTGTACCTTGCCATCAGGGCCAATAGCTCGTTCGGCTTCATCTCGGAGTTTGAGAATTCTACTCGAAAATCGAGAAGCAAACCAAAGCATGATAAAAGTGGTGGAAAAAAAGACTACTAACGTAACTGTAAAAAGATTTTCTAACGCCCGGTTTTGAAGGCTTAGAATGGTATTACTCGTTTCCTCTACGACTACGGCACCACTTACTTTGTCATCAGTTCGCACTGGATGAGCCGCAGAAAGAATGGTCGTAAGGCGATCCGCAGATTGCCGCCACCGAATTTGAGGTGTGCCAGAAAGGGCCATTTCAATTTCTTGACCTTCGAGACGAGCCGCACCATAGAGATCATCATCAAAACTGGTGCTAGGTTGTGGGAGAATGAGACGATAGAGCGCGTGCATCCAACGTTCCGTGGGCTTACGAGTGTCCTCTCGTGCTAGAGGTTCTTCACGCAGGCTACCCGCTAGTCCAAGTACCCGTTTGTTGTAGTCTACGACCCACGTGCGATTTGTTCCGCGCTCCAATTCTTTTAGAATTCGCTCAATTTCAGGCGAAGGAACAATCACGACTCCGAGTTCTTCAACGCGACGTGTTCCAGCAGTACCGATCAGCGTCTTGATTTCACGGGTTTCCAAATTGTCTACATCTGCCACAGCAAAAGCAATTCGGGCACCCACCATCGACATCGGAATCCTCATTTCGATGGTATAACCCTCTGACGTTTCGCGCCATGCACCTTTAATCCGAACTTCTGGTCGGACAGGCAACGGATTTACAGGATTATCTGACATTAAATGTGCATTTACCCAACCTGGAGCTTGAGTTGCAAGCCAGTAGCGGTAAAACTTACCATCGGGCCCTTGAAGCGCAATTTGCAGATGGTCACATTGGTCCAAACGGTAGCTGTTGGGTGCTCGGTACACCACTTTGTCATCTCGAACAATAAAAACAGCGTACAAATAGCGTTCATAGGTGCCGAGTGTCTGTTGAAAAGAAAGAGAACGAGGATTGTATGTTGCTTTACTTTCGAGGACATTGTCAGCCGCGTAGGTACGAGTTTGCGGCAAATAAGGTTTCCAATCTTCTAGTTGTCCGTCCAAAATAATTGGGCTACGCAACATGGGTATGAACATTTCCCGTTCTGCCTGTGCAGAACGTAAAAGATCGGCGTGTCTTTGGAACAATTCAGGGCGATTGTGGAGAACTGCGGCTACTGCTCGGGCGGTTGCAAGTAAAGAGTGTTCTTGCCCCTGTTGTAAAAATACCTCCATTTCTCGGAGATATTCATAGCCAATCCACGGAATAGTAAGTACAGAAAGAGAGACCAAAAACAACTTTAAACGAAGGTTTGGACGCCACCAAGAAAAAAGCTTTCGTTGGAATATCTTTTTTTCTGTGATGAGTACGCGTGGAAAAACCTGTCCTTTAGCATTAGGAGGAATGGTTTGATTTACGTTGACTCCAGTCTGGAGTCTGCTGCTGTCCAATATAGCCAATCCGTCTAAGAATTACGCAGGAGAAGAACATGCTTTACAAGTTACATCGGCACTAAAACCAGTACACCTAACGGCGGTAAACATAAACACAAAGAGTAGGGACGCCCCATCCAAGGGATGTTTTCCGTGGTAACAGTACCTCCGTTGCCTACTCCACTTCCTCCGTAACAATCGGCATCCGTGTTTAAGATTTCTTGATAGATACCTTGTATTGGTACACCCACACGGTAGTGATTGCGCACGACCGGAGTAAAATTGAACACTGCCATTAGAAAATTAGAATCCCCTCGTCGCAAAAAGCTAATGACCGACTGAGAAGCGTCATTGCAATCAATCCACTCGAATCCTTTACTTTCAAAATCGTAACGATGCAAAGCAGAGTATTGTTGGTAGACATGATTCAAATCTTTGATGACCTGAAGAATACCTTGATGTGCAGGGTTGTCTAGCAATCCCCAATCTAAACTCTGGTCGTGGTTCCATTCGCGTACTTGTGCCAGTTCTGCTCCCATGAAAAGCAGTTTCTTGCCTGGCTGAAGGTAGAGCCAAGCGTAGAGTAGTCTCAAATTTGCGAATTTTTGCCAACGATCTCCGAACATTTTGTTTAGAAGAGATCCTTTTCCATGCACGACTTCATCGTGTGAAAGAGGCAAGGCAAAATTTTCCGAAAAAGCGTAGATCAGTCCAAAAGTAAGGTCTTGGTGGTGGTAATGACGGTGGATGGGATCTCTAGCAAAGTAATTTAGGGTGTCGTGCATCCAGCCTAGGTTCCACTTTAAGGTAAATCCTAGACCTCCGAGCCATACCGGACGAGAAACCATGGGCCAAGCGGTTGATTCTTCTGCAATCACCATGACTCCCGGATAACGACCATGCAACATGGTGTTTAATTCCCGGAGGAAATCAATCACCTCTAAGTTCTCACGTCCACCATGACGATTAGGAAGCCATTCGCCTGATTTTCTTGAGTAATCGAGATACAACATGGAAGCCACGGCATCCACTCGAAGCCCATCGATGTGGAACTCTTCAATCCAATAAAGTGCACCAGTTAACAAAAAGTTTTTGACTTCATTGCGTCCGTAATTAAAGATTAAAGTACCCCAGTCGCGGTGCTCACCTAGACGTGGGTCTTCGTATTCGTAGAGTGGGGTACCATCAAAACGTGCTAATCCATGTAGATCTTTTGGAAAATGGCCAGGTACCCAATCTAGCAGAACCCCGAGCCCCTGCTGATGACAATAGTCCACGAAATATCGAAAATCTTCCGGGGTGCCAAAACGACTCGTCGGCGCAAAATAGCCTAATGCTTGATACCCCCACGAGGCATCCAGTGGGTGCTCAGTGATAGGTAACAATTCAATGTGGGTAAATCCAAGGGCGAGGACATGTGCTGCAATACGATGTGCCAATTCGCGGTAAGAAAGGAAACCACCAGAAGGATCTCGTGCCCAAGAACCAAGATGTACTTCGTAAATAGAAATGGGACCATGTTGCCATTGCTCTTCAGGCCGACGAGCTAGCCAAGCATCATCATTCCAAACGTGGCTACTGAGTGCGGTGACTACACAACCCGAAGCAGGACGGACTTCAAACTGTTGAGCGTAGGGATCTGATTTTAGGTGTAAGGTACCGTGTTCTCGATTTCGAATCTCAAATTTATAAAGAGCACCGGCTGTGATGCCCGGAATAAACAGTTCCCAAAGACCGCTCCCACCACGTACCCGCATGGCATGAACGCGACCATCCCAACGATTAAAATCTCCTACTACACTGACTCGAGCTGCATTGGGTGCCCAAGTGGAAAACAAGACTCCTTCAATGCCTTCTACGATCCATGGATGCGCTCCAAGGAAACGGTAGGCGTTCCAATGGTGTCCTTCTCCAAAAAGGTGTAAATCAAAATCCGGGATTTGAGGTGAAAAGGTGTATGGATCATATTGCACATGAGCAACTCCCTCCTTGTCCCACCAGCGCACTTGATAACGAGCAGTCCACTGGGTACGATCTATTTTCCACTCGAATAGGTCAGTGTCTGGGACCCGCGCCATGGTGAAAGATTCTGCACCGTGCAAAAGTTCAACGGTCTCGGCTTCTGGAAGGAAGACTCGGATTACTTCCCCTAATCCGTGAGGATGACGCCCAAGAACTGTGAAAGGATCATGGTGGCGTGCTTCCATCACGCGAACTATCACATCTTGGATTTTTGTGGTCATTCGATTTTTAAAGTTAAGAAGATTTTTAGTGAGATTCAGGGGTTTTCAAGTTATACTGCAACATAACTACTCTATCTTAATTCTACCATGGAATTCAACAGGGAAGTCGAGTGATTCCGTCGAGGTAAGCCATGAGAGAGAATCAGGGATAATTTTCGACTGAGTTAGGAGTTACGCAGTTGGATTCACAAATTGTTGATTTCGTTAGATTTATTGTTTTGACGTAAAAATAGAAATCTGATAAAAATCAACGAGTTACACTTTCAACTGCGTAACTCCTATGAGTATTCGGATCAAATTCTAATTTGAGTTTCTCTTTATTTTTGTAGAAAATTTTATGAATCACCAAGCACTACACATTCACATTGGAACCAAAAACATTGGGGTAGGTTATCCTGTGTATTTGGTAGCTGAACTCTCTGCCAACCATGGGAATAAGTTAGAGCACGCTTTGCAATTGATTTATGCTGCAAAAGAATCAGGAGCGGATGCAATAAAACTGCAAACTTATCGTGCAGACACGCTCACTTTTGATGGTAATCAACCCTGTTTTAAGATTTACGGGGGAACACCGTGGGATGGGAAGACACTACACGCTTTGTATCAAGAGGCAGCTATTCCTTGGGAGTGGTACCCGCGTCTCGCAAAAGAAGCTAACGCTTTAGGACTTAGTATTTTTTCTTCGCCATTCGATACTACTGCAGTAGATTTTCTGGAAACGCAAGAAACGCCTGCCTACAAGATTGCCTCTTTCGAATTAGTAGATTTTCCTTTAATTCGTAAAGTGGCAAAAACCGGAAAACCGATGATTCTTTCAACTGGTATGGCCACCCTTGGCGAAATAGAAGAAGCAGTCAACGCTGCACGCGCAGCGGGGGCGCGTGAACTATTATTGTTGAAATGTACCAGTGCCTATCCAGCACCGGTGGAAGATATGAATCTTCGAACCATTCCACATTTAAGTAAAACGTTTGATGTCCCAGTAGGACTTTCTGACCACACACTAGAGACGACTACTCCAGTGGCTGCAGTGGCCATGGGTGCTTGCCTTATCGAAAAACATCTTACCTTATCTCGAAATGACGGGGGTCCAGACGCTAGTTTCTCTTTAGAACCTGCTGAATTCGCGGCAATGGCAAAAGCAGTACGCCAGACAGAACAGGCTCTTGGTACTGTACGCTATTCTCTTACTCCATCGGAAACAAACAATCGAACTTTTCGGCGATCTTTGTTCGTGGTGCAAAATATGTGTGCAGGAGATGTTTTTACTACGGAAAACGTGCGCTCCATTCGCCCCAGCCATGGTTTGCACACCCGATATTTAGAGCAGATTCTGGGTTGCCAAACCACTTGTAATGTTCCAAAGGGCACTCCATTGGAGTGGTCTTTTATTCGATCGAAAGACACACGTACTTAATCTCAAGATATTCTTCAATTCCGTACTTTGAGCCTTCTCGGCCAATGCCCGACTGCTTAATGCCGCCGAAGGGGCCTACTTCATTAGAGATTCGGCCCGTGTTCACCCCAATCATGCCGTATTCGAGTGCTTCAGCAACGCGCCAAATACGTCCAAGGTTTTGGCTAAAAAAATAACCTGCTAGACCGTACTCTGTTGCATTTGCTAAACGAATTGCATCTGCTTCATTTTCGAATCGGAAGATCGGTGCCACTGGGCCGAAAGTTTCTTCTCGCGCACAACGCATTTCCGTCGTGACATCTACCAATACTGTTGGTTCAAAAAAGGAACCCCCGCGAGCATGACGTTTTCCGCCGCTCAAAATTCGTGCTCCTTTGGAAACCGCGTCTGCAATATGAGATTCTACTTTTTCCAAAGCTTGGGTATCGATTAGAGGACCCTGAGTCACTCCAAATTCGGTGCCTGCTCCTACTCGCAATGTTTTGACTTGCTCCGTTAGCTTCTTAGAAAATTCTTCATAAATACCAGATTGCACCAATAATCGATTGGCGCAAACACAAGTTTGGCCTGCATTTCGATATTTACTAGCCATAGCTCCTTCCACGGCAGCTTCTACATCCGCATCGTCAAATACGATAAAAGGAGCATTTCCCCCAAGTTCAAGTGAAACCTTTTTAATGGTAGGAGCGCACTGCGCCATGAGCAATCGGCCTACCTCTGTCGAACCCGTGAAAGAAAGTTTGCGTACTAAGGGATTCGAAGTGAGCTCGCCACCGATTGTAGGAGCAGATTCCGCAGAACCTGTCACTACATTCAAAACCCCGGGAGGAAAACCTGCCTGCTCGGCCAATGCTGCCAAAGCCAATGCCGTCAGCGGCGTTTGTTCCGCGGGTTTCACAATCACGGTACAACCCGCAGCTAAGGCAGGAGCCACTTTTCGGGTAATCATTGCCGCAGGGAAATTCCAAGGCGTAATCGCAGCACATACCCCAATGGGCTGTTTCAAGACTAAAAGACGTGTTTTTGAATCTACACTTTGAAGTACATCCCCTTGCACTCGCTTACCTTCTTCTGCAAACCATTCAATAAAACTAGCTCCGTACACGATTTCGGCACGCGCTTCCGCCAAGGGTTTTCCTTGTTCTGCTGTCAGAATGGTGGCAAGGCCTTCTACGGAATCTAAAATCAGTGCATGCCACTTATGCAATACCACTGATCTTTGTTTGGCCGTGAGAGCGCGCCACTCTGGCCAAGCCTGTGCTGCAGAGTGAATAGCTAAACGAGTTTCAATGGTCCCGAGGTCGGACACATTGGCTAGGGTTTCCCCAGTAGCTGGATCACATATTAAAAATGTTTTTTCTCCAGAAATCCACTGTCCTGCTACATATGCTTTTTCGCGAAACAAACTAGAGTGTTGGATCATGCTGTTATTCATAACCAAAAAAATCAATTAAAACTGGACCTGCGATCCAGATCCAGCACAAAGTAGACATCAGCACCGCAATTAGGACAGCGGCACTGGCCATGTCTTTAGCCTGTTTAGAAAGTGGGTGCATCTCCAGAGAGATTCGATTAACAGTGGCTTCTAAAGCGGAATTAATTAACTCGACTAAAAAAACTAACAATAGAGACAAAATAAGCAGTAAATGTTCTATCCTAGAAACTGGCAAAAAAAGAGAAATGGGTACTAAAAATAAGATCGAAGAAATTTCGAGGCGAATAGCTCTCTCATGCTGAAACGCGTGACGAATTCCAGACATTGAATAACCACATGCCCGCACCAACGCAGTGATTGTTTGATTGGCCATCCTAAAACCTCTCAAAGAAATTAGCTTTATTTTACAGCAGTGCAAAGGATTTTGTTACGTGTGATAGAATCCATCCTTTCCAAAAAGGTTAAGAGATTTTTCAAATGACACCTCGACTGGTCGATTCTCATTGCCACCTACAGCTTCTAGCTTCTTCTGGGGTAGACATTCCTCATGTGGTTGGTGTTGCCCGATCGGCAGGAGTCGAGAGGATGTTGTGTGTCTCAGTTCAGCTCGAAAGCTTTCCAGAAGTGTTAAGTTTTTCAAAGGAATTTCCGGAAGTAGATGTTTCTTTGGGGGTGCATCCAGGTGTAGAGATATCTCATGAGCCTACCATTGAAGAATTGGTTGCCTTAGCAAAAGATCCATCCGTGGTGGCTGTGGGAGAAACCGGATTAGATTACCACTATCATGGGGGTGATCCAGGTTGGCAAGCCCAGCGTTTTCGAAACCACGTTGCAGTAGCTCGAATCGTCAAAAAACCCCTCATTGTCCATAGCCGAGAGGCACGCGCGGACACCCTACGCATTTTGAGAGAAGAATCTTCCCAAGAAGTGGGGGGTGTGTTCCACTGTTTCACAGAAGATTGGGAAACTGCACGTGGGGCTTTAGATCTTGGATTTTATATTTCTTTCTCCGGCATCGTCACGTTTAAGAATGCCAAAGCATTGCGCGAAGTAGCTTCTCGTGTCCCCATGGATCGATTACTGATCGAAACGGACTGTCCATACTTAACACCGTTTCCCCACCGAGGGAAACCGAATCAACCTGCTCTAGTTGTGCATGTGGCCGAGAGCATTGCTCCGTTGCACAACCTAGATCTGATTGAATTCGGAGAAGTCACTACAAGCAATTTTAGTCGTTTTTTAGGAGAAAAAACTAAGATTTGCTAGCATTCGGAGCAACACCATCTACGTACCTCTTCATTTTCATGAGTGCAGTAACCGTGTCTTTTGCTGCCAGAGAAAATTCTCCGTTCAGCATTGAAATCGCGCCTACTTTATCTTGAAATTCGACTTTCTTTACGATACTTCCGGCGCAGCGGTGAAAGGTGGTATGCCTAGTCACTAAATCGGAGTACTGAGCTGCGTCTTGGTACGTCTTGCCATCGCCATAAATCCATTGGCCTAAAACGCATAAGTTATCTTTGCACACCTTTTCACTGTCTAATTGTTCATTGCTAGTACCATCAATAAACTGGGTCAAACGCATCTTCCACTTAATGTGCGCTGCTATAGCAGTATCAAAAAGAGATACTCCCGTTTTACTCGGTGCTGAAAGAGAAGGAACAGATTGCGCTGAACCCGATCCATTGTTTATTTTGAATTCGGAAACGGCAGCGGATAGAACATGTACTTGTTCCTTCAGGGATTCAGTAGCAGCAGCGGCTTCTTCTACTAACGCTGCATTCCGTTGAGTTACATCATCCATTTGCGTGACTGCTAGGTTAATCTGCTCAATACCCTTTCCTTGTTCCATGGCAGCTGCAGAAATTTCTCCCATAATTCCCGTCACACGCCTGATAGAGGTCACGATTTCCTCCATGGTCTGACCCGCTTCATTGACCAATTTGGTACCGTCTTCCACTTTGCCCACTGAATCTTCGATCAAAGTTTTTATTTCTTTGGCAGCCGTGGCAGAACGTTGTGCTAGATTACGTACTTCGCTCGCTACTACTGTAAAACCGCGTCCTTGGTCTCCGGCACGAGCCGCTTCAACGGCAGCATTCAAAGCAAGGATGTTGGTTTGAAAAGCAATACCATCAATTACTGAAATGATATCTACAATCTTGCGTGCGGATTCGTTAATCGAACTCATGGTGGTAATCACACGATTTACTACAGTACCACCCTTCTCCGCCACTTCAGAAGAATTGATGGAAAGCTGATTTGCTTGTTTAGCATTTTCGGCGTTGTTTTGGACGGTAGCGGTCATTTCATCCATGCTTGCAGCGGTTTCCTCCAGTGATGTGGCTTGTTCCTCAGTACGTTGCGATAAATCTAAGTTTCCGTGGACAATCTCTTTAGAGGCTGATTGAATCACATCACTCGCCTCCTTGATTTTATTAACCAAATTTCTGAGATTTTCCAAAGTGGTATTGATCCCAGACTTCACTTGATCGAATAGTCCAGGATAATCTTTATAGATAGAAGTTGTTAAATCTCCGTGAGCCATCAAATTGGTAACACGAATGATATCCCTCAACCCATTTTCGGTGACATTGGAGAGCTGGTTTAGCAATTCTGACAGAGTTTTAAGATAACCAGACTTGTCCGCCATCTCTAACCTAACGGTAAAATCACCTTGTCCAGCAGACAAGACAATGAATTGTATATCGTTGACAATTCTATTCAAAGCATCCACGGTGCTGTTAATGCAATGTTTAGTTTGACCGAATAGACCTGGATACTCATCGACAATAGTTTGTGAAAGATCGCCATCGGCTAAAGATTGTACCACCCTGATAATGTCTTTTAATCCTTTTTCTGTAACATCTGAGAGTTTATTTAACAATTCGGATAGAGTTTTTGTGTAACCCAATTTACCATCCAAACTCATCTTGACGCTAAATTCACCTTTACTGGCAGCAGTGTCAACAAAACTTGTAACCTCAGCAATAATCTTACATAAATTGTCCTGCATGACTTTCATGGCAAACATCATGCTAGAGGTATCGTCAGGACTTGTTTCAATTCGACTAGATAAATCACCTACTGCAATTTTATTGGCAATTTCAGTTACTCTCTCTGGTTCACCACCAAATACAAGGGTCACAGTACGTGAAATCATGAACCAAGAAAACGCCATGGCGAGCGCGGCAAAGATTGCAGCATATATCAGTATTTTTGCCTTGGCAGCAAATACTTCTTCAGTGATATCATCAATGTACACCCCTGTGCCGATAATCCAGCCCCAAGGCTGAAACTCTTTTACAAAAGAGATTTTTGGATATGTCTCTTTACTTGTCCCACCACCTAAAAGTGGTTTTGTCCAATTGTAGTACACATATCCTTCTCCCTTGCTCTTGATTACTTCAGTAAACGCTTGAAACAGATTTTTCTTGCCATCGGTTTCTACCATTTCTCCGTCAATACCAGCACTTAAACCAGTTGCACAATTGAATTTAGGATCATCCAAAGTTTTACCTTCTAGTGCTGGAGTCACCGGGTGCATAATCATCGTTGGAAAAGGCTTTTTATTATCATTGATCCAAAAATATTCATTCTTCCCATAATGCAGATGTTTGATTCTATTCTTTGCTCGTTCCTGCGCGTCGGCAAAACTAAGTTCGCCGTTGATATTTCTATCGTTGTATTCTGAGAGTAGAGAAAAAACGATATCAGTAGGATTAGTCAACGATTTTTCATTATCTCTAATGATATTCCTTTCAATGTGTGGGAAGTAGAATGCAAGCACTCCTCCAAGGCACAAGAACACGGTGATCATTGAAAATCCCATCGCCTTCGTTTTGACGCTTATTTCTTCGAATTTCTTGAATTTCATATAAAATGTCGCGTGAGAACCTCTGACTTCAATCAGAGGAGGAAACGCAACTCCTCCTATTTTTGAAAAGTAGCCAATTTTTGAAGAAAAGTAGGAACATCCCTGGGGGAGTGTACGCAAATTTGTTTTGAACGTCCAGAAACACCCCGAACTAGAGTAACTTGCTGGAGTGGTACGCTAAACAAATCAGCCACAAAGCGGAGAAGCCTTGCATTGGCCCGACCCTCTAATGCAGGCGCAGCCAATCGAATTTTCAGTGCGTCCCCATGTAGCCCTACTATTTCATCAGATCTAGCACCAGGTTGAACATGGGTCCGCAGTTTTAGATTCTCTCCTTCCCAATGTACACAAGGGTTCATTCTTCTAACCAGTGGAAAGAAATTTTCCAAAATCTTGGAGTGGCAAAACCAGCAGTAATGAAAACAACTCGAGGACAACCAATGCCACCATGGGAGAAAAATCTATCCCCGAGACCAGAGGCAATCGCTTTCGTAATGGATTCAAAAGAGGGTAATTGAGGCGATAGAGGAGGGCTTCTAGTGGGTTCTGCCCTGTTTGAAACCAACTCATTGCTATTTCCAAAAAGATCGAAAATACAAACACGCGAATGAGTATGCTCAATAGTGCTGCGATGCTTTGGACAACGGTGCCCACTACAGAATAAGGCTCTCCAATGATGCCAGCCACTAAGGTATTCTGCATAAATTGCAGCACAAACATCAATAAGAAGTTGGCCCAATCAAAACCAAAACTTCCCGGGATTATTCTTCGTAGGGGCAACAAAAGACCACTAGTAGTACGAAGTAACATTTGGGCAAATGGGTTTCGAAAATCTGCACGCACCAATCCGAGCAAAAATCGAAGCATGAGTGCCAGTATGTAAAAACCAAAAGCAGTATCAATGAGGAAAACAACTGCATTTTGGAGATAGTACCAACCCATTGGCTAAACCTCCTCTCCTAAGATTACGGCTAACTCCTGAGATCTGGTTCGTGCTGCATCCAACGCAGAAGAGAACAGACTTGAGAGTCCCCCACTTTCAAGCACTTCTATAGCACGCTCCGTGGTACCACCCCGAGAAGTAACGCGAGCCCGCAAAATAGAGAGGTCTTCTTCACTCTCCAACGCCATTTTGGCCGCCCCAAAAGCAGTTTGCAAGGTAAGGAGATGGGAAACCGATTTAGGCAGACCTTGAGCAATGGCAGCTTGTTCTAATATCTCCATCATCAAGAAGAAATAAGCGGGGCCACTGCCAGACAAAGCAGTCACACTATCTAGTAAATCTTCGTCTTCTACCCAAAGAGTGAGACCCACAGCGCGCATCACTGATTCTGCTTGACTGCGTTGTTTTGCCGTTACCTCAGAACGTGCGTACAAAGCAGTCGCGCCACTTTGAACTAGAGCGGGGGTGTTAGGCATAGTCCGAACCAAAGATACTCCACCACCAAGCCATCGATCAAGGTCTCCGCTCCGTACGCCTGCAGCTATTGAAATGACCAAGGGTCGATTTTCTTGCACTAAAGGAGCTAAAGATTGTGCTACAGATTTCAGTATCTGTGGTTTGACTGCTAAAACCAGCACATCTGCGATTTGAGCTACTTCTTCGTTCGAAACAACTGCACGCACACCAAAACGTGCTTGCACGAGTTCCCTTTGGTCTTCTCCCGGGTCAGCAACACACAACCGTGTTGGATTAAAACCTCCAGCGATTAGCCCGCCTAGCAAACTTCGGGCCATGTTACCACCGCCAATAAAGGAAATTTTAGTTTGGATCATAGAATCCTCATAAGGAAACCTCCGACTTTAGTCAGAGGAAGAATTGTGTTTTTATTAATAGGAGTTACGCAGTTGAAAATATAAGTCTTTGATTTTTTATAAAAAAATTTTGTTTTTCGTCAAAAACAATAAATCCAATGAAATCAGTAACTTGTGAATCCAACTGCGTAACTCCTACTTATAACTAATCCACTACAAAGTGATAGCCGAATAGTTTATACCACCAAGCCAGATCGATCATGTCTAGAGCGTTTTTCGATTAAGTTGAGTGTAGCCTGAGTTAAGCAAATAATGAAAGCACTCAT
>CAUYTX010000439.1:0-13825 GCA_963575665.1 Gammaproteobacteria bacterium | reverse complement strand
GTCACCCGCTCCTCCATGGCTTAAATCGGCGGGGTCACTCGACATCCTTGTCTCGCTCCATTGTTCAAAGCAGCAGCTTGCACGGTATTAAATCCACGTACTCACCATCCCCGTCTAACCCTAACAGAAGCATTGCAACTCATTGATAATGCCCAGTTTGGCCACACCGAACCGGGCAGCTTTGTATTACGTGTATTCTGCCCGATTCATGCCGTTCAGGGTTCGCTTTTTTCGGAAGATAGTAGTTTGCCATTCGTCCGCCGCGTAACTCTGACGTTGAAGCATGGCATGGAACAACTTGTCGAAGCGATTGAAGCAGATAAATTGGATAATCTTGTGGAAACGCTAAAATAGGAATCAGCTCCTCTTCTTTCGTCCAATCTCTGTGAGGCGTTGATACAATTCTACGATGAATCTCTAAAAAACTCATTGGATATCCATTTCGATTGGTCTGCTTCGGAACCAGTGGCGAGCCGGGATAGAATGACAAAACCTATTCGTTTTCAACGTGATTATTTCGGGCGCATTGATGAGGTTCGCCGCCAGTTGCGTTCTAATAAGGCACATACGATCGGCACCTTTATTGGAACAGTCGAACGCCTAGACGGAGAAATGGGCGAGGATGGACGTCGGAGTGGCGAAGTGATTATTGCCTTGCTCTTAGAGGGAGAAAGTATCCGCGTCAAAACCAACCTTACTGCCAATGAATATGAGAAAGCCCACCAAGCACACATAACGGAAAGTGCTTACGTACAAATAAGCGGTAAAATTCACCCTGGACGCTCGCCCCAATCAATTACGGAGATCACAAGGTTCAAACTGATCCATCCTTCCCTTACGAACTCCGAAGATTAACATCCAACATTTTTCCCTTTACGTACACCTTCCTTGGTGCATCCGAAAATGTCCCTATTGTGATTTCAACTCTTATCCGTTGGCAACCCTTCTTCCGGAAAAGGAATACTTAGAAGCACTCTCAGAAGACTTAACACAAGAACTTTTGCAAGTGCCTAGACGTCGAGTAGTTTCGGTCTTCTTTGGAGGGGGTACACCAAGCCTCTTTTCTCATGACGGGATTGGGTCTTGGCTTTCAAAATGGAAAGCTCCGCTCTCTTTATCTACGAAGATAGAAATTACTTTGGAGGCCAACCCTGGGACAGTCAGTGCTCATCGGTTGCGTGGTTTTCGTGCTGCGGGGATCAATCGCCTTTCCTTGGGTGTGCAAAGTTTTGACGATGGTTGTCTGGAGAGGCTCGGCAGAATTCATAGTAGAAAGGAGTCTTTGAAAGCATTTTCAGAAGCGCGCGCTGCGGGTTTTGAGAATATCAATTTGGACATCATGTACGGGTTGCCTGGCCAAGACTTGACCATGGCAAGACAGGACTTAGAAACTGCCGTTCTTCTGGCTCCGGAACATCTTTCTTATTATTCGCTTACGATTGAGCCCGGCACTGTGTTTTATCAAACCACTCCTACTTTGCCCAGTGAAGAAACCCTTTGGGACATGCAAATGCAAGGCGAGGCAATGTTGCGCGCGGCAGGATACCTTCATTACGAGGTCTCTGGCTACGCAAAACCTAAGAGGCGTTGCCTACACAATTTAAATTATTGGAAATTTGGGGATTATATTGGCATTGGCGCAGGGGCTCACGGGAAAATAACCACCCCAAAAGGCATTTTTCGGCGTTGGAAGACTTCTCGCCCTGAGGACTATCTTGCTAAGACACGGTCACAGTGCTACGAAGAATTAGAAATCCCTACTGAAGATATGCCAGTAGAGTTCATGCTAAATGCGTTACGTCTTTTGGAAGGAGTCCCCACGGCACTCTACCAAAAACGGACAAGATTGCCTTTGGACACCATTTCAGCGGCAATCGCTTCGGCGCGGGCTAAAGGGCTACTAGACCCCAGAGAAGATCGCCTAGTAGCTACTCCTTTTGGACAACGTTTTTTGAATGAATTGGTGCAAGAGTTTCTAAAAACAAGCTAAAATCGGAAAAATTCTTTTTCGAGATTTTGCCATGTCTGCTGACTTGATCGATCCAAAGGTTTCCCTAGAAACTGCCCAGACCCTACATGGTTTGTTTATAGAGCGGGTGCGTAGGACTCCGGATCATTGTGCCTACCGTCATTGGGATCCCAACAGCAAATCTTGGCTCGACACGACTTGGCGCGAAGCCGCAAATGAAGTAGCCCGTTGGCGATCTGCCATGCGTCGAGAAGGTTTTTTGCCGGGGGATCAAGTGGCCATCATGGCCAAAAACCGCCTGGAGTGGATCTTCTTTGACCAAGCGGCTCTCAGTCTTGGATTGGTTGTGGTTCCTTTGTACCTGAACGATCGGGCGGAAAACGTGGCCTATTGTTTGAAAGACTCTGGAGCACGTCTGCTCGTGATCGATGGGGACGTGCAATGGAGAGGGCTTCGCTCTTCGATTCTCGCATTGGTTTCTCTCACCAAAATTTTGTGTTTCCAAGCCGTTCGGGATTCAGGGGATCCAAGGGTTCAGGAGGTAGGGACGTGGCTCGCAACTCCAAATAGTCCTGCGCCACAAGAAAGCATCACAGTAGATCCAAACTCACTGGCTACCATCGTGTATACCTCTGGGACTACTGGACGGCCAAAAGGTGTCCAATTAACCCATCGAAATCTCCTCTGGAATGCCTACCAAGGCTTACAACTTATTTCGGTAGGTTCAAATGACCTCTTTTTGTCTTTTTTGCCTTTGTCACACGCCTTAGAAAGAATGGCAGGCTACTACCTTGCCATCATGGCGGGCGCAACCGTGGCATTTGCTCGGTCTATTCTGCAACTCTCTGAAGATCTCCAAACGGTACGTCCCACGGTGCTCATTTGCGTGCCTCGCGTGTTAGAGAAAATACATGCTCGCATTGAAGAATCTATCGCTGTCCCAACGGAAAACGCTTCATTCTCCGATCAGCTTGTACAGCGTGTTTTTCGTTTGGCACTTTCGATTGGCTGGAAAAAATTTCTTTGGGATCAAGGTCGGCAGACTTGGCACGCGACCCTTTTACTATCAAAACCACTAAATCTTTTGGTGGCGCGGAAAGTTCAAAACAGACTCGGGGGAAGGCTTCGCCTCGTGGTCAGTGGAGGAGCAGCACTTTCTGGCAAAGTAGCTCAGTTTTTTATTTCCTTGGGGGTGCCGGTGTGCCAAGGATACGGTTTGACTGAACATAGCCCGGTCATCAGCGTCAATCCACTCGAAAACAATGATCCGTTTAGTGTGGGGATTCCTTTGCCAGGGGTAGAGTGTCAAATCAACGAACAAAACGAACTTTGGGTACGGAGTCCTTCCGTGACGCAAGGTTACTGGAAAAATCCAACTGCGACGGAAGCAATTCTAAGTCCTGAAGGATGGCTACGCACTGGGGATCAGGCCTGCTTTTCCGGAAAACATCTAAAAATCATTGGTAGGATTAAAGAAATCCTCGTGCTTTCCAATGGGGAGAAGGTGCCACCCGTGGACATGGAAATGGCGATCGAATCGGATCCACTGTTCGAACAGGTGCTAGTAGCAGGCGAGGGAAAATCATTCTTATCGGCGATTCTTGTCCTAAATGATGCGCAGTGGACTGCCTTTTGCCAATCTAAAAATTTTGATTCCAAAGACCCTACTATTCTTTCTGACAAGACCGTACAAAAAGCCGTTCTGGCAAGAATCCGCACCAAGACCCAAAGTTTTCCCGGGTATGCACAGATTCGAGGAATACACCTGACCAAAGAGCCTTGGACGGTCGAAAACGCACTTTTGACGCCAACGCTGAAACCGCGCCGTGCTCAAATTTTGGCTCGCTACAGATTAGAACTAGAAGTTTTGTACCAAGGGTTGGAATAGCGACCGAGGATTAGTTAGAATGGGAGATTCAGTATTCACTGGCAGGTCGCCATCTCATGATTCAATCTGTGTTTCCTCTCCTCGAGATCCGAGGACGCAAGCTGCTTCCTATTATTCAAGGAGGGATGGGCATTGGGGTCTCTGCCCACCGACTCGCTGGTACCGTAGCTAAAGAAGGTGCCATTGGTACCATTGCCAGTGTGGAGCTTCGCCGGTTACATCCGGACATCATGGAACAAACTGGAGACTCTAAAGACCACGAGGTTTTAGCCACCAGTAACTTAGTAGCTCTCGACCGTGAAATTACCAGTGCGCGTGAGATTGCTGGTCCGAATGGATACATTGCAATCAATATCATGCGTGCTGTTAGGCATTACACCGATTCGGTACGCCAAGCCTGCAAAAGTGGCGCGAATGCAATCATCATGGGTGCTGGTCTTCCTTTTGATTTGCCAGACCTCACCAAAGAACATGCTGACGTTGCTTTGATACCGATCCTTTCAGAAGAACGTGGGGTACGAGCAGTTCTTAAGCGTTGGATGCGTGGTGGTCGATTGCCTGATGCCATCGTCATTGAGCATCCACGCTATGCTGGCGGACATCTTGGTGCCCCTCGCTTGGAAGACGTAGACGATCCAAAATTTGATTTTGCACGAGTACTAGAAGCCATTGGAGATGTTTTCAAACAGTTAGGGCTTGCCTCGGATCGCATTCCCTTGATTCCAGCAGGGGGCATCAACTCCTTCGAGAAGATTAAAGAAGTCTTTGCCATGGGAGCTAGGGGTGTTCAGATTGGCACCCCGTTTGCTGTGACTGTGGAAGGGGATGCTCATGACACCTTCAAAAAGGTGTTGGCCACGGCAACTCCTCAAGACATCGTTACCTTTATGAGTACTGCAGGGTTGCCTTGCCGAGCCGTTCTGACACCTTGGCTCAAACGATACTTGCGAAATGAATCTAGCCTGCGTGGTAAAGCAGTTCCGGGCCAAGGGGAGTGCGCTCGAAATCTGGAATGCTTAAGCCATTGCGGTCTCAAAGACGGGGAGCCTGGTGCGGGGCAATTTTGCATTGAAACACAATTAGCGGCATCTCAAAAGGGGGATTTGCGCCAAGGTCTGTTTTTTCGGGGTTCGGAATCACTTCCTTTTGGAAATGAAATACGCCCAGTTTATGAATTGCTCGATTATTTGTTAACGGGACATACCCCAAAGACTTTGCCAGTTTTGGTTGCTTAGCAGGAGAGCCAAAATGATGGTTTGGATCGTAACGAAATATCTTCTCACTGCGGCAATGGTCGTGCTCATATCAGAGCTCGCGAAACGTAGTGATCGGTTTGGAGGGTTTGTTGCTGCCCTTCCTTTAGTTACGATTCTGGCTCTCATCTGGCTCTATTTAGAAAATCAGCCTCAAGAGAAAATCGCCAACCATGCTTGGTATACGTTTTGGTACGTCATTCCGACCTTGCCTATGTTTTTAGTGTTTCCAGAATTACTGCCACGGATTGGGTTTTGGCCAACTCTGTTGTTTTGCGTTGTGCTCACAGTAGTTTGTTTTTGGGTTTTTGCAGTGGCAGCCCGTCGTTTTGGCATTGAGTTGCTTTAATGGACAGTGTGCAGTGGTAGCAGGAGTAACATAAAATGGCAAAGAGGTGCTTCACCTGTTAACTTTCAAGGGCGACCTCACCCCCTCGCCCCTTTCCCTAAAGGGCGAGGGGAATAACGGAAAAGTCTTTTCTCCCCTCTTCTGGCAAGGAAGGGGTTTAAGTTTTTTGGATTGTATTCCTAAACTCCTCGTATTAGAGAGATGGAAAGTCCCATGCAGCTAATTAGCCCCTTTTCTGCACTGCGCCCCGTGGCAGGACACGCCCAAAAGGTTGCAGCACCGCCTTATGACGTGATCTCACTGGAAGAGGCGCGGGCTTTGGGTTTGGGGAAGCCTTGGAGTTTCGTACATGTTTCACGAGCGGAGATTGATCTCCCAGAGGGGACGCATCCTTACGCTCCAGAAGTGTATGCCAAGGCTAAAGAGAATTTGTACGGGATGTCCAGCATCCTAATGCGTGATCGTGTGCCTTGCTATTATGTGTACCGAATGACATTAGGAAATCATGTTCAAACGGGGTTGGCGGCTGCCGTTTCGATTGCGGCTTACGAATTGGGTCAGGTGCTGCGCCACGAATTCACTCGACCGGACAAAGAAGATGATCGAGTGTGCCAGATTGATGCTCTAGGCGCACAAACTGGCCCGGTGTTACTTGCCTATCGTCAACATTCGGAAATCCAGTCTTTGCTATTGGAGGCTTCGCAGGGCACGCCAGACATGGAAGCCACGTTGGAAGATGGCGTGTGCCACCAAGTGTGGGTTCTGTCCAATCCAGAGATTCTCAATCGGTTCACTGATTTATTCGGATCTGTTGGGAAACTTTACATTGCCGACGGTCACCATCGTTTTGCAGCGGCGGCAAGGGTTTCAAAACTTCGCCCTAACACAACACCCACTGCACTGGCCGTGCTGTTTCCAGATTCGGAAATGTGCATTCTGGATTACAACCGCGTCGTCAAAGACCTCAATGGTCAAAGTACACTGGATTTCTTAGCGCGGGTGCCCTTTGACGTAGAAGTGGTCTCTTTTGCAGTTCGACCAGAAGTTCGTGGTACCTACGGAATGTACTTGCCTGGCCAGTGGTACCGACTCACGGCGCGCGTAGAGACGGTCCCACCAGACCCTGTTTCGAGATTAGACGTGAGCATCTTACAAACTCAGTTGCTTGCGCCTATTTTAGGAATTGAAGACCCTAGACGAGATAAACGAATCGATTTCGTGGGAGGCACTCGAGGCCTTTCCGAATTGGAAAACAGAGTGCAAAATGAGGGAATGGCAGTGGCTTTTTCGCTGTATCCCACGAGCTTAGAAGAACTCATGGCAGTGGCCGACGCTGGAGAAGTCATGCCTCCAAAATCGACTTGGTTCTCGCCCAAATTGGCAGATGGTCTCCTTTCACAGGTCTTAGACTAAAAATGAGCATTCGTTTTCGATTGATGTTTGCACTAGGCACACTGAGTGGCCTCCTGCTTTTGATTGGTACCCTGGGAATTGTGGGTCTTTCTCACAGTAACGACAGCACTCGCACGTTGTATGACGACCGTTTGGTTTCTTTGGGTCAACTCGACACAATTATTCGTGGGATCACTCGAAACCGTGTGGCCAATGCAAATGCCATCATTTTAGGCGACCCGGAGAGCGTTCGCGCTAGCTTGGCTGAAATTGAAGAAAATAATTCAAAAATTGAAGAAAACTGGAAGGATTATTCAACGACTTACTTAACTCCAGAAGAAAAGATATTGACTGAAAAATTTGGAGAGGATTACAAGAAATTTGATCGAGAAGGCATGTCTCCTTCGGTGGTTGCACTGCGTTCCGGTAATTTTGAAGAAGCTAAAAAGATTCTTACCCAGAAGATTCGTCCTCTTTCTCAACCTGTTCGGAAGGGAATTGATGCGCTCATTGCTTTGCAGCTCCGAGTGGCCAAGGAAGAATACGATCTTTCTACCCACCGATATCACAATTTTCGGGCAATTTTTGCTTTTTCCATTTTTGTTGGAGGTCTTTTTGCTTTCTTCGTAGGAGCACAACTTATACGTGCCATTTTGAGACCACTACAGAAAGCACGTGAGGTGGCAGATAGAATTTCTAATGGGGATCTAAGTAGCACTATTACGATTGAGCATCAAGACGAAATTGGTGAGCTGTTATCAGATTTCGCTTCTATGCAGGAAGTATTAAAAGAATTCATTTCTGCACAAGAGAGCGTGGCCAAAAAACACGAGAAGGGTTTGATTAGTGAACGGATAGAGGCTGCTCGTTTTTCGGGAGCCTACCGGACCATGGCCGAAGGTCTTAACAATCTAGTTGATAGCCACATTCAGGTGAAGATGCGCGTAGTGGATATCATCACGAAGTATTCAAAAGGGGATTTTTCAGAGGACATGGAACCGTTGCCTGGAGAAAAAGCAAAAATTACGGCTTCTGTTGTAGCGGTTAAACAATCTTTAACGGCGGTGAGTCAAGAAATCAAGAAATTAGCAGCCGCAGGAGCGCAAGGAAACTTTACTTTACGGGGGGATGCGGATCGTTTTTCCTTTCTGTTTCGGGATTTGCTACGTGATTTGAATCAGATGGTACAAACTTGCGACGTCGGATTGAATGACGTCGTGCGCACTGCAGAGGCACTGGCGAACGCTGATTTAACGAAAAAGATTGCGAGTGAGTACCCGGGTCTGTTTGGAAAAACTACGGAAGCGGTTAATAAAACGGTTCACAATTTGCAAGAGTTGGTCATCAAAATTCAAGATGCCGTGGATTCCATTCGAACAGCCTCCGGAGAAATTGCAGCCGGGAACCAAGATTTATCTACCCGAACGGAACAACAAGCCGCGAGTCTCGAAGAGACTGTCTCTAGCATGGAACAACTAACCTCGACAGTTGCCCAGAACGCAGAAAACGCAAAACAAGCCAATGTCCTTGCAAATACCACTTTGGAGGTTGCAATCAAAGGGGGCACCGCAGTAGGCAATGTGGTAAACACTATGAATGCAATTCAGGAATCTTCGAGAAAGATCGTCGAAATTATTGGTGTCATCGACGGCATTGCATTCCAAACCAACATTCTCGCACTCAATGCAGCAGTGGAAGCAGCGCGCGCAGGAGAACAAGGGAGAGGCTTCAGCGTGGTCGCCGCCGAGGTTCGCGCACTCGCACAACGAGCCGCTGCTGCTGCCAAAGAAATTAAGGTATTGATCCAAGATTCAGCGACGAATGTCGCAAGTGGCTCTCGATTGGTAGAAAACGCAGGTGCCACCATGAAAGAAATTGTTTTCAGTATTCGGCAGGTGACCGATCTTATGGCCAATATCAGTGCGGCTTCTGCAGAGCAAACCTCCGGAATTGAGCAAGTTAATGCCTCGATCATTCAAATGGACGAGGTGACACAACAAAACGCTGCATTGGTGGAACAGGCCGCAGCCGCAGCAGAGTCCTTAAAAAACCAAGCAGCCATGCTCGCGAGTGCCGTGTCTGTGTTCCGTGTAAACCACGCTCATCCTAGAAACGAAGCTCCCGTGCGAACAATTACGCCAACCCCAACGATTAAAAAATCAACCCCAAAACCACCTCCTGCTAAAAAGGCAGTGGCTTTGCCAAGTTCAACCCAAGAAGAACAGTGGAAAGAGTTTTAGTTATCAGTATGCGCGAAAAACCCCGTCCTTCAGGGCGGGGATGGATAGCGCGGTTTTGGTTTAACTTTAGTCGATTCTGCTACAATTTTTTGTGTTACTCCATGCTACCGTTCTGTGTGTTTCACCATAAAATCTCAAACCTCAGTCAAGGGTTATTTGCAGGGCTACTCCTTACTGGATTAGCCATTGCCGAAACCCAAGACCCCATGCAACCTCGCGGGGGAGTTTTTGCTCCCTACGCTTTTGAGGAACCGGCTCCTTGGAAAGAGGGGGAAACGCTCATTCCTCCTTTTCCAAAAGAGGAAAACTTGATTGAAGTACCAATGGATCCCAAAAGCTACCGTTGTCTTCTGGATCTTGAATCATTATCACTGGGTGCAGACCAGGTAACCAAATACACCGCAGTCATTGTCTCCAAAAGTGGGGCGCGTTCCATTTTTTACGAGGGATTACGCTGTGACAACGGGGAATACAAGACGTTTGCGTACGGGAGCAATAACACTTTTCAAAGAGTACGTGACCCAACTTGGAAGCGAGCAGCGGACGCCGCGGGTTCTGTAGGTCAGTTTAGATTGGTGTTGCGGGGGACTTTGTGCGACGACATGAGACGTCCCTTAAGCCCCCAAGAAATGCAAGACAGGCTACGGCACCCGCGTTAGCTCTTTTGATGCGTTCCGTCGCAGAGGACGCCGTCGGCACTCTTCCCACAACCGCAGAAGTAGACCATGCCTTTTGTTTCGGTTTTGTACTCTATTGGGCCATCGGCTTCGGACGAGGCCTTGTGGCTTCCGTCGCAAAAAGGAGCGGTCTTGCTTCTCCCGCAGGTACAACACCAGCAGCTCTGGCCAGCTTCTACTTCGACGGCATAAGGCTTGTTTTGAAACAGAACATCTTTCACTAGAAATCTCCTAGGTGATCACCGGATCCTAACTAGATCATGGTGTTTTGGGGTAATGGCAAGGTCTTGCCGTTTAGTTCGAAAACTTTGACTCATGTTTACCAAAGCGGTGAGGCGATCTCGGGCCTTGCCAGTGGCAAGTACTTCCTTGGATCGCTCTACGCCCTCTTTTAAGCTAGACACCAAATCTGCTGCGTAAATCGCCGCGCCAGCATTGAGCATTACAACATCTCTTGCTGGCCCGGGTACATCTTCTAATGCTTGGTAGAGCAAAGCAAGGCTTTCGCAGGGGCTTTTTGCGGTAAGAGAAGACAAGTGAGCCCGAGTCAATCCAAAATCTTCTGGGGAAACGACATAATTTGAGATTTCCCCATTACGAAGCTCCGCAATTCGTGTAGGAGCCCCAAGACTGATCTCGTCTGTACCATCTTCAGCGTGGACAACCAACACGTGGCGACTACCTAAACGCCGCAACACTTCTGCAACGGGCATTCTCCACTCTTCTGCAAACACGCCCATGAGTTGGCTAGGCGCGCCAGCAGGGTTAGTCAAAGGACCTAACAGATTGAACAAAGTCCGAATGCCCATTTCCCGACGTGGCCCTACTGCGTGTTTGGTGGCACCATGGTGACGTGGCGCAAAGAGAAATCCAACGCCCACTTGTTCAATACAAGTCGCGCTTTGTTCTGGGGTGAGATCTAAGTAGACACCAGCAGCTTCTAAAACATCAGCACTACCGGAATGGCTTGAAACGGAGCGGTTCCCATGTTTGGCTACTTTCGCGCCAGCGGCCGCTGCCACAAAAGCCACCGCAGTTGAAATGTTGAAAGTATGAGCACCATCCCCACCAGTACCACAGGTGTCTAACAAGTGAGGCCCGGTCACAGAAACCGGCAACGAGAGACCACGCATGATGCTAGCTGCGGCCGTGATTTCCTCTACGGTCTCGCCTTTCATGCGCAATCCGACTAGGAAACCACCGATTTGAGCGGGGGTAGCTTGACCACTCATCAAAAGGGTCATCACCTCACTCATTTCTAAACTGGTGAGGTCTCTTTTAGAGGTGACTGCGCGGATGGCATCCTGCATGTCCATTGCTGAAAACTCCTAATTTATTTGGAGAAAATTCCGCAACAAATCGTGGCCGTATTGGGTCAAAATCGATTCGGGGTGGAATTGTACACCTTCTACCGAATATTCACGGTGGCGGATGCCCATGATCTCGTCTCGTGCTCCTGTTTTGTCTTGAGTCCAAGCGGTTACTTCCAAACAATCAGGCAAAGAGGACGAATCGACAATCAAGGAATGATAACGAGTGGCTATGAACGGACTAGGTAGACCTCGAAAAACGCCTAAACCAGAATGATATATTGGTGACGTTTTGCCGTGCATGATGTCATGAGCGTGGATTACCCCTCCACCAAAGGCTTGTCCAATGGCCTGATGTCCCAGACAAACCCCTAACAAAGGAATGCGCCCGGAAAATGTCCGAATGACCTCCAGAGAGATGCCCGCCTCATTGGGGGTGCAAGGTCCAGGAGATAAAACGATCCTTTCCGGAGCCAATGCTTCGATTTCTTTCACTCGAATTTGATCGTTCCGGAATACCTGCACCTCTTCGCCTAATTCTCCAAAATATTGCACGAGGTTGTAAGTAAAAGAATCGTAATTATCGATCATTAGCAACATCGGAGACACCAAAACGCTTTAGGGAAGTCCGTAGGCGATCCGCAATAACGTTAGAGGAGGCACGGGTTCCCGTGTTCGACCTAATCCATTTTCAATTTGATGGCCTGCCATTGGGCAATCACTTCCGTACCAGTCCGCTTCTGCTTTCAAAACTCGATTGACCACCGGTCGCGCAATCTTCATGGAGTCTTCGTGGAATTCACTCTTAATGGCGTAGGTTCCATCATGCCCAGAACAACGCTCGATCACTTCTACTTCAGTGCCCGGCACCAGCTGCAAACACTCTTTCGTCTTAAAACCTAAGTTTTGAACCCGAAGGTGGCAGGGTACATGATAAAGCACCTTACCGAGTGGGCGAGGGAAATTCGTATTGAGTAATTGATCCTTATGCCTGAGCATCAAATACTCAAAAGGATCAAAAAAGGCTTTTTTGACCTTGGCTACTTCTGGATCTTCTGGAAACATCAAAGGAAGTTCTTGCTTAAACATTAAAACGCAAGAAGGTACTGGCGCGACGAGATCCCAACCTGCGTCCACCCAAGCGGCTAATCTTGGGAGGTTATGTGCTTTGAGTGCTGCGACCCCTTTTAGATCTCCTAGCTCCAGCCGGGGCATACCACAACAACGACTGTCTTCCATGAGTCGCACTTGGATTTTGTTGTGTTCGAAAACCTTGACTAGATCCTCGGCTACTCCGGGTTCGTTGTAATTTCCATAACAAGTGCTGAAAAGAATCACTTTTCCTTTTGTGGTCGTACCTGGATTCACTGAATCTATGGGTTCACGTTTTTTGAGCCGCCTAAACAAGGTATCACTGTGGTACTCGGGTAGGATGGCATTTGGGTGAATCCCCAATCCTGCTTCTAGGGCTTTTCGTCCCAAAGTAGAACGATTTACCAAGTTGGTGATGGTGCTAACGACTGGGATACTCGCTAACTTTCCGATTAGGTCCGTTCTGGTGATGAGATTATCCCGAAACTTAGTATCCCCTTTTCGGTATTTGATTGCCTTTGCCCTCAACATCAAGTGAGGGAAATCTAAATTGAACTCATGAGGCGGAACATAGGGACACTTGGTCATGTAGCACACGTCACATAGGTAACAGTGGTCTACAACCTTCCAATACACTTTTTTAGGCAAAGTATCTAATTCGCCACTCTCTGTGTCATCAATAGCGTCAAATAGAAGAGGAAACGCATTGCATAAACTAAAACAGCGTCGGCACCCGTGGCAAATGTCGAATACCCGTTCAAGTTCGTGGAACAAAGCCCCTTCGTCGTAAAATTCAGGACTCTGCCAATCCAAAGGATGTCGGGTGGGTGCCTGCAGGCTACCTTCTAGGATCGAATTTTTAACGGGTGTAGACATGATGTTGCACTCACTTCGGCGCAGTGAGAACCACGCCGAAATCTCAAGGAAGGATCAACCGAGATTATCTAATGCCTTTTGGAATCGATTGGCGTGGGATCGCTCTGCTTTCGCGAGAGTTGCAAACCAGTCGGCAATCTCATCAAAACCTTCGTCGCGGGCGGTTCTGGCCATGCCAGGATACATGTCCGCATATTCATGAGTCTCACCAGCAATAGAGGCCTTGAGGTTATCGGCAGTAGAACCAATGGGCATCCCCGTGGCCGGATCGCCTACTGATTCCATATACTCAAGATGGCCATGGGCGTGGCCCGTTTCGCCTTCCGCAGTGGAACGAAACACTGTAGAGACGTCGTTATAACCTTCAACATCCGCTTTTGCTGCGAAGTAAAGGTAACGACGGTTTGCCTGAGATTCGCCTGCAAATGCAGCCTTTAAGTTTTCGTGAGTCTTACTACCTTTTAAATTCATAAAATCCTCACAAAGAAGCCCACTACTTTAGTCGTGGGGGTTTACAGTACCCATTCCCTTCTCCTAATCAAGGGAAGAAGATTATGAGCTCAAACTATACTAATTAAAGATTTAATATCATTTTATTCTAGCAAATTTTCCAGCAAATTTTAGCTAATCACATTCTATCATAAAAACTATTTTTCCTTTACCCTCGAGTTCCTGAGCCTCGGTTTATGAAACTCCCTCCTTGGAACTCGACAGGGAAGTCGAGTGACCCCGCCGATTCAAGCCATGGCGGAGCGGGTGACCGGTCTCATCGGTCACAG
>CAUYTX010000438.1:0-13878 GCA_963575665.1 Gammaproteobacteria bacterium | reverse complement strand
CTTGCGTTACTTGCGTTACTTGCGTTACTTGCGTTACTTGCGTTACTTGCGTTACTTGCGTTACCTACTAATGGAGTTTTAGCAGTTCTTGTAAATAACTTAAGCATTATAACAGTATTCTTAATAATATATATTACTATTTACTTAAACTAATTCCCAACTGGGTTTCCTTTTGTATAGTCATACGGTGGTACATTGTGTCTTAAATCTTCATGGATTTTAGCATCATATGTATTATCCTTATAACTAGGCATGTCTCCATATAACCATTTCTGTAATGTTTCTCTATTGTCTGGATTAGTTGTAGATGGCATAGTATAGAACTGTCTTTGGCTGTTCATTTTATCATATACCTGTTCTACATCTTTGAATAAGTTATAATTGAATTTATCTTCTATATCCTCCTGGGTTTTATGAGAACTTTCTGTATTATCTGCATAAAATGATGCTGGTGGTTTGTCTGGGTTTTCTATTATATCAAAAATACTGTGATTCATAAATGGATTATTAAGAGTAGGAGCTGTATTTACTTTATTTTTAGATAATTCTTTCGATAAATCTTTGGAATTAATCTTCATATGTGAAGTCATATGTTCTGTAGTATGCTCTATTTGGTCTCTATTTATAGAGAATACAGTATATGTTATTATAGCACCTATCAATGACAATAGTAGATATCGCGGATCATTGTGGTACATAGTTAGTACAATGGAAACTATCATGCCAAATCTCATAATTGAATTTAACCTTTCTATATCCGTCTGTGCCTTTGTTGGAAAGAATTTGATTAGCTTATTAGCATCTATCAATACGTTTACGTCATCATACCAAAATAACTCAATATCTGGCTTTATTAATTCAGGAGTAGTCATTTTTACTACGTTTCTTTATATGTTATCTTATATCTAAAAAAATATATAAAAAATTAACTCTAAACTTTAGATTCTGTACTGTTAAATATTTTTTGTCAAGTGAGCTACTAAACCAATTATGGTGTCTAACAACAATACTTTCCATGCATCATTATGAGCATTAGAATATACTAAATATGCTGCTGATAGGTACAATAATCCATGTATTGGTCGTAAGTTATTCCACCATATCTTAGTTCCACCTGTCTCTATACCTGTCTTCCTTAGGCCAAATGCGTATATAATAAGAAATCCAAATCCTATAGCTGATAGTGCAACCGAACTTATAATTCTTAAATTACCATTGTTAACTTCTTTTACTATACCAGTAAGTAATAATCTTGCTGGTATACATCCTAATAAAAATGTAGTTTGTACCTTATTCATATCTAAAGCTAAAACTATATTGTTATTGACTATAACTATACTACATAAAATTAATTATTTTATTTTATTGTTTATTTTGTATTCTTAAATGACTCTTGTAGTTTTGACAAATCTAATCCTGGTATGCTTCCACTCAATGAAGACAATTGTTCGTTCTTAGATAAATCTTGTACGCTTTTTCTTAATTTTTCTACATCTAACGTACCATCTTCAACTTTCTGCTTAGTTTCTTCTGTTATTTCTGCTATTAAGCCAGATAATCCTAATGAATCTAAAGCACTACAGCTAGGATTACCACTACTTCCAGGATTCTGAAGACTATTCATCAACTCCATTATATTTAACGAATTCAAATCTTTTCCTTTTAGTTTTTCAGTAACCTTGCTTGTTACTGATGATAACAGGTCATTTAGATCTGGATTATCAGACCCAAACAAACTAGATGTCATCTTAAGTACTCCATCTATATCTACGTTAGTATCATCTTCTTTAAAACTTTTACTTGCTATGTGTTCTAGTTGTTGTTGCTGTTCTGACGCTGATAATTTAGCGTCAGCATTAGCGTTAGTTAGTTTTAACTTATTACTAATCAAGTATAAATTCTTCACGTATTCCCAAGTATTTTCCTTATTCTTCTTATTAAATTTTTTAGTATGAAGACCTATCCTATAGAAAATTAATACTTTAGGAAATAAAGTATCATCTTGATCTTCGTATAATTTTAAATTTTTAGATATTTGTTTTTCAAATAGTAAAACTTCATTTATGCCATCTTTGATGACATAAGATGCTGCAGATTTAAAAGAATGGTTATACTCCACTATAAATTCTTGAAGTGTTTTGTCAAATAAGTCTACAAGAACGTTCATTTTAGTTATTTTAGATAAAATATTTTTTATTTTTTAACTTGTTACAATTTATTACGTTACTTCTTACCACTACCGTTACCATTACAGTTTATTTTATCGCTTAGCTTCACTAACAACGTCATATATCTCCATATACATTCCTTAGTCTTAGGTGGCGTATCTTTACTTTTCCATATATTGATTATTTTATCTATATGACCTGCAAACTTTTGATTATCATCTTTAAATACTTCTTTGTTACTAATAAAGAAGTCTTCATTTCTTGTAATAATAAATTCTTTATATGGTTCTATATTTTCACTAAAAGTATTTACAATATAGATAGGATTCGTCTTAGACAATCCATCTATAAAAACCTTAAACACGTATAATGCTGTTTCTGGATAACAGGTATATACGTCATTTAAGAAATCTTTAAATATTGAAATAAATGTTTCTATTTGACTGTCTTCTTGCATCTTACCGTATGTTTAAAATTTTTTTTTAAATTTTAAACACATTAAACTACTACTAAACCGCCACTAAACCGCCACTAAATCGCCACTGAACCTCCACTGAACCTCCACTAAACCGCCATATATGCCTTTATAGAAGGGTAAGGTTGATATCCTATCATTTCAAAATCATCTATACTAATATCTTCCCATTTTTTATCTCTTACGTCTTCATTTATAACCATCAATGGACTACTTGATGGAATCCTATCCATCTGTGTATACATCTGTTCTAGGTGGTTAGAATAAATATGAGAATCTCCAATGCTTAAGATTAACTCATCAGGTACCATATCTACCTTCATTGCAATTATATACGCCAATATAGCATAACTAGTTACGTTGAATGGATTACCTAGAAATAAATCATTAGACCGCATAACCACCTTAATACTAAGTTTATTCTTAGGAGTGCATTCCTTTACGTAAAACTGTACGCTATAATGACATGGAACTAAACTCATACGGTGAGCCCTTTGAGGATTCCATGCATTAATTAAGATTCTTCTACTGTATGGGTCTTTTTTTAATAAACGTATAACTTCAGTTACTTGGTCAAATCCTGTACCACCTCTTACATAGTTATCTGGATCCTGTGGATTATAATCAGTACCTCCAAAATTTCTCCATTGATACCCATATCCTTCTCCTATAATATATTCAGGATAATCAACTAATCCTCTGTCACCTAAAAACTTACGCGTTGAATTTCCATCCCATATTTTTACTCCTTTAGCTTGTAACTTTTTTACATCTGTATCGCCTCGTAGAAACCATAGTAGTTCTTCTATGCATGCTTTCCATGCTATTCTTTTAGTAGTATAGATTGGTAAATACTTTGATATATCAAATTTAAGTTCTCCTCCAAACATAGAATATGTTCCAGTGTTAGTACGATCCTTCCTAATTACTAATTCTTGTTTGGCGTTAACACTACCACTACCACCACACGAATCAATTACTTGTTTACACAAATTAAAATATTTATAGTCAGGAGTATCTTTAAGTATAATATTGTCATTTTTTTTATACCATAAACGTTTATAGTTACCACCAGTAAGATCACCACCATCTATGAATTTATAATCAGTTAACTCATAATTATATGGAATATATGGCATAAATACATCACATTTATATGCCTTTGGTAGTACAGTCATAATTACTTCATTGATTATATTCATATCAAAAAACTGTTTATACACGCTTTCTCCTCCTATAATAAATACATTTTTAAAATGGGGATGTGTTTCTATACACGATTGTAACTTTTTGATACTTCCAAATATTACATGTTGGTTACCATTACCCTTATCTTTATTTTCAGTAGAATTAGTTAGTACATAATTTAATCTACCGGTTAAAGGTCCTGGTAAAGATTCCCAAGTTTTTCTACCCATTACTACTATACTACCTATAGTAGTTTTCTTAAAAAACTTAAAATCTTCTGATATTAACCATGGAATACCTCCATCATTCCCAATACCACGATTCTTATCAGTGCATACTATTGCTGTAACGCTACCGCTAATGTTACCGCTAATGCTAGGATTTATGGCATTGCTAATGCTACCGCTACCTCTAATGCTAGGATTTATGGCATTGCCAATGCGAAAGATATTGCTCATGTTTCGTATATTAAACTAATGCTAATATAATTACTTAGCTTTAAATTAATTTTAGCATTAGCATTAGCATTAGCATTAAAATTAATTTAAAACTAAATTATTATATTAGTCTCAATGGTAATTTCTGATACCAACACCAATAGCACTACCAACTCTAAAACACAAACTATGAAGATTCTTAAACGTAATGGGCAATACCAGGAGCTTAGCTTTGATAAAGTATTATATAGAATGCGAAAATTAACTAATGATTTATCATTGGGTTTATTATCTAATATAGAATCAGATATTGTAGCACAAAAAGTAATTCATCAGATTTACGATGGAGTTAGCTCTGCTAAACTTGATGAATTAGCAGCCCAAATTGCTATAGGAATGTCAATTGAGCATATAGAGTATGGAGAACTAGCATCTCGTATTATTATTTCTAACATGCATAAAAATACGTCAGAATGTTTCTCTGACGTAATGGAGGACATAGCTAATAAAAATTCCATGATAAAACCTTCATTGTTAGAAATTATTAGAAAAAATAAAGACAAACTTAACTTTTGCTTAGACTATAGTAGAGACTTTTTATTTGATTATTTTGGATTCAAAACTCTAGAGCGTAGTTATCTTCAGAAAACTGAGAGTGGTATAATTGAACGTCCTCAACATATGTTATTACGTGTTAGTTTAGGTATACACAAGGATGACATAGATGCAGCTATAGAGACTTATAACTTAATGAGTCGTAAATACTTTATTCACGCATCTCCTACGTTATTTAATGCTGGAACTAATACAGAACAATTATCGTCGTGCTTTTTAGTATCAACGGATGATTCAATGATAAATATATATAAAACTATATCGGATTGTGCTATTATTTCAAAGAATGCTGGAGGTATAGGATTAGCTATTAGTAATATTAGAGCAAAAGGTTCTATTATTAAAGGAACAGGTGGACAATCAGATGGTATAGTTCCTATGTTAAAAGTTTATAATGAAACCGCAAGATACTGTAATCAAGGTTCTAGGAGAAAAGGGTCATTTGCTATATATCTAGAACCATGGCACGCTGATGTATTTGCTTTCTTAGAACTACGTAAAAATAATGGAGATGAAAACAGTAGAGCTAGAGATTTGTTTTATGCTTTATATATCCCTGATCTTTTCATGCAGAAAGTAGAAGAAGATGGAGATTGGTATTTAATGTGTCCTGATAAATGTCCTGGATTACAAGATGCATATGGAGATAAATTTGTACTTCTATATCAAAAATATATAGATGAAAATAAATTTAATGAAAAAATTAAAGCTAGAGATCTATGGCAAAAAATTCTTATTTCTCAAATAGAAACAGGCATGCCTTATATGGTATATAAAGATGCTATCAATAGTAAAACAAACCAGCAAAATTTAGGAACATTAAAGTTATCTAATCTATGTGCTGAAGTTGCTATTTATTCTGATTTTAAAGATGAAGAAATAGGAGTATGTAACATTGCTACTCTAGGTCTTCCTATGTACTTGAAAGAAGATAATACTTTTGATTTTGAATTATTAGAAAAAGTTGCAAGAGTTGCAACGAGGAATTTAAATAGGGTAATAGATACTAATTATTATCCAGTTTATCAAACTTCTAATTCTAATACACGTCATAGGCCAATTATTGTAGGTATTCAAGGACTATATGACGTTTTTATGAGAATGAGAATTCCTTACGCTTCTAAAGAAGCATCTGTTCTAAATAGTAAAATAATGGAAGTTATTTACTATGCATGTCTATCTGAAAGTAATGCTCTTGCACAAAAAGATGGTTCATATAGTTCTTTTAAAGGAAGCCCAATGAGTAAAGGATTATTCCAATTTGACTTATGGGGAGTACATGACACTTCAACGTTATTCTTAAAAGATAAATGGGAAAAATTACGTTCAGATATTATGGAATCTGGATTACGTAATAGTTTAGTTACTGCTTTACCTCCAACAGCAAGTACCTCACAAATTCTTGGAAATATCGAGTCGTTTGAACCTATTACGTCTAATGTTTTTATGAGGAATACCTTATCTGGCACATTCCCTGTTATTAATAAGTATCTAATGAAAGATCTTATTAAGATAGGGCTATGGAATGACAATATGAAAAACAAACTGATGGAACAGGATGGAAGTATACAAAATATACCTGAAATACCTACTGAATATAAAGAATTATATAAAACTATTTGGGAGATTCCTCAGAAAATTCTTATTGATTTATCAGCAGACAGAGGAAAGTTTGTCGATCACAGTCAAAGCTTAAATATATTTATAGCATCTCCTAATTATGCAAAACTAAGTAGTATGCATATGTATGGATGGAAGAAAGGGCTAAAAACAGGTATGTACTACTTAAGATCTAAACCTGCATCAAGAGCAATACAGTTTACTGTTAATGCTAATGCTAATACTTCAAACGCTAATGCTGTTGAAGAAGCAATTGCATGTTCTCTTGCAAATCCAGAATCGTGTGAATCATGCAGCGGTTAACTTCTCTAAATTAAAAAAACAACTATTATTGTGTTTTTTTATTTTTTATTAAAATGTTTATCAGTGTTCTTTTTTTTAAATAAAAAGTGACAAGCAATAACCAGCTCTATACACTAAATAATCTACTTTAGACTTAACTTTATCTATATAGTTTTTATCAATAACTCTATTAGCAGGTAAATATTTATATACATAGTCACAATTATATTGATTATGCTCTTTCATAATAGTATCAAAATCTTTACATTTCTCATAAGTAAGTGAATGTTTATTATTAAACTTTCGTATTAAGTACCTCTTGTATCCCTTTACACCATTGTATATCTTACTTCTAGTATCTAATATCAAGGAATCCCATGTACTATGTAAATTAGTAGATCTACCCATAAAATTAACTAGAACTCCATTGCCTCCACGTTCTAATCCACTTATATGTAATGGCTGATGAAGATCTTGGTAAAAATGGACAAATAATTTGAAATGATCTGCTGTTGTATAGTTACTATAAATATTAAGCCCTTTCATTAAATTACCACCATCTGTACCATTACCCCACCATTTAACAGTAGCATTACAGTATTCTGGAGGATTATCATTAGTATCTATATAATGATATGGTCTAGTCCATCTATAATCAGGCAAGTACTTAACTTTATCAGCCCATGCACTAATAGATTCAATAGATTCTATCTCCTTATTAAACGGAACCGCCTTATTGTTTAACGCAAGGTAGTAATCACTAATAGAACCTATCATTTCGTGATACTTTGTTCCGTACGTATTAACACATTGGAACAAACTTAAGTTTAATAACATACACATAATGAAGTTTGCTTTAATAGAAATATACATTTTTTTGTATTGCTATTACTATTAGTATTACTACACCTAATATTTTATTAGAAATGAAACACACTGCTACTGCTATTATGGTTATCACTCATTTATTGCTTCCAGTTATACTTTCCTATGGTGTTCTTTTTCCTGCTAGACTTCATCTTTCTCAAAAATCAGCATGTCGTTTAATATCTTTGTATCTTATTATTGCCATCATTTACCATGGTAAAACTCTGCTTTAAATTACTCATCGTTTACATACTTTTGAATATTCACATATATTAACTAAGAATCCATTAATATCTCGTTCACCATTATATTGCTCTTTAACTTTACCTGTTTTTGCTTCTAGATATTTTATAGTAGGAAATCCTTGTGCTAACTTGTATTTTTGTACAAAATCTTGATGTTTTACTGCATCTAGGTAAAACATAGGGAATGAGTCACCAAGTTGCATTGCAACTGCAGCATACGCTGCTTTCATACGCTGACAATGTCCACACCATTCAGCTAATATTGCTAATAATCCAGATTTGTTATATTGTGGTAATAGTTTAGGATGTTGTATATACACATTTCCGTTACTGAATATAAAATTATCAGGGTTTAACTCTATTACTGCTGAATTTCCTTTCTTAAACATTAATATTATTAGGGTAGACGTGTATTCGTTTATATTGACACAATAAAATATTTTTTAATAATTAACTGGAACGATGGACTATACTTATACTGTTGATCGTATATCATACGTATATAATGAACTATCATATAGATTTCCTTATCTATATGATGAACTAGATTATGAGATTCTAGAAGGTTTTATCTTAAAATTAGACCTTAAATCACAAACAAAAACACAATATTCCTCTAAGTATATTATAAGAAGAAATATATTTATAGAACAATTTTACGACGAATTAGAATGCACTCGTTATCTTATAGATAAGCATATATATACAATGGACGAACAAAATATAAAACTAGTAGATCTATTATTACATAATCATAAATATTATGCTAGCTCTGATGTATCTATATTTTGTAATTGTATTACTTAGAACTAGAAGGTTTTATCTTTGGTCTTACGCAAGTGCTAACGCTAGCGTTAGCACTTGCATTGTAATACTTTACTAAACATTGATCGAAATTTAAACTAGTTCCATAGAAGAAAGCTTCTGGTCGTTTTTTTAATATTAAACCGCATGCTTTATATGGATCCATATTACGCTTCGTTATAAAATATGCTGCAGCTGCAGCACAAGATCTTGACTTGCCTTGAGCACAATGAATATAGATATTATTCTTTTCTAGATCTACATGTTTAGCTATAAATTCAACAGCAAGTGGTAGATATTTATATAATTTATCATATTGTACTTGTGTTAAGTTGTCTATAACTGGTATACGTAGATACTCGATATCCTTGTTAGCACTAAAGTGATTCGGTATATCTGTTGTACAATTAAGAACAGCTTTTATATTGTGTTTTTCAAAGAATTTTTTATTTTTAGCTCCATCCTCTCCTCCTATATATACATGTTCTGTTATTTTATCATACATATTATATGGTTCTCCTTCGTCTTTTACAGTAATCTTTCCTGTATTAACAGGACTTATACTTTTGATATAGTTACTCAATAGTTTATCTGTAATTTTAGGTGTAGGTTTCTGTTTTGGCGTAGGTTTAGATTCCATTGTTACTATCGTTGCTAACGCTAATGTTAATACTATTGCTATATAATTTAATTTATTTAAATTTCAGTGTTCTTTAAAAAATTGAAATTTAAAATACGTTTACATAAAAAAGTAAAAAAGTAAAAAAGATGAAAGTTACAGTAACAACACCAGTCGTGTCTACGATGACATGTATTATAAAGACTAATTTAAACTTTGACCTAGATGTTATTTATAAATATACACAAATAACATCTAGTATAAAGGGAATAAAGTATAAGAACTTTAAAAAAGGAGAAACAAACGATAAACCTAGCTTTGGGAACCAAGTTACACTTATTTTACTTCTAAATGGAATTACTATGAACGTTAAGGTATTCAATACCAAATTTCAAATAACTGGTATAAAAGACCCAGTACATGCCTATAAAGCATGTCAGTATCTAACGATGTTATTTAAAAAAATACGTACATATAAAAAAATTAATATATCCTATTCTGAGGATGGTGTATCATTGGAAGATAATACTAATAATATAATACGTTTTAGTAATATTAAAGATGGGCGTTCTATATATAAAAAGATAGGAATAATAAATAGTAAACACGAATATGATGTAATTCCTCATTTACAGGAAACAAGACATATTTTAAATAACGATGCTATTTTTCCTTCATTGTTACGTTCTCTTAAACAAGAAGTAACCGAAGTAACCGAAGTAACCGAAAGAAATAAATATAAATTATATGACGTTAACTTCAATTGTATAGGAAACGTACATTATAATTTTACAAGGAAGAAAAGAGTATCTATAAATAGCGTACAATGTGTAGCGACCCAAGATCCTCTTATATTCGATTTAATAGACAAGTACAATACAAGTAAAGGTACTTGTATATATACAATACCAGAACTACTACCACCTCCTATACCTTTAATTGCATCACCAGAATCGTATATATACGATACAGCAGTTACAACTAAAATAAGTACTACACGGTTAGAGTTGTCTATAAGTAATTGTAACGCTTCTTTTTCTGTAATAGTAGACGATGATTCTACTGCATTTTCATTTAACATGTCACATTTATACAATCTTCTAATTGATAAATATACTAATGTTGAAAATATTAATATATTATTTGACCCAAACCGGTATTCAGCTATAAAAGTAATATTTTATAAACAACATGAAGATAATACTATTAAACTTAGTATGTGTATATTCAGATCAGGGAAAATAAACGTGATGGGAACACGTACTAAACAACATCGTGTATTTCTACATAAATTTGCACAAAAATGGTTTACGTTATATAACGATTATATAATACTTACCTCATTGGGTAACAGTAGTAGTACAGAACAAGAACCTACAGAACGACAGTTGACTATACATGATTTACTGTAAAAAAATAAAAAATACAAAATACAAAATACAAAACTAAAATTAGTTTTGTATTTTTTAATAATTATTCAGATTCAGATTCAGATATGTACTATACAATACTACATGTACTTTCTGATCCTAGCTGTTGTTGTTGTAATTGTAGTCGTAATTGTTCTTCAGTAAGAGTTTCACCAATTGGTTGCACGATTGTAGTTCTTCCTCCTCCTATTGGAGATGGTTGACTTGTATTTAGTAAAACATCAGTATACTTTTCTACGTTTTGTTTTTTCATACTAGCGAAATATATAACAGCTGATACAATAATACATGCAATTAATATAGATATTAATTTTACGTTATCCATTTTTTATTTATGTTTTTATATATTAGTATACATAAAAAATATTGCATATAAAGTATTTCAGTATGGTGTAAAACACTAGCCGTTAATGAAAACTAGAGACTTGTGCTGATGCTTCATTGCATTTAGGACAGTCACATATTAATTTATTTTTATATGACTCAATAGCATTAGTTTTCATTAAAGCCTCTGCATTTCGCTGTAAGAATAACCTATAATTATAGTTATCTTTTATACCATTTTGAACTTTTATAGACTCGTTCACATAACATGCTGGTCTATAATCAGTAAAAGCACGTCCATTTGTTCCTGCATTTTGAATAAAAACCATTTTTTAGTATAGTATTGTAATAAGAAAAAAATTTACTAGTTATGCACTTTACACTTACCCGTGCCAAATGCTACATTTTTACCACAATCTGACCCTTTTTTTTTACCAGATTTTAAAATCTCTTTACATTTGTCTATACTAGTATATAACAAGTTTACTTCAGGTAATTCTTCATGTTCTTCAGGTACTTCAGGTACTTCAGGTACTTCAGATACCTCTGGTACTTCAGGTACTTCTTCAGGTACTTCAGGTACCTCTGGTAATTCTTCATGTACTTCTTTAGGTAATTCTTCTTGGAATGGTAAAGATACACTAGAATGCGTAGAAAATGGAACATTATAATATGTAGGTATATCACTGTTCTGCATATATAAACTATTCTTCATCGATTTTAATACTTCTTCTAAATTTTCTTCTAGATCTTCTTCTTCTAGATCATCTAATTCTTCTAAGTCTTCTAATTCTTCTAGATCTTCTTCTTCTAATTCTTCTTCTACTTCTTTTTCTCTTTCTTCTTCTACTTCCTTTTCTTCTTCTAATTTATCATGTTTTATTTGATGTTGAGAAATAGTTTCTTTTATAGATTCTATATCTGAACGTATATTGTATATATAATATATACTTCCTATAACCAGAAGGAGTGTTAAAAGAAGCGAGATATTGCTTTTATCTAATGATAAACTCATTTTATATATCAACTTTAAAATTTTATACATTTTTGAACTTATTTTATACATGTACTTATAAGTACATGCTATACAGTTTATTTAGAACATTTCCAATTCCTATAATTGCTATTGACAGTAATTCATTAAATATTTTAGATATAAATACATGCTGTATGGACTCTAATAAAAATATTAAGTTACATACTCCTATAACTAGATATATACAGAAGTTTGATATATCATATAATAAAACTATATGCTCTTTATGTATAACAGACATAAATGACATAACAGATACCTACGTAGAATGCATGGTAAGTGTATATAGTCCTTTACATGGTGACGAAGATTGTACTATATTATGGTGTATATTAGAATTTTTTGATTCAACACATAGTGTATATATAAAAAATAAATACTTGTCGTTGTTTATAAACGAACTTAATATTTCAGTATTATCTATGATATCAGTAGTACATCTACTAAATGGTACAGACCTTGGTAACCTTAACGATAACCAATTACAGTACTTTACTACCATCCAGACAACTATAAACCAACTTGTTATATTTATAAATAACATTATAGATTATATAAAATTAGAGAATAATTCTAGTGTAGTATACCCTTATAACTTTGCAATAATAGACATAATCAACGATGTTGTAAGTATGTTAAAAGAACAATATACTAATAAAAATATATCAGTACAGATTATTAACAAAGCTGGTGATAATTTACAGTTATATACTGATTATATTAAATACAAACAGATATTACTTCATATAATTCTAAATGCTATTAAATTTAATAGGGTTAATGGAAATATTGTCATAGAATTATATCTAAAAAATATAGATGGCGTTGATAATATATATTGTGATATTACTGATACAGGTATAGGTATAAGTAATAATAGTATATCTTCTATATTTACATCTGGATACAGTTTGGTATCATCTATAAATGGTTTACCTGGTAAGGGTATAGGCATGTCATTATCCAAAAAACTTTCAAATAATTTGAAAGGGGATATATCTTTAGTTAAGACTTGCATTGATGTAGGGACAACCTTTTCTATTTATATACCAGTTAATATATCAGGAAAACATAGTATATCTAATAGTATAAAGATATTGCTTATAGATGATAACCCTGTAAATTATATGATACTTAAATTCTTCTTACTTAGAACTACTAATTCTGATAATCCTGGTAAGTCTGGTAAGTCTGGTGAGTCTGGTAAGTCTGATGAGTCTGGTGAGTCTGGTAAGTCTGATGAGTCTGGTGAGTCTGGTAAGTCTGAGGAGTCTGGTATATTAGATATATCATCATCTACCATATGTAATTTTAAACAATTACAAGGCGATCCTACATCTTGTAGATTTAAACAATATAATAATTATGATATTATATTCTTTGGTGTCAACGAACAAAATAAAAAACAGATTATAGACATAGCAGACTATCTAAAAAAAATTAATAAAAAAATATTTAAAGTTGCTATAGGTGTAGACGTAAGTAATTGCGTAGACAAAAGTACCGATTGTATATTCGATGACTATATTGCAACTCCTATAGATCAATACCAATTAGTAAACTGTATGCAGAAATATTTTTATTTTATATCACAGTAAGTTCTTGCTGCTTTCAATATTATTGGTTCTGTTTTTCCATTGTTAGTTCTGTTGTTGTCTCCCTTGTTGGTTCTGTTGTCTTCCTTGTTGGTTCTGTTGTATTCCTTGTTGATTACCTTGTTGGTTCTGTTGTCTTCCTTGTTGGTTCTGTTGTATTCCTTGTTGATTAC
>CAUYTX010000437.1:0-14070 GCA_963575665.1 Gammaproteobacteria bacterium | reverse complement strand
CAAACTTTGCTGGCGAACTCCGGCCTCTTAAGCCGAGAGAGCCCAGTTCGATTATGGGGCTGTGGACCATATGGGGGTATAATTCAAAGGCTAGAATAGTCGGCTTTTAACCGATCTATCCGGGTTCGAGTCCCGGTGCCCCTACCATATGAAAACACATTACCTAATAGTAGCGGCGTACCCGTGAGCTATTAGTAGTCCTGCAGGCTAGTGTGTTTCCATATGGTAACCATAGTGTAAAGGTTTAGCACCTCACTCTGTGAAAGTGATAGAATGGGATCGTTCCCCATTGGTTACCCCAAATATTGCCGCGTAACTCAGAGGCAGAGTAATCGCTTGATAAGCGATAAGTCGACATTTCGAAATTGTCCGTGGCAACCAAAATTCAATGTAAATACCAACATGTTAAAGTATAAAAAAGAAGATTCATATGTGGTAGTCGGCCCGGGTAGAACCGGAAGTAGATACATAGTAGATATTATTCGTTTAGCATATAATAAACATAGAATAAAATTAAATTATTGCATGCCTACTCTAACATCTGAAAATTTTGAATCTTTGGGTACAATTTATCATAGTCATAATTTGGAAATTTTTAAAATAAAAAATTTAAACACTAAATTTATTCTAAGTACTAGGAATGTTGTCGATTCGGCATTAAGTTGGTGTGTGCTTGACAATAATGCGTGGGGCACAAATCCTATAAACAAATACCATTTGTATCCTAAAAGACATACATTGCATAATTTTTTCATAGAAAACTACAAAAAAACTATTCCTTCTTTTTATTTAGATCCAGAAGTATTAATGTCGTGCTATAACAGAGTTAAAATGTTCTATCAATCTATTACAAAAAAAGAGTTAGAACGATCAATAATTATTAAGTATAATGAAACTCCGATATTTCTTAATACTATAATTAATAAATTAAATTTTGAAATACCTGCTATATATTTTAATATGTTTGATGGTATACTTTTACCCATAAAAAATCCAGGAACACCTAACCAATGGATTAAAAACTGGAATGAAATTGAAGATCTAATATTGCCATTAGAAAGTAACCCTGAAAATTTGTTTAACATTTAAAGCGTCCGTAGTATAATGGAGAATACTCTAGGCTACGAACTTAGTAATGGTGGTTCGATTCCATCCGGACGCACCAATCACGGAAGTATGGCTGAGCATGGTTTAAGGCAGCAGTCTTGAAAACTGAAGTTCCGAAAGGGGCCGTGGGTTCGAATCCTACTACTTCCGCCACTAAATAAATGTATGATATTAAAAAATATACAAGATAAATTTTATATACAATCAGATAATAAAGATTTGTTTAAAATATTTAAATTTGGTAATAACATAGATTGGGGTCAGGTATCTGTTTTAGATTATGGGTGTAATCAAGGCAATTACGTTAGACATGCTAAACCCACAGTATCTCCGGATAGATATTTAGGAGTTGATATTAATCAAGCTAGTATTACACAAGCTAAAAAAAATCATCCAGACTATCAATTTTTACATTATGATCAATGGCATCCTAGTTATAATCCTGACGGTGATAAAAATATATTTCTTACAGATTGTTTAACTCGTAAGTTTGATGTAGTTATTGCTTATAGTGTGTTTACACATACACCAATGTTACAAACGTGTGAGCAACTAGCTGACTTAAAAAAGTTATTAAATCCAGGAGGTTGTATATTGGCTACGTTTTGGCATATAGAAGTATTTCCTCAAATGTATAAAATTATTCGTCGTAAACATAATTTGCCAAATTATAATTGTAATCCTCCTATATGCAATCAAGTTTTTTATTGGTTAGATCGTACTCAATTTATCATAGATCAAGCAAATATAGATAAAGATTCATGTATTAATCTTGATACGTTCTACAAACCCGATACTATAACAAGAAATTTTAAAGGGTCTGAATTAATTGGAGCATTGCCTATGCTACATGTGCAATGGCTCTATAAAATAATTTAGTACGTTTGAATACCATTAATTCCTCCACTAAATAAGTACATGAGAATACATGAACTAATTGTTGAAACTCCTGAAGAAGATCGTGCTATTATTAGCCTAGCTAATGTAATATACGACTATCTACAGCAATATGCAGATACTGATTTAGACTACGATGAAACAGGCGTGATACATATTGGACGAATTGGAGATCTATTTGATACTCCGATCCCTGCCATGGATAGAGTTCGTTTAGAAATAACCTCAGACGAAGCTATTATAGATTTAGCACGTAGATTAAATGGTAAAGCTACTCCAGAAGATAGTCATTTCGGACAATGGGATCCCATGGAAAAAGCAATATCGTTAAATGCTGATTATTTGTCCTCTAACCGTATGCGTAATATTATAGCACACGAATTAAGACATGCTATGGACGATATGAAATCGTTAAACAGAGCTAATCAAAGTACACGTTATCGTACAGCAAGAAATCCTGCAGATCGAGAAAATCCAGATGCAGCATATAGAGCAGAGCCTGCAGAGATCAATGCTCGATTTATTGAAGCATTACATATATTAACACCAATAATATCAAAGTTGGCTAATTTAGATCCAGCAACATTTAGAACAAAGATGACAGCATATCTAAACAAAGCATTTGATGTTAAAGATATTGCAGATTTTTATCCAGAAAAGACAGCAAGTCCACACTACAAGAGATTGCTGCAAAGAGCATGGGCATATATTGATAAAGAACTAGCTCATGTACAATCAAAAACAGTTGACACAGCGGCGTAATAAGTATATAATATACTTGCGACCGTGAGTGGAATCGGCAGACCTCTGCTTATGCAGGATGGGGCGCAGTCTTAGACACAGCCTTTGTAGGTTCAAACCCTACCGGTCGTACCAGTTAATGAATTAAGGAACGGTCCCATAATGGTATTGGAGTGGATTGCTAATCCATCGACTTTCGAAAGAGGGTTTCTGAGTTCGAGTCTCAGTCGTTCCGCCAAATATGTATCCCTAGTGTCAGCGGCAGCACGGCGGTCTCCAAAACCGTTAGGCTTGGTTCAAATCCAAGGGGGTATGCCAAATAAGTGTGTCGGTGGCGGAGAGGCCCAACGCAACAGTCTGCAAAACTGTCAAACCGTCGGTTCAAATCCGACCCGGCACTCCAACTAAGATAGTAAATAAAATTATGCGGGCATGGTGCTAGTGGTAACACATAACTTTGCCAAAGTTAAATTACGAGTTCGATTCTCGTTGCCCGCTCCAAACAACACGGCCACCGTCTCTGCAACATAGTTGTACACGGTGGTTTTTCTTTTTAGGATAGCAACAGCAAACTTCCAAATCTTTTCTTGAAAAAAAGCCAAAAAATGCTATCCTGTTTTATTATGCAACCTTAGCTCAGTTGGTAGAGCGCAAGCCTGAAGAGTTTGGCGTCCCAGGTTCGATCCCTGGAGGTTGCACCAATCATGGTAGAGTAGCATAGTGGCTAATGCACCAGCTTCATACGCTGTTTATCGTGGGTTCGAGTCCCACCTCTACCACCAAATTCTTATTTGCTATTTGCAAATAGCAAATGCTTTTTTAGGATACTAACTGCAATACCCTTTGGTTAATTCGCTTCATGCGATATTTGGTTCAATTCCAAAAGTATCCTGTTTTATTCAGTTCCTTAGTTTAATGGTAGAACGCTGCTTTGACTTGGCGAAGATGAAAGTTCGATTCTTTCAGGAACTACCAACTCTCTGTAGTACAATGGATAGTACCACTCACTCCTAACGAGTTAATAGGGGTTCGATTCCCTTCGGAGAGACCAAATAGTACAATAAATATATTTTATGCGTACCAAAGATCAAATTGATAATATTAAAAAAACAATTAGTGATCCGTATGTAATAGAAGACTTTATAACATCTGCCGATGTTGCGTATTTGACAAAGTTATTTGAAGAACATTCAAATATAGATAAAACACATAAAAATACAGGTCCAATTACGCTAGATCTACATTGTGTAGATGATATAGTTGTATCTAAATTAATTAATAATTTACAAAATTTAATAGGACCGTTTGAAATAACAGCCGCGTTCTTTTTTAAAACTTCATATCCGCATATCATACATAACGATGACACATTTGAATTGCCAAATACTGTATTCAAAGCAATAACAATTCCATTAAAAACTTATGGATCGGACAGGGTGCCAGATTTATGTTTTTTTGATCAATTTTACTTTCATGGACCTGCAAAGTTTTTTAATGGTGACTTAGATATACTTACACACTATAATAAACAAATATATGATTATATAGAAGTAGATGGTATTAGTAATACTATGCTTATAGATGAATCAACAAGGATTACATACTTTACGCATTTAAAACCTAACTGGTTAACAGGTCTTACAATGTGGGGTGCGCTGAAATGGAAACCCACTAGTGCATTAATATTTGATAGTGTACGTTTACATTGTGCTAGCGATTTTAGAAAATTAAATATACAAAGTAAGCTAGGTATTAGTATTTTTACAAAGAAAAAATAATGTTTATTTGGCAATATGTAGATTTAGATCCAGAAGAAGTTAACAAAATAAAAGAAAAATATCTTTGTAGATTACCACCTACACCTGAGTTTTATCAAACTTTAAATTTAGGTATTACTGAATTTATAGGAAGACCTGTTTTTAAAACTGTGTTGATTACACAAGTAGCACATGGCAGAGGAATGATACATAAAGATTTTAGACCAAATGATAATGTATTAGCTATTAATATTCCTTTAATCAATTGTGAAAATTCTGTTACTGAATTTTGGGATACAACCGAAGATACTAATCGTATACAGTATACATCTAACGGAAGTCCTTATAGGGGATTTAACAGATCTAGTTGCACTAAAATTGACGAATTTAAATTAACACAACCTATATTGTTTAGAACAGATGTACCACATTCATTAAATAATTATTCTAATAAAAATAGATTAGGTATTAGCATTAGATTAGTAACTGATCCTTGGGATTTAGTGAGTGTGAGCTAGGTTAGCAATTACTTTTGCTACATTAGCTGTATTAAACGGAATATTTAAAATTAAGTGTTGACTATCATTAACCCAACTAATTGTTCGATGTGTTAGTCTTGTATTAACATAGTAAACTTGTCCATGTTGTATGTTCATTTTACGATCATCCATCCACCAATCATATTGCAAAGGTCCACAGTTTTTTAAAAATATAATAAGACGAAATACATCTCTAGGCATACTAGGATGATCTCTGTGAGGTACAAAGTACCCTCCTGTATTTGATTGTACAATGAATGTTCTTCCCAATGGTGTCCACATATTAAGAAACGAGTGTAAACTTGTACAGGCATTGTACACATCTGTTTTTTCACTAAATTCTAATTCACTTAACCGTCTGCCAGCAGCAAATGATGCTTGTGCTAAACTGGGAACATCCTTATGTGTTTTTCCAGGAAGGTTTGTTAATGTTAATCCTTTCCTATTATTAGGCCTATCAGTTCTTGGTAGATAATCTATCCAATCATTTTTAAATTGATCTATTTCTTGATAATACTGGTTAAGATCAATGTTAATATTCAATGGTTCAAATGGACCCAAATTAAGCAACGCAAGTTCGTTAGCCAATTGGATTTGAGTTACATCGGCATTGTAACTTGCAGATTTTCCGCTAACACCGGGTGGAACAATAACAGTCATATAGATATTTAATTAAATAAAATGCCCCTATGGACAAATTTGGTAAAGTCGTCTCTCTCAAAAGGAGAAGTTTTCTCAGTTCGAATCTGAGTAGGGGTACCAGGGCTTTTGGTGAAATGGATATCATATCGGTCTTCGAAACCGATGGTGGGAGTTCGATCCTCTCAAGGCCCGCCAATACTCTCCTATAGGTAAATGGCATACCAGCACTTTGGTAAAGTGCAATTACAAGTTCGATTCTTGTTAGGAGAACCACTTGACACATAGAGTAAATGATGTTATACTATATGCATACGTTAAGCAATTAACATTGTTCTTTAAAAGTTAAAAAGTATTTTGCGAGTGTGGCGTAATGGTAGCCGCATCAGACTTAAAATCTGAGGTCGTAATGGCGTGCCGGTTCGAGTCCGGCCACTCGTACCATATTGAAATGCATTAGGTATTGTATCAAGTAATGTAATTGCTTTGCCAGCGGTGTTAGTGTGTTTCTATATGATTTCCTGGCGTTCGTATAATGGATAATACAGGGGATTTCTACTCCCTAAATAGCAGTTCGATTCTGTTACGCCGGACCAATAGTCAATCCAGATTTAATTGCCAAAGGCCGTATCAACAAATAAATAGGAGCGAGACTTGGAAGTCAGAGAGGTCTTATACACCTTTTAGCGCCAGATTAGCGTTCTTGAGAGGGTTCGATCCCCTCCGCTCCTACCAAAGATAAAAATTATGGAAGAAATAAAACTATTTTCAATACCAATTTATAAATTTAAATATTCAGATCATATCGAATTTAAAGAATCAGTAACTCCTTTTTTAGAAAATGAAGATACTTGGAAAAGAGTAAATTCATTAGCTACACATATAGATTTTACTAATTCCAATTTACATAAAATGGATGCATTTTCTCCTATTAAAAATTTTATACAAACTAATATAGAATTGGTTATGGAAGATTTAGGATTTCAACCCAACATACAAATAACAGGAATGTGGGGAACTAGACATCGTAACGCTCAGTATCATCATAGACATAATCATGGAAATAGTTTTTTGGCAGGAATTTATTATCTAAACGGTAATAATAATTCCGGTACTACATTTTTTAGTCCACATAATAGTCATTCGCAAATTATACCTCCTGTAAATCCAACTAAAATTTTAGTTAATGGATCATTATTTTCTGGAATAGATAGAGATAATAATTTTTCATTATTACTCGGGCCACACATTAGTTCTATAGAATTACTCATAGTACAGTATTTATATAACTCTAGATACTTCTTGTGTCCTTAAAGTCGTCAAATATCGACTCAACCATTTTTACATTTGATATGTCTTGAAAATTGTATCTATCAAATATATCGGTATTTGTAGGGCCCAGTGGCATAGTATTAAAGGATAATATATGTCTAATTGACTTAGATGTATTTGGTTGTGTTGAATGTTCTAACCAAGATGGAAATATAATTAAAGTTCCTTCTTGAAACGGATTAACCCAAGAATTCTGCATTTTGTGAACAGTTTTTACAGCAGGTATAATTTGCGAATGACTATTATGTGGACTAAAAAATGTAGTACCGGAATTATTATTACCGTTTAGATAATAAATTCCTGCCAAAAAACTATTTCCATGATTATGTCTATGATGATACTGAGCGTTACGATGTCTAGTTCCCCACATTCCTGTTATTTGTATGTTGGGTTGAAATCCTAAATCTTCCATAACCAATTCTATATTAGTTTGTATAAAATTTTTAATAGGAGAAAATGCATCCATTTTATGTAAATTGGAATTAGTAAAATCTATATGTGTAGCTAATGAATTTACTCTTTTCCAAGTATCTTCATTTTCTAAAAAAGGAGTTACTGATTCTTTAAATTCGATATGATCTGAATATTTAAATTTATAAATTGGTATTGAAAATAGTTTTATTTCTTCCATAATTTTTATCTTTGGTAGGAGCGGAGGGGATCGAACCCTCTCAAGAACGCTAATCTGGCGCTAAAAGGTGTATAAGACCTCTCTGACTTCCAAGTCTCGCTCCTATTTATTTGTTGATACGGCCTTTGGCAATTAAATCTGGATTGACTATTGGTCCGGCGTAACAGAATCGAACTGCTATTTAGGGAGTAGAAATCCCCTGTATTATCCATTATACGAACGCCAGGAAATCATATAGAAACACACTAACACCGCTGGCAAAGCAATTACATTACTTGATACAATACCTAATGCATTTCAATATGGTACGAGTGGCCGGACTCGAACCGGCACGCCATTACGACCTCAGATTTTAAGTCTGATGCGGCTACCATTACGCCACACTCGCAAAATACTTTTTAACTTTTAAAGAACAATGTTAATTGCTTAACGTATGCATATAGTATAACATCATTTACTCTATGTGTCAAGTGGTTCTCCTAACAAGAATCGAACTTGTAATTGCACTTTACCAAAGTGCTGGTATGCCATTTACCTATAGGAGAGTATTGGCGGGCCTTGAGAGGATCGAACTCCCACCATCGGTTTCGAAGACCGATATGATATCCATTTCACCAAAAGCCCTGGTACCCCTACTCAGATTCGAACTGAGAAAACTTCTCCTTTTGAGAGAGACGACTTTACCAAATTTGTCCATAGGGGCATTTTATTTAATTAAATATCTATATGACTGTTATTGTTCCACCCGGTGTTAGCGGAAAATCTGCAAGTTACAATGCCGATGTAACTCAAATCCAATTGGCTAACGAACTTGCGTTGCTTAATTTGGGTCCATTTGAACCATTGAATATTAACATTGATCTTAACCAGTATTATCAAGAAATAGATCAATTTAAAAATGATTGGATAGATTATCTACCAAGAACTGATAGGCCTAATAATAGGAAAGGATTAACATTAACAAACCTTCCTGGAAAAACACATAAGGATGTTCCCAGTTTAGCACAAGCATCATTTGCTGCTGGCAGACGGTTAAGTGAATTAGAATTTAGTGAAAAAACAGATGTGTACAATGCCTGTACAAGTTTACACTCGTTTCTTAATATGTGGACACCATTGGGAAGAACATTCATTGTACAATCAAATACAGGAGGGTACTTTGTACCTCACAGAGATCATCCTAGTATGCCTAGAGATGTATTTCGTCTTATTATATTTTTAAAAAACTGTGGACCTTTGCAATATGATTGGTGGATGGATGATCGTAAAATGAACATACAACATGGACAAGTTTACTATGTTAATACAAGACTAACACATCGAACAATTAGTTGGGTTAATGATAGTCAACACTTAATTTTAAATATTCCGTTTAATACAGCTAATGTAGCAAAAGTAATTGCTAACCTAGCTCACACTCACTAAATCCCAAGGATCAGTTACTAATCTAATGCTAATACCTAATCTATTTTTATTAGAATAATTATTTAATGAATGTGGTACATCTGTTCTAAACAATATAGGTTGTGTTAATTTAAATTCGTCAATTTTAGTGCAACTAGATCTGTTAAATCCCCTATAAGGACTTCCGTTAGATGTATACTGTATACGATTAGTATCTTCGGTTGTATCCCAAAATTCAGTAACAGAATTTTCACAATTGATTAAAGGAATATTAATAGCTAATACATTATCATTTGGTCTAAAATCTTTATGTATCATTCCTCTGCCATGTGCTACTTGTGTAATCAACACAGTTTTAAAAACAGGTCTTCCTATAAATTCAGTAATACCTAAATTTAAAGTTTGATAAAACTCAGGTGTAGGTGGTAATCTACAAAGATATTTTTCTTTTATTTTGTTAACTTCTTCTGGATCTAAATCTACATATTGCCAAATAAACATTATTTTTTCTTTGTAAAAATACTAATACCTAGCTTACTTTGTATATTTAATTTTCTAAAATCGCTAGCACAATGTAAACGTACACTATCAAATATTAATGCACTAGTGGGTTTCCATTTCAGCGCACCCCACATTGTAAGACCTGTTAACCAGTTAGGTTTTAAATGCGTAAAGTATGTAATCCTTGTTGATTCATCTATAAGCATAGTATTACTAATACCATCTACTTCTATATAATCATATATTTGTTTATTATAGTGTGTAAGTATATCTAAGTCACCATTAAAAAACTTTGCAGGTCCATGAAAGTAAAATTGATCAAAAAAACATAAATCTGGCACCCTGTCCGATCCATAAGTTTTTAATGGAATTGTTATTGCTTTGAATACAGTATTTGGCAATTCAAATGTGTCATCGTTATGTATGATATGCGGATATGAAGTTTTAAAAAAGAACGCGGCTGTTATTTCAAACGGTCCTATTAAATTTTGTAAATTATTAATTAATTTAGATACAACTATATCATCTACACAATGTAGATCTAGCGTAATTGGACCTGTATTTTTATGTGTTTTATCTATATTTGAATGTTCTTCAAATAACTTTGTCAAATACGCAACATCGGCAGATGTTATAAAGTCTTCTATTACATACGGATCACTAATTGTTTTTTTAATATTATCAATTTGATCTTTGGTACGCATAAAATATATTTATTGTACTATTTGGTCTCTCCGAAGGGAATCGAACCCCTATTAACTCGTTAGGAGTGAGTGGTACTATCCATTGTACTACAGAGAGTTGGTAGTTCCTGAAAGAATCGAACTTTCATCTTCGCCAAGTCAAAGCAGCGTTCTACCATTAAACTAAGGAACTGAATAAAACAGGATACTTTTGGAATTGAACCAAATATCGCATGAAGCGAATTAACCAAAGGGTATTGCAGTTAGTATCCTAAAAAAGCATTTGCTATTTGCAAATAGCAAATAAGAATTTGGTGGTAGAGGTGGGACTCGAACCCACGATAAACAGCGTATGAAGCTGGTGCATTAGCCACTATGCTACTCTACCATGATTGGTGCAACCTCCAGGGATCGAACCTGGGACGCCAAACTCTTCAGGCTTGCGCTCTACCAACTGAGCTAAGGTTGCATAATAAAACAGGATAGCATTTTTTGGCTTTTTTTCAAGAAAAGATTTGGAAGTTTGCTGTTGCTATCCTAAAAAGAAAAACCACCGTGTACAACTATGTTGCAGAGACGGTGGCCGTGTTGTTTGGAGCGGGCAACGAGAATCGAACTCGTAATTTAACTTTGGCAAAGTTATGTGTTACCACTAGCACCATGCCCGCATAATTTTATTTACTATCTTAGTTGGAGTGCCGGGTCGGATTTGAACCGACGGTTTGACAGTTTTGCAGACTGTTGCGTTGGGCCTCTCCGCCACCGACACACTTATTTGGCATACCCCCTTGGATTTGAACCAAGCCTAACGGTTTTGGAGACCGCCGTGCTGCCGCTGACACTAGGGATACATATTTGGCGGAACGACTGAGACTCGAACTCAGAAACCCTCTTTCGAAAGTCGATGGATTAGCAATCCACTCCAATACCATTATGGGACCGTTCCTTAATTCATTAACTGGTACGACCGGTAGGGTTTGAACCTACAAAGGCTGTGTCTAAGACTGCGCCCCATCCTGCATAAGCAGAGGTCTGCCGATTCCACTCACGGTCGCAAGTATATTATATACTTATTACGCCGCTGTGTCAACTGTTTTTGATTGTACATGAGCTAGTTCTTTATCAATATATGCCCATGCTCTTTGCAGCAATCTCTTGTAGTGTGGACTTGCTGTCTTTTCTGGATAAAAATCTGCAATATCTTTAACATCAAATGCTTTGTTTAGATATGCTGTCATCTTTGTTCTAAATGTTGCTGGATCTAAATTAGCCAACTTTGATATTATTGGTGTTAATATATGTAATGCTTCAATAAATCGAGCATTGATCTCTGCAGGCTCTGCTCTATATGCTGCATCTGGATTTTCTCGATCTGCAGGATTTCTTGCTGTACGATAACGTGTACTTTGATTAGCTCTGTTTAACGATTTCATATCGTCCATAGCATGTCTTAATTCGTGTGCTATAATATTACGCATACGGTTAGAGGACAAATAATCAGCATTTAACGATATTGCTTTTTCCATGGGATCCCATTGTCCGAAATGACTATCTTCTGGAGTAGCTTTACCATTTAATCTACGTGCTAAATCTATAATAGCTTCGTCTGAGGTTATTTCTAAACGAACTCTATCCATGGCAGGGATCGGAGTATCAAATAGATCTCCAATTCGTCCAATATGTATCACGCCTGTTTCATCGTAGTCTAAATCAGTATCTGCATATTGCTGTAGATAGTCGTATATTACATTAGCTAGGCTAATAATAGCACGATCTTCTTCAGGAGTTTCAACAATTAGTTCATGTATTCTCATGTACTTATTTAGTGGAGGAATTAATGGTATTCAAACGTACTAAATTATTTTATAGAGCCATTGCACATGTAGCATAGGCAATGCTCCAATTAATTCAGACCCTTTAAAATTTCTTGTTATAGTATCGGGTTTGTAGAACGTATCAAGATTAATACATGAATCTTTATCTATATTTGCTTGATCTATGATAAATTGAGTACGATCTAACCAATAAAAAACTTGATTGCATATAGGAGGATTACAATTATAATTTGGCAAATTATGTTTACGACGAATAATTTTATACATTTGAGGAAATACTTCTATATGCCAAAACGTAGCCAATATACAACCTCCTGGATTTAATAACTTTTTTAAGTCAGCTAGTTGCTCACACGTTTGTAACATTGGTGTATGTGTAAACACACTATAAGCAATAACTACATCAAACTTACGAGTTAAACAATCTGTAAGAAATATATTTTTATCACCGTCAGGATTATAACTAGGATGCCATTGATCATAATGTAAAAATTGATAGTCTGGATGATTTTTTTTAGCTTGTGTAATACTAGCTTGATTAATATCAACTCCTAAATATCTATCCGGAGATACTGTGGGTTTAGCATGTCTAACGTAATTGCCTTGATTACACCCATAATCTAAAACAGATACCTGACCCCAATCTATGTTATTACCAAATTTAAATATTTTAAACAAATCTTTATTATCTGATTGTATATAAAATTTATCTTGTATATTTTTTAATATCATACATTTATTTAGTGGCGGAAGTAGTAGGATTCGAACCCACGGCCCCTTTCGGAACTTCAGTTTTCAAGACTGCTGCCTTAAACCATGCTCAGCCATACTTCCGTGATTGGTGCGTCCGGATGGAATCGAACCACCATTACTAAGTTCGTAGCCTAGAGTATTCTCCATTATACTACGGACGCTTTAAATGTTAAACAAATTTTCAGGGTTACTTTCTAATGGCAATATTAGATCTTCAATTTCATTCCAGTTTTTAATCCATTGGTTAGGTGTTCCTGGATTTTTTATGGGTAAAAGTATACCATCAAACATATTAAAATATATAGCAGGTATTTCAAAATTTAATTTATTAATTATAGTATTAAGAAATATCGGAGTTTCATTATACTTAATAATTATTGATCGTTCTAACTCTTTTTTTGTAATAGATTGATAGAACATTTTAACTCTGTTATAGCACGACATTAATACTTCTGGATCTAAATAAAAAGAAGGAATAGTTTTTTTGTAGTTTTCTATGAAAAAATTATGCAATGTATGTCTTTTAGGATACAAATGGTATTTGTTTATAGGATTTGTGCCCCACGCATTATTGTCAAGCACACACCAACTTAATGCCGAATCGACAACATTCCTAGTACTTAGAATAAATTTAGTGTTTAAATTTTTTATTTTAAAAATTTCCAAATTATGACTATGATAAATTGTACCCAAAGATTCAAAATTTTCAGATGTTAGAGTAGGCATGCAATAATTTAATTTTATTCTATGTTTATTATATGCTAAACGAATAATATCTACTATGTATCTACTTCCGGTTCTACCCGGGCCGACTACCACATATGAATCTTCTTTTTTATACTTTAACATGTTGGTATTTACATTGAATTTTGGTTGCCACGGACAATTTCGAAATGTCGACTTATCGCTTATCAAGCGATTACTCTGCCTCTGAGTTACGCGGCAATATTTGGGGTAACCAATGGGGAACGATCCCATTCTATCACTTTCACAGAGTGAGGTGCTAAACCTTTACACTATGGTTACCATATGGAAACACACTAGCCTGCAGGACTACTAATAGCTCACGGGTACGCCGCTACTATTAGGTAATGTGTTTTCATATGGTAGGGGCACCGGGACTCGAACCCGGATAGATCGGTTAAAAGCCGACTATTCTAGCCTTTGAATTATACCCCCATATGGTCCACAGCCCCATAATCGAACTGGGCTCTCTCGGCTTAAGAGGCCGGAGTTCGCCAGCAAAGTTTG